>NZ_JBEYTP010000025.1:0-105976 GCF_040643125.1 Micromonospora sp. NPDC047465
CTCGCGGTTGGTCCAGGCGTCCATCAGCCTGAGGTTAGCGTATTCGTCCTTTCCGTCGAGTTGCAGCTCGTGGACGTGGTCCGGGTCGAGTCCCTGACCCCGGGCGCTGACCGGCCCCCGGCCGCCGTAGAGGCGGTCGACGAGGTCCTTGTTGGCGAGGTACTGGTTGGTCTCCGGGGTGCCGTGCTGCTGGGTCAGCCGCTTGTTCCTGGTCAGCCGGCGTGTCACCCGGTCCCGGAAGACGTTGGTGCGGCTCCGGTTGCCCGGCTTGGTCCCCCGGCCTCCGCGGTGGTAGACGCTGTTGGACGTCCGGTCCGACTTGGCCTTGCTCAGCCGGCCCTCCTGGCCGAGCCGGACCAGGTCCTTGGCCTTGCGGTCGAAGTCCCGCTTGTCGAAGTCCGGGCGGTTGCGCAGCACCAGCACGGCCGGGCCGCGGGGCGTGGTGCCGGCCGTCTTGGCGGTGCGGAACACGTCGGCGTTCTCCAGGTACGCCGAGACGATCTTGGCGCCCTTCGGCTGCGTCTGCCGGGTCGGCGTGGTCCGCTTCTTAGCCATTGAGGACCATGTCCACGGCCATGCCGATCAACTGGTCGATGATCAATCCGGTGATCATCTTGAAGATCGGGATCTGTAGCAGCGACGCGCCGAAGGTGACCGCCGCCGTGGCGATCGCCTGGGCGATCTGGATCGCCAGCACGATCAGCTGGATGATCACGTTGATCTTGAGGACGAGAACCACGCCCGCGGCGGCCATCAACCCGATCCCGATGACGGTGGCCGGGTTCGCGGCGTCGGCGATGTTGCGGGCCGCCGACTCCTTGTCGGTCCATTCGCTGGCGAAGGCGGTGAAGCTCTCGCCCCGGTTGGTGTCCAGCACCGTCCGCGCCGCCGACTCCAGCTGGGCGACCGAGCCGTTGACCCGGTCCGCCATGCCGGTCCACTCGCCGGCGAGCTGGAAGATGGCCGTCTCGTCGGACTCCGGCCAGTCGTATCCGAGCATCGACAGCAGGGACACCAGCTCACCCGGGAGCGTCAGACCCACGGTGACTCCTCTCTTCCGGGCTCAGCCCAGCTTGCCGAGGATCGAGCGGAACGCCTCGGAGACGCCCTCCTCCACGGCCTGGTAGCCGTCCGCCATGCCACGCAGGCTCTCGGCGTACGACTCCAGTTCGGTGATGTTGGTGCCCAGGCACTCGGCCACCGCCTCCACGCACGCCTGGTGCGCGACGCCGAGCAGCATGCCGATGTCGTCGCCGCCGAACGCCTGCTCGTACCCGGCCACCGCGGCCTGGAAGGACTCGAAGGTCTGGCGCACGCTCTCCTTGGCCGCGCCGAGCTGCTCGGCGCCCCGGCGCAGCGCGTCGATGTCGACGTCGAGGGGTTCCACGGCTCAGCTCCGCTGCTGGAGCTTGCGCATGTTCTCGCTGATCGCGAGGCTCATCTCGCGCATCTGCCGTAGGCCCTGGTCCTGGATCCGCTCCAGGGTGGCGGTCATCGCGGCCAGGTCGGGCATCGGCTCGGCGTCGACCGCCGGCTCCTGCCCGTCGAGGGCGGCGTTCACCGCCCGGCGCAGCTCCTCGGCGAGGTGTTCCGAGCCTTCGCGGAGCACCCGGGGGTCGATCTCGACCGCGCTGAGCCGCCCGTCGGTGCCGAGGGTGACCCTGATCCGCCCGTCGGCGGCCTCTCCCACCGACTCCGCCCGCTCCCGGGGGACGACGTTGCGGGAGGCGTCCCGCAACGCGGCCCGCGCCTGCGTCAGTTGCTGCTCCAGGGCACCGTCATCCAGCATGCCTCGCCTCCCCGTGGCGGCCGTGCAAACCGGGCCCAGCCTAGCGATCCGGCGCAACTCTCCACTACGGAGGCTCAGCCGCGCAGGTGGCCGTCCCCGGTAACCACGTACTTGGTGGAGGTCAGCTCGGGCAGGCCCATCGGGCCGCGGGCGTGCAGCTTCTGCGTGGAGATGCCGATCTCGGCGCCGAAGCCGAACTCCCCGCCGTCGGTGAACCGGGTCGAGGCGTTGACCATCACGGCCGCCGCGTCCACCCGGGCCACGAACTCCCGGGCGGCGGTGGCCGAGTCCGTGACGATCGCCTCGGTGTGCCCCGTGCCGTACCGCCGGATGTGCGCGACCGCCGCGTCGAGCGAGTCGACCACGGCGACCGAGATGTCCGCGGAGAGGTACTCGGTGGCGAAGTCCTCGTCGGTGGCCGGCACCACGGCCGGCGAGTGGGCCGCGACGCGGTCGTCGCCGTGCACGGTCACGCCCGCGTCGGCGAACGCGGCCAGCACCGGCGGCAGGAAGGCGTCGGCCACCGCCGCGTGCACCAGCAGCGACTCGGCCGTGTTGCAGGTGGACAGCCGCTGCGTCTTGGCGTTCAGCGTGATCGCGACCGCCTTCGCCAGGTCGGCGGCGGCGTCGACGTAGACGTGGCAGTTGCCGACGCCGGTCTCGATGACCGGCACCGTCGACTCCTCCACCACCGTGCGGATCAGGGACGCGCCGCCGCGCGGGATCAGCACGTCGACCAGGCCACGGGCGCGCATCAGCTCCTTGACCGAGTCGCGGGTGCTGGCGTCGAGCAGCTGCACCGCGTCCGCCGGCAGGCCCGCGCCGGAGACGGCGTCGCGCAGCACCGCGACCAGGGCAACGTTGGAGTGCGCCGCGGACGAGGAGCCGCGCAGCAGCGCCGCGTTGCCGGACTTCAGGCAGATGCCGGCGGCGTCGACCGTGACGTTCGGCCGGGCCTCGTAGATGATGCCCACCACACCGAACGGCACCCGGATCTGACGCAGCTCCAGCCCGTTGGGCAGGGTCGAACCGCGGACCACCTCGCCCACCGGGTCCGGCAGCGCGGCCATCTGCCGCAGCGCGTCGGCGATG
This sequence comes from Micromonospora sp. NPDC047465, assembly GCF_040643125.1. Classification (NCBI taxonomy): domain Bacteria; kingdom Bacillati; phylum Actinomycetota; class Actinomycetes; order Micromonosporales; family Micromonosporaceae; genus Micromonospora; species Micromonospora sp. NPDC047465. The sequence continues at coordinate 2,882 of NZ_JBEYTP010000025.1, forward strand.
CCCGCCACCCGCCCCGCGTCGAGGGCGAGCCGGTCCAGCACGGCCGCGCTCAGCCCGGCCGCGCGCCCGGCCGCCAGGTCCGCCTCGTTCGCCGCCAGGATCTCCGGCGTACGCGCCACCAGCGCGTCGGCCATCGCGACCAGCGCGGCGTCCTTGGCCGTGCGCGTGGCGACGGCCAGCGCCTCCGCCGCCGTACGCGCCCGCCGGGCCTGCTCGCTCACGCTCATCGCCGCACTCCTCACAACAGCACGAGGTCGTCGCGGTGGACGACCTCCCGTTCGTACGCCGGGCCGAGCGCCGCGGCGAGTTCCGAGGTCGACCGGCCGAGCAGCCCGGGCAGCTCGACCGCGTCGTAGTTGACCAGCCCCCGGGCGACCGGCGCGCCCTCGACGTCCACCAGGTCGACCGGGTCGCCGGCGGTGAACGCCCCGTCCACGGCCGTGATCCCGGCGGGCAGCAGCGACTTGCGCCGGCCCACCACCGCGGCGACCGCGCCCGGGTCGAGGTGCAGCCGCCCCCGGGGCGAGGTGGCGTGGGCCAGCCAGAAGAGCCGGGCCGCCGGGCGCCGGCGGCTCGGGTGGAACAGGGTGCCGACCGGCTCGCCGGCCAGCGCCGGGGCGGCCAGCGGCGCGGCGGTCAGCACCACCGGGATGCCGAAGCCGGTGGCGATCCGGGCGGCCTCCACCTTCGTCACCATGCCGCCGGTGCCCACCCCGGCCCGCCCCGCGCCGCCGATGTCGACGCCACTGAGGTCCCGCTCGTCGCGCACCTCGCTGATCCGGCTGGAGCCCGGGCGGGTGGGGTCGCCGGTCCAGAGGGCGTCCACGTCCGAGAGGAGCACCAGCAGGTCGGCGTGGACCAGGGCGGCGACGAGGGCGGCCAGCCGGTCGTTGTCGCCGAACCGGATCTCCTCGGTGGCCACCGTGTCGTTCTCGTTGACGATCGGCACCGCCCGCAGGTCGAGCAGCTTGCGCAGGGTGCGGTACGCGTTGCGGTAGTGCGCCCGCCGGGTCACGTCGTCGACGGTGAGCAGCACCTGCCCGACTGTCAGCCCGTTTCGGGCGAAGGCGGTCGCGTACCGGCCGATGAGCAGGCCCTGCCCGACGCTGGCGGCGGCCTGCTGGGTGGCCAGGTCGCGCGGGCGCCGGGCCAGCCCGAGCGGGGCGAGGCCGGCGGCGATCGCGCCGGAGCTGACCAGCACGACCTCGCGGCCGTCGGCGGCGAGTGCGCCGAGGGTGCCGACGAGCGCGTCGACCCGCCCGTCGTCCAGCCCGCCGGCGGCGGTGGTCAACGAGGAGGATCCGATCTTGACGACGACCCGTCGGGCCGCCGTGACTGCGTCGCGCACCCGCCTATTCTGCGTGGTCGGTGCGGGTGTGCCCCGTCGCGTTCTCATATCGTGGCGGGTCGTGAGACCTGACGAGTACGTCGAGGCGGTGCTGGAACTGGTCGAGCGGATCCCGCCCGGCCGGGTGATGTCGTACGGGGCGGTCGCCGACGCGCTGGCCGAGCGCTCGGGGCGGGCGTCGGCCCGGCTGGTCGGCTCGATCATGGCCCGGCACGGGGGCGGGGTGCCCTGGCACCGGGTGGTGAACGCGGCCGGCCGCCTGCCGCCCGGGCACGAGCGGGAGGCGCGGGCCCGGTTGCGTGCCGAGGGCACGCCGCTGCGCGGCGACGGGGTGGACATGCGGGCGGCGGGCTGGTCCCCGGAAGAGGGGATGTGACCAACGCCATAACGTGAGTAACATTCGGCCCCATGGACGCGCCGCCGGGTGGAGCCGGCTCCCCGGGCGTGGCCGCGCCGGCCGTCCCGGCGCCGCCGGCCGCCGGCCCGCCCGCGTCGGGTGGGGCCGGGCTGCCGCGCCGGGTGCACGCGGGGTACGCGCTCGGGTCGCTGGCCACCGGTGCGTTCGGCACCGTGCCCGGGCTGCTCCTGCTGCCCTACCTGACCGACACCCTCGGGGTCGCGGCGGGCGCGGCCGCCCTGTTGGTGCTCCTGCCGAAGGCGTGGGACGTGCTGGTCAACCCGGTCGCCGGCCGCATCTCCGACCGCACCCGGTCGCGCTGGGGCGCCCGCCGGCCGTACCTGCTGGGCGCCGGGGTGGCGCTCGGTGTGCTCTTCGCCGCCATCTTCGCCGCGCCGTTCGGGGCCGGGCCGGCCGCCGGGGCGTACGTCGCCGTCGCGTTCCTCGCCACCGCCACCGCCTTCGCCTTCTTCCAGGTGCCGTACGTGGCGATGCCGGCCGAGCTGACCGGCGACTACGCGGAACGTACCCGGCTGATGAGCTGGCGGATCGCGGTGCTGGCGCTGGCCATCCTCGTCTCCGGCGCGGTGGCCCCGCTGGTGCGCGACGCGGGCGGCGGTGGCGTCGCGGGGCACCGCTGGATGGGGCTCTTCGTCGCCGGGCTGATCGTGGCCGGCGCGCTCGGCGCGTTCCTCGGCACCCGGTCCGCCCCCGAGGGCGCGGTGGGGGCGAGCGAGCCGACGCTGCGCGCCCAACTCGCCGTCGCCGGGCGCAACCGGCCGTTCCGGGCGTTGCTGGTCTGCTTCGTGGTGCAGTCCGCCGGGGTGGCCACGATCCTCGCCGGGGTCAACTACTTCGCCGACCAGATCCTGCGCGACCCCGAGGGCGGGCCGACCGTCCTGTTCGCCTGCTTCGTCGGGCCGGCGCTGCTGGTGATGCCGGTCTGGACCCGGGTCGGCGCGCGGGTCGGCAAGTTGACCGCCCTGGTCGCCGCGTCGCTGATCTTCGCGGCGGGCGCGCTGGCCCTGGTCGCCGCGCCGGTGCTGCCGGGCGCGGCGGTCTACCTCCTGGTCGCGCTGGTCGGCGTCGGGTACGCGGGCCAGCAGGTCTTCGCCCTCGCCATGCTCCCGGACTGCATCGCGTACGACACGGCGCGCACCGGCCGGCGGCAGGCCGGCGTGTTCACCGGCCTCTGGACGGCGGGGGAGACCCTCGGGCTGGCCCTCGGTCCGGGCATCTTCGGCCTCGTGCTCCAGCTCAGCGGCTACGTCTCCTCCGACACCGGCACCGCCGCCGCCCAGTCCGACGGCGCCCGCCTCGGCATCCTGCTCGGCTTCACCGTCCTGCCCGCGCTCCTGGTGGCCCTGGCCGTCCTCCTCCTCCGCCCCTACGATCTCACCCCCGCCCGCCTCGCCGAGGCCGAGGCCCACGCCCACGCCGCCTCCCGCCCCGCCGTCGACACGGTCGCGGCGGGGACGAAAGCCGCTGAACCCCACGGAAAGGGCACCACGACTCCATGATCGACGAGAGGCCGGGCCGGAGCGCGCTGCCCGGGAGCGGGGTGCCCGTCGAGCGGGTGCTGGCCGAGCTGCGGGCGCTGCGGAGCGCCGACCGGCCCACGCACGGCGGGCGGCTCTTCGCGTACGTCTACGACCCGGCGGTGCCGGGGCTGGACGAGCTGGCCGTCGCCGCGCACGCCGGGAGCGCGCACGTCAACGGGCTCGACCCGACCGCCTTCCCGTCGCTGCTGGCGATGGAGAACGCGCTGGTCGGCGCGGCGGCCCGGCTGCTCGACGGCGGCCCGGGCGGCGCCGCGCCGGACGCCGTCGGCAGCGTCACCAGCGGCGGGACGGAGTCGCTGATCCTGGCCGTGAAGGCCGCCCGGGACGCCCACCCGGAGATCGCCGCGCCCCGGATCGTGGTGCCGGCCAGCGCGCACGCCGCGTTCGCCAAGGCCGGGCACTACCTGCGGGTCGCGGTGGACCCGGTGCCCGTCTCGGCGGCCACGCTCCGGCCCGCCGCCGCCGACGTGGCCGCCGCCATCGGCCCGGAGACCGTCCTCGTGGCCTGCTCCGCCCCCTCGTACGCGCACGGCGTCGTCGACCCGGTCACCGAGATCGCCGGGGCGGCCGCCGAGGCCGGGGTGCGCTGCCACGTCGACGCCTGCTTCGGCGGCTGGACCCTGCCGTACCTGCGCCGGCTCGGGGCGCCCGTGCCGCCGTTCGACTTCGCCGTCCCCGGGGTCACCTCGATCTCGGTCGACCTGCACAAGTACGCGTACGCCCCGAAGGGGGTGTCGGTGCTGCTGCACCGCGACCCGGCGCTGCGCGCCCCGCAGTACTTCGCGTACGCGGACTGGCCCGGCTACACGATGGTCAACCCGGTCATCGCCTCGACCCGCTCCGGCGGCCCGATCGCCGCCGCGTACGCCACCCTGCGGCACCTCGGCGACGACGGCTACCTGCGGCTCGCGGCGGCGACGCGGGACGCCGTGGCCGGGCTGGCCGACGCCGTCCGCGCGGTCGACGGGCTGCGGCTGATGGCCGAGCCGGAGTCGACCGTCGTCTGCTTCACCGCCACCGACCCGGGGCTGGACCTCTTCGTGCTGGTCGACGAGCTGACCGCCCGGGGCTGGCACACCCAGCCCCAGCTCGCGTACGCCGACCTGCCGCCGAGCGTGCACCTGACCGTGACCGCCGCGGTGGCGCCCCGGGTGCCCGAGTTCGGCCCCGCCCTGGCCGACGCGGTGGCCGCCGCCCGGGCGGCCGGGCCGGTCGCGCTCCCCGGCGAGCTGCTCGCCCTCGCCACCACGCTGACCCCCGACGCGCTCACCCCGGACCTGGTCGCCGGACTGGCCGCCGGGCTGGGCCTGGGCGACCCGGCCCCGACCGGCGTGGACGCCCCGGCGAGCCCGGTGCCGGGGCGGACGGCGGTGGTGAACACGCTGCTCAACGCCGCGCCGCCCGCGCTGCGGGAACGGCTGCTCGTGGAGTTCGTCGGCCTGCTGCAACGCCCGACCTGGTGACCGGCGGCGGCGCCCGTGCCGCCGCCGGTCACCTCCTACCGGTGCCGTCGGGTCACGCGGCGGGCAGCCTGAGCTCGGTCGGAGCGGTGTTGTCGGCGGGGGTGCGGTCGGCGGGGAAGGCGCCCCGCACGTTCGCCCGGACGGTCAGCGCGAAGCCGGTGAGAGTGCGGGCCGGCCCGCCCGGCGCGACGTCCACCCGCACCCGGAACCGGTACGACCGGGAGCCCCCCGCCGGGATCTGGCTGTCACCGGTGCAGAACATCGTCTTCGTGTCGTCGTCCCCGCCCTGGTGGAAGCAACCGCCGACGCCGGTGCCGTCGAGGTTGATCGTCGCCTCCACCGGCAGCACCACGATCAGGTCCCCGCTGTCGTACGGGCGGGTGCCGGCGTTGGCCATGGTGACGTCGAGCCAGCCGGTGTAGGCGCCGTCGGACGGTTGCAGGGTGAGGGCGCGCGGGGCGTCGATCGACAGGTCGACGTACCGGGCCGAGGTCGCCGACGGCGTGCCGCCGGGGCGGGGCCCGGACGGGGCCGGCGCGCCGGTGGGCGGTGCCGGCGTGGCCGTGCGGCTCGGCGTCGCCGAGGGGGTGCCGCCGCTCGGGGCCGCGGACGGGCTGGACGGTGACGGGTCGGGCGGGGTCGATGCGGTCGAGGGCCAGGTGGAGGGAAGGTCGGTGGGGTCGGTCGCCGTCGCCGGCGCGGGCGGCAGACGGACTGCGCTCCCGGCCAGCCCCACCGCGCCGGCCAGCAGGACGACCGCCGTCGCCACCGCCGGGACGGCGGTCCGGTTGCGCAGCCGGCGGTACGCCCGACGGCGCGGCTCGTCCGGATCAGGGTCGGTGACCTGACGCAGACCGGCGGAGCGCAGTTCGGCGAAGGCGCCCGCCAGCCGGTCAGGACCCAGGTCCCGCTGGTCCATCTCAGTCCACCGTCCTTCGGGTCGGGGTTGCCGCCGGGCGGCTGCCGTCCGGATGCTCCGGGCCGTTGTCGGAGAGGCTGGCGGCGAGTGTCGTGCGGGCGCGGTGCAGCCAGGACTTGACCGTTCCGGGGGCCACCGCGCACTCCTCGGCGATCTCGCCGACAGTCAGTTCGGCCAGGTAGTACAGCACCACCGCGCGTCGCTGCTGGGCCGGCAGCGTACGGAGCGCGGTGGCGAGCGCGACCCGGTCCGGGCCCGGTCCGTCCACCACCTCCAGCCGCTGGCGCTGGTGGAACAGCCGGGCCGTTCGCAGCCGGCGCCACCGGCTGATGCCCGCGTTCCAGGCCACCCGGCGGACCCAGGCCACCGGGTCGTCGTACCGGGCGATCCGGTGCCAGCGCGGCCACGCCCGGCTGAACGCCTCCTGCACCAGGTCCTGGGCCTCGCCCATGTCGCCGACGAACGCGTACAACTGCACCACCAGCGGCTGGAAGTGGTGGCGGTAGACGTCGTCGAAGCCGGGACCGGCATCCTCCACCACCGCGGCCCTCACCTCGATCGTCGGTCGCTCCGTCCCGGCTGGCGGAGGGGTGGTGCGCGGCCGTGGGGTCACCCACGGCCGCGCATCGGTTTGCGTCATTGTCGTCAGTCGACGGCGGTGACGGTGAACGCGGCGGTGTTGTCGGCCGGGTCGACGTCGAGCCGCTCGCCGTCCCAGCCGAAGACGGCGTACAGCCGTACCGAGCCCGAGCCCAGGTCGCCCGGGGCGACCTCCGCGGGCGCGCGGAGCAGCAGCGACACGGTGCGCTCCTCACCCGGCATGAACCGCCCGCCGGGCACGGTGCAGGCGCCGGCGCAGGTCTCCTCCGGCTCGATGCCGGCGAGGCTGACCCCGGCCGGCAGCGTCGGCTCCAGCCAGTACGCGTCGTGCGCGGCGTCGCCCGCGACCCGCACGGTCACCGGCAGCCGGCCCCGCCAGCTCCCGTCCTCCTGCCGGGTCAGGGTCGCCGCCCCCACCGCCAGCGACGCGTTCGTCAGGGTGTCCCAGACGTACGGCTGCGGGTCGCGCAGCGAGCCGGTGGTCGAGCGGAACAACGTGCTGAACTCGCTGGTGTCGTTTGTCGGGTTGGCGTCCCCGGTCTCCACCGTCACCCGACCCGCCGGGGCGGACATGGCGTGGTCGCGCAGGGTGGTCGACACCCGGAAGTCGACGGTGAACCGTCGGCGCTCACCCGGCTGGAGGGCCCCGCCGGGAACCGTGCAGTAGATCGTGCGCACCGGGTTCGGGCTGCCGGCGAAGCACGGCTCCGCCGGGGTGAGCCCGGCGAAGGCACCCGGCACCGGCTCGGTGACGGTCAGGTTGAGGGTGCCCGCCTGCACACCCCGGTAGGTGACGGTCACCGGCAGGCTGCCGGCGTACCCACGATCGGTCGGTTCGAGCACCAGCTGGCCGACCGACACCGACGTGTCGGCGGGCACGGCTGCGGCCTGCGCGGCGGGCGCCGTCGCGCCGAGCAGGGCGAGCCCCGTGCCCAGGATGCCGGCGGCGAGCCGACGGGCGATGGTACGGGCCATGTTCGTGTCCTCCAGTTCCCCGTGTTCCGCCCGCGGCCCTCGCCGTCGGGCGGTGTTACGGGCAAGACACCTGTCACCCCCGGGAACGGTTGCGACCGGACGAACACGAACTGACGTCGCCTACCCGACAGTGGTGCGGTCGGGGCGCCGGCGACCGGCGGCGCGGAGCGACCGGTCGGTGCCACCGTCGGCTGTGGTTGACTTGGGGCGGGCTCGGGGAAGGGGGCGGTCGTGCAGGTGCCGGGAGTGCTCGGCGAGCCGATCCGGTTCGTGCTGAACTGGGGCCGCCGCTACTCACTCTGGGTCTTCAACTTCGGCCTGGCCTGCTGCGCGATCGAGTTCATCGCCACCAGCATGGGCCGGCACGACTTCATGCGGCTCGGCGTGATCCCGTTCGCGCACGGCCCCCGGCAGGCCGACCTCATGGTCGTCTCCGGGACGGTCACCGACAAGATGGCCCCCGCGATCAAGCGGCTCTACGACCAGATGCCCGAGCCGAAGTACGTGATCTCGTTCGGCGCGTGCTCCAACTGCGGCGGCCCCTACTGGGACTCCTACTCGGTGACCAAGGGCGTCGACCAGCTCATCCCGGTCGACGTCTACGTGCCCGGCTGCCCGCCCCGGCCAGAGGCGCTGCTGCACGGCATCCTGCGCCTCCAGGAGAAGATCGCCGCCGAGCAGTCCGGGATCGGCGGGGTGCCCCGTCCGGACGCGCTCGCCGCGCCGGTCGACGCCCCGCCCGCCGACGCCGGCTCCACCGGCGCGGTCCCGCGCTCGGCGGAGTCGCTGACCGCCCCGCCCGTCCGCCCGCCCACCCGCTGAGGCGCGTCCCCGCCCACGCCGACCCCGGCCGTCGGGCCGGGAAGGGCCGGTCGGTCGGACGACACCCCCGGTGGTCGGCGGGGGCTAGCCTGCGCACCATGAGCCAGTCCGCGGACCAGCGTTCCGCCCACATCGTCCACGTGCTCACCGAGGAGTTCGGCGAGTCGATGGCGCTCGACCCGGCCGCCTTCCGGCGCAAGTTCCGCAAGATGGCCGCGTCGCCGTTCGCCTTCTACCGGGGCAGCGCCTCGCTGTTCTACGCCGACCAGCTCGGCGACTTCGCCGACGACCGGTTCCTCGACGAGCGGACCAGCCGGGTGTGGATCCACGGCGACCTGCACGCGGAGAACTTCGGCACGTACATGAACGCCTCCGGGCAGCTCGTCTTCAACGTCAACGACTTCGACGAGGCGTACGTCGGGCCGTTCAGCTGGGACCTGAAGCGCCTGGCGGCCAGCGTGGCCCTGCTCGGCTACGCCAAGGCGCTCTCCGACCGGGCGATCAGCGACCTGGTCGCCGGCTTCGCCGGGTCGTACCTGACGGAGCTGCGGGCCATCGCCGCCGGCGGCGACGACGCGATCGGCTCGATCACCCTGGACAACGCCGACGGGGTGCTGCGCCGGGTGCTCCAGCAGGCCCGGCTCAACACCCGGGTCGACCTGCTCGCCACGCAGACCACCATCGACAACTACGAGCGGCGGTTCTCCCTCGGCGACGGCGTCTTCGAGGTCGACGGCGAGACCCGGGCGAAGGTGTGCGCCGCGTTCGAGGCCTACCTAGGCACGCTGCCGGTCTCCTCGGCCCGGCTGCGCCCGGTGGCGGCACACATCAAGGACGTGGTGTTGCGCAAGGGGGTGGGCATCGGCTCGGCCGGGCTGCCGTCGTACAACCTGCTGCTGGAGGGGCACACCCAGGCGCTGGAGAACGACGTCGTCATCTACATGAAGCAGGCCCAGGTGCCGGCGGTCGCCCGGCACATCGCCGACGAGTCGATCGCGGGCTACTTCCAGCACCAGGGGCACCGCACCGCCGAGTCGCAGCGGGCGCTCCAGGCGCACGCCGACCCGTGGCTGGGCTTCACCGAGCTGGACGGGGTCGGCCAGCTCGTCGCCGAGGTCTCCCCGTACGCGGCCGACCTCGACTGGGCCGACGTGAACGAGCCGGAGGAGCTGGCCGGGGTGCTGGCCGACCTGGGCCGGGCGGTCGCGCGGATGCACTCGGTCGCCGACGACGAGTCGAGCCACGACCTGGTGGACTACTCCACCGAGGAGGCCATCGTGGCGGCGGTGGACGCCGACGAGGCGGGTTTCGTCGCGCACCTCGTCGACTTCGCCCACGCGTACGGGGTGCGGGCCCGGCAGGACCATCAGCTCTTCGTCGACCTGTTCCGCAACGGCCGGCTGCCCGGCCTCTGAGCGGCGTCAGGAGGCGAACTCCAGCACCACCTTGATGTCGTCCGGTTCGGAGGTGTACGCCTCGGCGTACGCCTCCACCGGCACGCGGCGGGTGATCAGCGAGCTGAGCCACGACTGGTCGGCGCGGGTCAACGCCTCGGCGGCCTGGTCCCAGTGCCGCCGGTTGGCGTTCACCGACCCGAACACCACGTTGTTCTCCAGCACCAGGGCGCGGTTGAGCGCCCCCGCGTCGAAGTCGATGGTCCGCCCGCCGCTGGACACCCCGGTCAGGCAGACGATGCCGGTCGGCCCGGCCTGGCACATCACGTCCAGCACGACGACCGGCGCCCCGGTGCACTCCAGCACCACGTCCGGCGCGAAGTCCAGCTCGCTGACCGGCACGGTGTGGTAGGTCGCCCCGAGCGCCCGGACCAGCTCCGGCTTCGGCCCGGTGGTGCTGCGGTCCAGCACGTGCACGGCGAGCCCGCGCTGCGTGGCCAGCAGCGCGGCCAGCAGGCCGATCGGCCCGGCCCCGGTGACCAGCACGGTCTGCGGCTGCCACTCGGCGCGGGCGCCGATCCGCTCGATGTGGTCCCACGCCTTCGCCACCACGCTGGTCGGCTCCAGCAGCATGCCGACCGGGGCGAGCGCCCGGTCCAGCCCGACGGCGAACCGGGGTTGCACCCGCCACCGGTCCCGGGCGAAGCCGGGCAGCGCCTTGATGCCGTGCTCGGTGAACTGCCCGTTGCGGCACATGTCCCACTCGCCGACCGCGCAGTTCGGGCAGGGCACCGGGTCGGGGTGCCGGACGATGCCGGCCACCAGGTCGCCGGGTTGCAGGGTGCCGGTCGGGTCCTCCAGCACCCGGCCCAGCGACTCGTGCCCCAGCACCAGCCGGTCCGTGCCGGGCGGCGCCTCGCCGTACTCGCCGGCGATGATCTCGTGGTCGGTGCCGCAGATCCCGACCGACAGCGCCTCGACCAGGATCGAGCCCTCCTCGGGCGACGGCTCGGGATGGTCCTCCACCAGCCGCAGGGAGTCGGCGACACCAGGGGCGACAGTCACAGCACGCACGGCCTCATCTTTCCCCGCCGGCCGGCCCGCCGCCGGGCAAAGCGGCCAGATCGCCCGCGAAGCGGCGGGACCGCCGGGGCCCGTCCGCCGCCCGGGGGCCTCGGCTCGCTCCGGCGGCCCCCGCGGGAGAGGCCCTAGGATCAGCGGCATGACTCCGGAAGAGGTCGGCCAGCGGATGGTCGCGCTGCTCGCGTCCGCCGAGGCCACCCCGTCGGTCTCCGGCGGTCAGGCGCACGCCCGCGCCACCGTCGACGTACCCCCGGCGGCCTGGCCGGACGCGCTCCGCGCGGCCCGCGACGACGCGGAGCTGGCCTGCGACTTCTTCGACTGGCTCTCCGCCGTCGACGAGCTGGCCGGCGGCTTCGACGTGGTGGCGCACCTCTGGTCCACCACCCACCGGCACGGCCTCCTGCTGCGCACCCGCGTCCCCCGCGAGGCGCCGGCCGTCGCCTCGGTGGTCGACGTCTACCCGGGCGCCGCCTGGCACGAGCGGGAGACGCACGAGATGTTCGGCATCGACTTCCCCGGCCACGCCGGGCTGGCGCCGCTGCTGCTGCCGCCCGAGTTCGAGGGGCACCCGCTGCGCAAGGAGTTCGTGCTCGCCTCGCGGGTGGCCAAGCCGTGGCCGGGCGCCAAGGAACCGGGCGAGTCCGAGGCCGGGGGCGGGCGCCGACCGGTCCGCCCGCCGGGCGTGCCCGCGCCGGGGGAGTGGGGGACGACGCCGACGCCGGCCGGCGCGGGCGGTGCCGGCGAGGGCCCGCGCGGCGGCGTCCCGGCCCGCCCGGCCCGGGAACGGCCCGCCCGGCCGGCCCCGGGGGCCCGTCCGGCCCGTACCGCCCGGCCCGCCGGCGCCGCCGACGGTCCCGCGCCGGCCGAGCCGACCGCGACCGACGCTCCGGGGCCGGCCGCCCGGACCGCTGCCGACGGTCCGGGGGCAGCCGGCCCGACCGCCGCCGACGCCGGTCCCCTGCCGGGTGCGCCCGGCGGGCGTGGCGAGGGGGCCGCCCGCTCGGGACCGCCGGCCGACCGGCCGTCCCGGCAGGGGCCGGCCGCGACCGAGCGGGCCGACGACGGAGGTACGCCCTGATGCCGCTGTGGTTGGAGCTGGTGATCCGGGTCGGCGGCGTGCTCGTCGCCTTCCTGACCCTGCCGCTGCTGGTCGGCCAGGCCGAGCACAAGGTGATGGCGCACATGCAGGGCCGGCTCGGCCCGATGTACGCGGGCGGCTTCCACGGCTGGGCCCAACTGGTCGCCGACGGCGTGAAGTTCGTGCAGAAGGAGGACGTCACGCCCCGGGAGGCGGACCGGGCGGTCTTCCGGCTCGCCCCGGCGGTCGCGCTCGTGCCCTACCTGCTGGTCCTGCTGGTGATCCCGCTCGGCCCGGACGACCTGGTCGGGCAGCCGCTCGACATCGGCCTGTTCTTCGTGCTGGCCGTCGTCGGGGTCGGCGTGCTGGCGGTGCTGATGTCGGCGTGGGCGTCGGCCAACAAGTACAGCCTGCTCGGCGGCCTGCGCGGGGCGGCCCAGCTGCTCGGCTACGAACTGCCGCTGGTGCTGGCCGCCGCGTCGGTGGCGATGGCGGCCGGCACGCTCAGCCTCTCCGGGATCGTGGCGGCGTGGCAGCCGTGGTGGCTGCTCTGGCAGGCCCCCGCCATGGTCGTCTTCTTCCTCGCCGGGCTCGCCGAGATTCGCCGCCCGCCGTTCGACATGCCGGTCGCCGACTCGGAGCTGGTCTTCGGCTACATGACCGAGTACACGGGCCTGCGGTTCGCCTTCTTCCTGCTCGCCGAGTACGTCGGGATCGTGGTGATCGCGGCGCTCACCACCGTGCTCTTCCTCGGCGGCTGGCAGGGGCCGTTCGCCGACGCGCAGCTCGGCTGGCTGTGGACCCTGCTGAAGGTCTTCGCCGTCTCCTTCGTGATCATCTGGCTCCGGGTGTCCTACCCCCGCCTGCGCGAGGACCAGCTCCAGCGCCTCTGCTGGCTCGTCCTGGTCCCCGTCTCCCTGGGCCAACTCGTCCTGACGGCCGCCGTCCGCATAGCCCTCTGACCCTCCCGCCCGCGCTCGTCCGCCTCTCTCGTCGATCTTGCACCTTGGCCCGGTCGTCTCGGGACAGAGGCGCATCTGGTGGGCGCAAGGTGCAAGATCGGCGGTTAGGGCGGGGGAGTGTGGGTGGGGTCGACCCGCTCCTCGGGCGGGGGCGGCGGGGTGCCGGTGCCGAAGGGGCGACCGCCGAGGGCCTCCCGGCCGTGCGGGGTGAGCCAGTTCGCCAGGTCAGGGCCGAGCGGCACCACCCCGGTCGGGTTGATGTCGCGGTGCACCTCGTAGTAGTGCCGCTTGATGTGGTCGAAGTCCACCGTGTCGCCGAAGCCGGGGGTCTGGAACAGGTCCCGGGCGTACGCCCAGAGCACCGGCATCTCGGTCAGCTTGCTCCGGTTGCACTTGAAGTGGCCGTGATAGACCGGGTCGAAGCGGACCAGCGTGGTGAACAGCCGCACGTCGGCCTCGGTGATGGTGTCGCCGACCAGGTATCGCTGCCCGGCCAGCCGGTCGCTCAGCCAGTCCAGCCGGTCGAAGAGCCGGTGGTACGCCTTCTCGTACGCCCCCTGGTCGCCCGCGAAGCCGCACCGGTAGACGCCGTTGTTGACGTCCCGGAACAGGATCGCGCTCAGCTCGTCGATCTCGTCGCGCAGCCGCTCCGGGTAGAGCTCGGGCGCGCCCGCCCGGTGGTACGCCGTCCACTCGGTGGACAGGTCGAGGCTCATCTGCCCGAAGTCGTTGGTGACCACCTGCCCGGTCGGCACGTCCACGATCGCCGGCACGGTGATGCCCCGCTCGTAGCCGGGGAACCGCGCGAAGTACGCGTCCGCCAGCCGCTCGATGCCGAGCACCGGGTCGCGCCCGCCCGGGTCCAGGTCGAACGTCCAGCTCCGCTTGTCGTGGGTTGGGCCGGCCACCGCCATCGAGATCGCGTCCTCCAGCCCGAGCAGCCGCCGGACGATGATCAGCCGGTTCGCCCACGGGCAGGCGCGGCTGACGGCCAGCCGGTACCGGCCGGGCTGCACCGGCCAGCCGTCCCGGCCGTCGGCGGTGATCCGGGTGGCGATGTAACGCTGGTCCCGGGTGAACTCGCCGCCCGGCTCGACGTACCTGCCGCCGGTCCGCATCAGCACCTCGTCGCCGCTGGTCGTGCCGCCGCCGCGGCCCTCGGTGGTGTCGCCCACGCCCGCCCCCTCCGCCGTCGCCTGTCGCTCGTTCCATCATGGCGGGTTCCGCCGCCCGCCGGTGTACCGAGCGCCGATCCTCCGCCGGCGCACCGAGCGCCAGCCCGCTGCGCCCGCGGGCTCCTCCCCGGCGCGGCCGACGTCCGGGCCGGGCGGCGCGGCCGGCGGTTACGCTGCCGCGATGACCGATGTGGAGGCGACGGCCCGGCGCTTCGTCGCCGACGTGTGGAACGCCGCGCGGGAGGAGTCGGCGTACGAGCTGGTCGCGCCGGAGTGCCCGGGGCTGGGCGGCGCCGGCCCGGAGGCGACGCTGGCGTGGCACCGGGAACGCCGTGCCGCCTTCCCCGACCTGCGCTACAAGATCGTGGACCTGGTGGCCGCCGGGAACCGGGTGGCGGTGCACTGGCGGGCAGCCGGCACCCAGGTCGGCCGGTTCGGGCCGGTGCCGCCGACCGGACAGGTGGTCAGCTACTCGGGGGCGAGTTTCCTGCGCTTCGACGACGCCGGCCGGATCGTCGACGTGTGGAGCTGCAACGAGCTGTTCCAACTCCTCCAGCAGCTCGGCGTCGAGATGCTCCCGCCCGCGCCCGGCGGCCTCAGTGGCACCGGGGAGTGATCCGGCTGAGCGGCAGGTTCACCGGAAACGGCTCGCTGGTGTCCACGAACTTCGTCCACCGCCCGGTCTCCCCGTAGACCTCGTTCACCGGGTCGAGCTTGTGGGTGTGGACGACCAGCCCACCGTCCTCCGTCTCGATCCGCCAGTAGTACGGGATGCCGGCCTGCGCGTAGAGCGCAGGCTTGAGCACCCGGTCGATCGACTGCGTGCTCGGGGAGACGATCTCCACGGCGAGCACCACCTCGTGCGGCTCGTACCGCGAGGGCTGGCGTCGCGCGGCGGCCGAGGTGGTCACCAGCACGTCGGGGATGAAGGAACGGGTGCGGCTGATCCGCACCTCGACGCCCTGAGTGACGTCGTGGTCGTCCGGGCAGTCCTCTTCGAGGGCGACCATCAGCCGTCCCGCGATGGTCTGGTGGATACGGGTGAGGGAGGGGGACACGATCAGCACTCCATCGAGCAGTTCGCGGCGGCGGCCGTCCTCGGGCAGCGCGTCCAGATCGTCCGTCGTCTACCCGCCCTCAGGCGGGTAGACGCTCTGCAGCGCGGCGGTCATCGGTTGGTCCTTTCGGGTGCGTCGTTCTCCCCACGCTCACGGTACGCCGGTCAACCCCGGGTGGTGGTCGCGCGCGCGGGGGCCACAGGGCAGGATGGTCGGCATGACCGACCGCAGCGAGCGCAGCGAGCCGGGCGGCGCCGGCCCAGAACGTGGCCTGCCGGGCGCGGGCCTGGTCAAGGGGCTCGCGGTCACGCTGAAGACGATGACCCGCCGCTCGACCACCCAGCAGTACCCGGACGTCGCCCCCGAGCTGCCGCCCCGCTCGCGCGGGGTGATCGCGCTGCTGGAGGAGAACTGCACGGTCTGCATGCTCTGCGCGCGGGAGTGCCCGGACTGGTGCATCTACATCGACTCGCACAAGGAGGAGGTGGCGGTGCCCGGCGCCGCCCGCCCCCGCCAGCGCAACGTGCTCGACCGGTTCGACATCGACTTCTCGCTCTGCATGTACTGCGGCATCTGCGTGGAGGTCTGCCCCTTCGACGCGCTCTACTGGTCCCCGGAGTTCGAGTACGCCGAGTACGACATCAAGGACCTGCTGCACGACAAGGACCACCTGGGGCAGTGGATGGGCACCGTGCCGCCGCCGCCCGCGCACGACCCGAACGGCGAGCCGGCCAAGGAGGAGACCACCGCCGCGCGCAAGGCCGCGGTCCCGGCGGCCCCCGCCGCCCGTCCCGCCGCCCCGCCCGTACGCCCCGAGCCCGAGGCCGGCGCATGACCGGTGCGGACGTGCTGCTGCTCGCCCTCGGCGCGGTGGCGGTCGGTTCGGGGGTGCTGGTGGTGGCCACCCGGCACCTGGTGCGGGCCGGCCTCTACCTCGTGGTCTGCCTCGGCGCGCTGGCCGGGATGTACCTGGTGCTCACCGCCGAACTGGTGGCCTGGGTGCAGGTGCTCATCTACGTCGGCGCGGTGGTGGTGCTGCTGCTGTTCGCGGTGATGCTCACCCGCGCCCCGATCGGGGCCTCCGACGACCTGGACCGGCCCGGCTGGCCCGCGGCGCTGATCGGCGGGGGCACCGGGTTGGGCCTGGCGGCCCTGCTGGTCGACGCCTACCGCTGGACGGCGGTGGACCTGCCCGACGCGGGCACCGCGGAACGCCTGGGCGACCAGATCTTCCGGAGCTGGGTGCTCCCGTTCGAGGTGCTCTCGGTGTTGCTGCTGGCCGCCCTGGTCGGCGCGATCGTGCTCTCCCGCCCCGACATCGGCCGACCGAAGGCCGACGGGCCGGTCACCGACCGGCCAGGCGGGCGGCCGGGCACGGCGACCACCCGAGCCGCTGGTGGCGGGCGGCCGGGGACGGCGACCACCGGGAGCGGTCCGGGCGGCGACGGCGGGCGGTCGCGGTGAGGCCGGTCATCCCGTACGTCACCGCCGCGCTGCTGTTCGGCCTCGGCGTCTACGGCGTGCTGCGCCGGCGCAACGCGGTGCTGGTGCTGATGGCCGTCGAGCTGATGCTCAACGCGGTCAACCTGATCCTGGTCACCGCCGACACCACCGTGCGGGCGCAGTTGCCGCACGGCGGGCAGGTCTTCGCGCTCTTCGTGATCGTGCTGGCCGCCGCCGAGATCGGGGTCGGCCTGGCGATCGTGCTCCAGCTCTACCGGCTCCGGGCCAGCGTCGCCGTCGACGAGGTCCCGCTGACCGAGCGCCCGCCGACCGTACGTCCGGCCGGGCCGCCCGTGGCCGGGGTCGCCGCCGGGACCGACGCCCGGCCCGGGTTCGCCGCCGGGACCGATGGCCGGTCCGGTTCCGCCGATCGTCCGGAGGGGGAGCGGTGAGCACGACCACGACGCTCGGCGCGCTGCTCCCGGCCGTACCGCTGGTCGCGGGCCTGCTCGGCCTGCTGCTGCCGCCCTCGCCGCGCGGCGCCGGGACGGGCGGGGACCGGGCCCGCCGGATGGCGATCGCGCTCGGCGTGGCCGGGGCGGCCGGCGCGCTGACGCTCGCCGTCGCCCTGCTGGTCACCCTCGACCGGCCGGCCGAGGCGTCCACCACCTGGGTCGACCTGGGCGGGCTGACCGTGACCCTCGGGGTCCGGCTCGACTCGGCCGCCGCGCTGGTGGCCGTCGCGGTCGCCGCGGTGGCCCTGGCCGTGCAGGTCTACTCGATCGGCTACCTGCGCCGGGGTCCGCACGACGACGTCGACGCCGACCACCGCTACCCGCCGTACGCGGCGCAGATCAGCCTCTTCACCGCCGCCATGCTGCTGGTGGTGGTCGCCGGTGACCTGATCCTGCTGCTGGTCGGCTGGGAGGTGATGGGCATCTGCTCCTACCTGCTCATCGCCCACGACCGTCGGCTGCCCGAGGCGCCGGCCGCCGCGATGAAGGCGTTCCTGGTGACCCGCGTCGGCGACGTCGGCTTCCTGCTCGGCATCGCGCTGCTGGGCGTCTCGGCCGGCAGCTTCCGGATCGCCGACGTGCTCGCGCACGACCACGGCAGCGGCACGCTGACCGCCGCCTGCCTGCTGCTGCTCGCCGGGGTGGCCGGCAAGAGCGCCCAGTTCCCGCTGCACACCTGGCTGCCGGACGCGATGGCCGGCCCGACGCCGATCTCGGCGCTGATCCACGCCGCCACCATGGTCGCCGCCGGCGTGTACGCGGTGACCCGCCTCTACCCGCTGTTCGAGGCCACCCCGGTCGCGCTGGCCGTGCTGGGGGTCATGGCCTCGGTCACCCTGCTGCTCGGCGCGTTCGCCGCCACCGCGCAGGACGACCTCAAGCGGGTGCTGGCCTGGTCGACGGTCTCCCAGATCGGCTACATGACCGGCGCGCTCGCGGTCGGCTCGACTCCCGCCGCGCTGTTCCACCTGCTCACCCACGCCGCGTTCAAGGCGCTGCTCTTCCTCGCCGCGGGCGCGGTGATCCACGCGGTCGGCACCACGCTGATGTCCCGGATGGGTGGGCTGCGCCGCGCCATGCCGGTCACCTTCTGGTGCACGGTGGTCGGCCTGGGCGCGCTGGCCGGGCTGCCCCCGCTGTCGGGCTTCTGGAGCAAGGACGGCGTGCTCACCGCCGCCGGGGACGCCGCCCTGCACGGCACCGGGCCGGCCCCGTCCTGGGTGGGCTGGCTGGTCTGGCTGGCCGGGCTCGTCGGCGTCGCGGTCACCGCCTGGTACGCCACCCGCCTGCTGCTGCGCACCTTCTTCGGCGAGACGCGAATCCCGCTGGCCCACCCGCACGACCCGCCCGCCGTGATGCGCTGGCCGGTGCTGCTGCTCGCCGTGCCGGCCGCCCTGCTCGGCCTCGCCGGCTTCGACTGGGCCTTCGCCCGCCGGCTGCTGCTCACGCCCACCGCCGGCGCGCCGGCCGGGGAGCACGCCCTGATCCACGTCGGCCCGGAACTGCTGCTGCCGCTGGCGCTGCTGGCCGTCGGGGCGGGGCTGGCCTGGCTCCGCTGGCGGCGGGACCCGGCCGCCGACCCGGCGACCGCGCTGGGCCCGCTGCGGCCGGTCTTCGCCGCCGCGTTCCGGCTCGACGACGTCCAGCGGGCCCTGGTCGTACGCCCGACGACGGCGTTGGCCCGGGCGACACGTACGGCCGACGAGGTGGTGGTGGACGGCGCGGTCGAGGGCAGCGGCCGGGCCGCGCTCGGCCTCGGCGGCGGGCTGGCGGCCCTGCACCGGGCCGCGCTGCCACGCGCGGCAGCCGGGGTGCTCGCCGGCGCGCTGCTGATCGGGCTGGCCGCCGCCCTGATCGGAGTGGCCGCATGAGGTTCGGGGAGTTCCTGCTGGTCGCGGTGCTGGCGCTGCCGGCGCTGGGCGCGCTCGCGGTGGCCGCGACGCCCCGGGAGCGGGCGGCTCGGGCGCTCGGCACGGCCGTCGCCGCGCTGACCCTGGTGGCCGCCGCGCTGCTCTTCCTCGGCGAGCGCGGCTGGACCACCTACGCGGCCGGCGTGCCCGCCGTGCGCCCGTGGCACCGGCTCGACCTGCCCTGGGCGCCCGGTCTGGACCTGCGCTTCCACCTCGGGGTGGACGGCATCTCCTGGCCGCTGGTCGTGCTGACGGCCCTGCTCACCCTGCTCTGCTGCGCCTACACCCTGTGGCGGGTGCCCGAGGGCGGCAGCGGGCGGGCGCTGGTGGCGCTGCTGCTGGTCGTCGAGGTCGGCATCCTCGGCACCTTCCTCGCCCTCGACCTCGTGCTGTTCTTCGTGTTCTTCGAGGTCGTCCTCCTGCCGATGTACGCGATCATCGCCGGCTGGGGCGGCGCGGACCGGCGGCGGGCGGCCCGCAAGTTCGCCCTCTACACGCTGTTCGGCTCGGTGCTGCTGCTGGTCGGCGTCTACACGGTGGTGGCCGCCGCGGGCACCGCCGACATCGTGGCGCTCACCGGCGGAGCCGGGCTGTCCCGGGGCACCCAGCTCGCCGCGTTCACCCTGCTCGCGCTGGCGTTCGCGGTGAAGAGCCCGCTCTGGCCGCTGCACTCCTGGCTGCCCGACGCGCACACCCAGGCGCCCACCGTCGGCAGCGTCGTCCTCGCCGGGGTGCTGCTCAAGATGGGCACGTACGGGCTGATCCGGATCGCGGTCGGAGTGGCGCCGGAGGGCGCCCGCTGGGCCGCCCCGGTGCTCGGCGTGCTCGCGGTCGCGGCGATTCTGGTCGGGTCGCTGGTCTGCCTCGCGCAGCGCGAGCTGAAACGGCTGATCGCGTACTCCAGCGTGGGGCACATGGGCTTCGTGCTGCTCGGGGTCGCCACGCTCACCACCACCGGCATCCAGGCGGCCCTGATCGGCAACGTCGCGCACGGGGTGATCACCGGCCTGCTGTTCTTCCTCGCCGGCGCGGTCAAGGACCGTACGCACACCGGGGCGCTCGACGAACTCTCCGGGCTGCGGGAGACCTCGCCCCGGCTCGCCGGGCTGCTCGGCTTCGCCGCCGTCGCCTCGCTCGGCCTGCCCGGGCTCGCCGGCTTCTGGGGCGAGGCGTTCGCGGTGGTGGCCGCCGTCGAGGTCGGCGGGGCGTTCTGGACCACGCTGGGCGTGCTGGCCGCGCTCGGCGGGGCGCTCACCGCGGCGTACTTCCTGCGGCTGCTGCGGCGGGTGACGCACGGGCGGCCCAGCCCGGCAGTCGGGCGGCTGACCCCCGGCCTGGCCGGCGCGGAACTGGCCGCGTGGGCGCCGCTGGTGCTGCTGGCGCTCGCGGTCGGTCTGGCCCCGACCCTGGTGCTCGGCGTCGCCGAGGCCCCCGTGGACGCCCTGGTGGAGGTGCTGCGATGAGCGAGCCGGGCCGGAAGAGACGCGGCGAGGTGCCGGCATGAGCGAGCGGAGCGAGCGAATCATCAGGCTCAGTGCTCTGGTGCCTCATGACGGCACGCAGCGAAGCGGAGTGCCGGCATGAGCGAGCGGAGCGAGCGAATCATCAGGCTCAGTGCTCTGGTGCCGCATGACGGCGCGCAGCGAAGCGGCGTGCCGGCATGAGCGTGGTGCAGAGCGTCGACAACGTGGCGCTGCTCCCGGCTTACCTGGCCGCCGGGACGGCCGTGCTGGTGCTGCTCGCCGACCTGCTGGTCGCCCGATCCCGGGTCACGCTGGTGACGGCCGCCGTCGGCTCGGTCGCCACGGCGCTCGGCGCGGCCCTGGTCGGCGCCGGGGACGAGCGGCGGACGTTCTGCGTCGGCCCCGACTGCTCGTACGTCTTCGGCGGCCGGGCCGCCCTGGTCGCCGCGGTGGTCGCCCTGCTCACGCTCGGGGTGCTCGCACTGTCGGGGCCGCTGCTGCGGGCGGGGCAGTCGCCGACGGGGGAGTACTGCTTCCTGCTCGCCTGCTCGATGACGGGCGGCGTGGTGCTCGGCGCGGCCGGCGACCTGATCACCCTGGTCGTGGCGCTGGAGACGCTCACCCTGCCGCTCTACGTGCTCGTCGGGCTGCGCCGGGGCAGCCTGGCCAGCGCCGAAGCGGCCGTCACCTTCTTCGTGGTCAGCGTGGTCGCCACCACGCTGACCCTGCTGGGGGCGGCGCTGCTCTACGCGGCCACGGGCGGGCTGCACCTGGGCCGGCTCGGCGCGATCCTGTCCGAGCGGCCGGACCTGCTCGACCTGCCGCTGACCACCGCCGCCGTGGCGCTGATCGTGCTGGGGCTGGCGTTCAAGGTGGCGGCGGTGCCCTTCCACGCGTGGGCGCCGGCCACCTACGACGGCGCGCCGCTGCCGGTGGCGGCATACCTCTCCACCGCCTCGAAGCTGGGCGGCGTGGTCGCCCTGCTGGCCGTCGTGCAGCACGCGCTGCCGGCCGACGTGACGGGTCCGGTGCTCGCCCTGCTCGCGGTCCTGACGATGACCGTCGGCAACCTGGTGGCGCTGCGCCAGCGGCGTACGGTCCGGCTGCTCGCCTGGTCCTCGGTGGCCCAGGCCGGCTACATCCTCGCCCCGCTCGGCGCGTTGGCGCTGGCCGCCGGGCGCACCGCCGACGCCCGCACCGCCGCGTACGCGGCCGCCGTCGCGTACGCCGTCTTCTTCGTGGTGCTGGAGCTGGCGGCCTTCGCGGCCGTGGTGGCGTTGCGCCCGGCCGGCGCGGACGGCGGCACCGTCGACGACCTGCGCGGCGCGGGCCGGCGGCACCCGTGGCGGGCGGCGGCGCTCGGGCTGGCGCTGATCGGGCTCGCCGGTCTGCCGCCGGGGCTGGCCGGTCTCTTCGCCAAGGTGACCGTGGTCCGTTCGCTGCTGGACGGCGGCGCGGGCTGGCTGGCCCTGGTGGTGGCCGTGAACGCGGTGCTCGGCCTCGCCTACTACCTGCGCCTCACCGCCGCCCTCTGGGCCGCCCCGCCCGTGGCTCCGACGGCCCCGGTCGCGGGGCCCACCGCCCCCGCCGGTGGGGCTGCCACGCCGGCCGGCGCCCCGGCCCCCGCCGCCGTGCGGGCCGGGACGGTGGGCGCGGCGCTGGTCGTGGCGACCGTGGTGGCCGTGGTGATCGGTTTCGCTCCGCAACTCGTGCTCGACCTCGCCGCCCGCTGACCGAACCCCGTCAGGCGGCGGCTCCCGCGCCCGGATTCCCGCTGATCGCGGCGGTAATCGCGGGCGGGCACTCCGGACATCCCAGGCAACTCACAGCCATGAGGCGGATGGTTGACGGGTACCGGGTTGTTGAACCGGTCGGCGGGTCCCGCGTGATCCGCGCACCGAAGGAGTGATCGTGCACCACAACCGTCTGAAGACCGCCGCGTTGCTCGGCCTGCTCACCTCGCTGATCCTGGCAGTGGGCTACTGGTTCGGCGGCAGTGGCGGACTGGTCATCGCCGTCGTCGTCTCGCTGCTGATGAACGGCGTCACCTACTTCTACTCCGACAAGCTCGCGCTGCGCTCGATGCGGGCGCAACCGGTCAGCGAGGCACAGTTCCCCGAGCTGTACCGGATGGTCCGCGAGCTGGCCACCGAGGCCGGGCAGCCGATGCCGCGCCTCTACGTGAGCCCGACGTCCCAGCCCAACGCGTTCGCCACCGGGCGGAACCCGCAGCACGCGGCCGTCTGCGTGACCCAGGGGATCACCGAGATCCTCGACTATCGGGAGCTGCGCGGGGTGATCGGGCACGAGCTGTCGCACGTCTACAACCGGGACATCCTCATCTCCAGCGTGGCGGCCGGTCTGGCCGGCATCATCACCATGCTGGCGAACATCGCCTGGTTTATCCCGCTCGGCGGTGGCGACGACGAGGACTCCCCGAACCCGATCGTGCTGCTGCTCACCATCGTCCTGGGCCCGATCGCGGCCACCGTCATCCAGCTCGCGATCAGCCGCAGCCGGGAGTTCCAGGCGGACGCCTCCGGCGCCCGGCTGACCCGGGACCCGCTGGCCCTGGCCAGCGCCCTGCGGAAGATCCACATGGGCACCCAGCGTCGGCCGCTGCCGGCCCAGGGGCAGCTCACCAGCACCGCCCACCTGATGATCGACAACCCGTTCCGGGGTGGCGGCGTGGCCGCGCTCTTCTCCACCCACCCACGGATGGAGGAGCGGGTCGCGCGCCTGGAGCAGATGGCCGCGAGCAGCGGCCCGGTGCAGTTCCAGCGCTGAGGCGTTGATCACCTCTCCGCCCGTGCCCGGCCCCGCCAGGCACGGGCGGACCGCTGTGTGAGCGTGTTAACCGTTTCATCCCAAGGCCGGCCGGCGTTAGGGTCGGAAGGGCATTCCGCTCATTACACTCCCTTGGAGGTCGACCGTGGCCGCACTGCGCCAGTACCTGGGCGTCTGGCGGATCCCCGGGGCACCGATGCTGCTGGTCACCGGCATCATCGGGCGGCTCGGGATCGGGATGACGCCGCTGGCGCTGCTGCTGGTCGTCGAGCAGGTCACCGGGCGATACTCGCTGGCCGCCGTCGCCGGGGGCATCTACGCCCTGGCCGGTGCCGCGCTCAGCCCCGTGGCCGGCCGGATCGCCGACCGGATCGGCCCCAGCCCCGTGCTGCTCGGCACGGCGGTCGCCCACCCGCTCGCCCTGATCGGCCTGCTCTGGTCCGCCCGCGCCGACGCCGGCAGCCTGGCGCTGGTCTTCGTGGCCTCCGGCGTGGCCGGGGCGACGTACCCGCCGCTGACCGCCGCGATCCGGGGCGCCTGGAACGACCTGACCTCGCCCGCGTCGGGCCGGCGACAACTGCGCAACACCGCGCTCGCCGCCGAGACCACCCTCTTCGAGATCGTCTTCGTGCTCGGCCCGCTGCTGGTCGCCGGCTTCATCCTGGTCGCCGACGCCGGGGCCGCCCTGGTCGGTTCGGCCGTGGTGACCCTCGTCGGCACCACCGCGGTGGCGCTCGGCCGGGTGATGCGGGGCTGGCAGCCGCACCCACGCGAGCACCACACCAGGGGGCTCGGGCCGCTGCGCGTCCCCGGTTTCCCGGCGCTGCTGCTCTGCGTGGCGAGCCTCGGCATCGCCTTCGGCGCGGCCGGCGTGACCGTGCCCGCGTTCGCGACCGACTACACCTCCGACGACCCGGACAGCCTCGCCGGCGTGCTGCTGGCCGTCTGGGGTGTCGGCAGCGCGGTGGGCGGGTTCTGGTTCGGCGTCCGCAAGCCGGCCCGGAACATGACCCGGCAGTTCGCGCTGCTGCTCGCCGCGGTGGCCGGCAGCTTCGCCGTTTTCGCGGTGATGCCCACCCCGGCGGCGCTGGGCACCGCCCTGGTGATCGGCGGCGCCACGATCGCGCCCGCGCTCACCCTGGAGAACACCCTGGTCGGCCGGATCTCGCCGACCAGCATGCTCAACGAGGCGTACACCTGGGTCGTGACCATGTCGGTGGGCGCCAGCGCCGCCGGCGGCGCGGTGGCCGGCCTGATCGTCGACCACGCCGGCGGGGTGCCGTGGGCGTTCCTCTTCGCCGGGGCGGCGGTCGCCGTCGGGGCCGGGATCGCGGCCCTGCCCACCGGCCCCATCGCCCGCGCGGAGGCCACCGCGGTACGCGCCGAGGACCTCGTGCCCGCCTGACCCGCACCGCCGGCCGCCGGCTGTTCCGTCGCCGGTTGTTCCGGCACCGCCTGACCCGCACCGCCGGCCGCCGGCTGTTCCGTCGCCGGTTGTTCCGGCACCGCCTGTCCCGGCCGCCAGTTGTCCCGGCCACCGGCTGTTCCGGTCGCCGGTTGTTCCGGCACCGGCTGTCCCGGTCGCCGGCGGGGTCAGCGCTGCTGCGTCATCCGGTCGGCGAGGCGACGCAGCGCCGGCGCGGCGGCGAGCAGCGCCTGCCGGTCGGTGTCGTCCAGGCCCGCCAGCGCGGCGCCGAGCAGGTCCCGCCGGTGCCGCCCGTACGCGGCGATCCGCTCCCGCGCCGCGTCGGTCAGTTCCAGGCGGACGGTCCGCCGGTTGACCGGGTCCCGGTCCCGGTGCAGCAGCCCGGCGGAGGTCAGCTCGCCGACCAGCGTGCTGACCGTGTTGGGCGCGGTGCCCAGCCGCTCCGCGGCCTCGCGGACGCCGACGCCCGGCTGCCGCTGCACCAGCCGCAGCACCTCGACCTGCGCGTCCGGCAGGGCGACGCGGCCGGCCCGCTGGCTGGCCGCCCGGCGCAGCACCCGGTGCAGGTCGCCGAGGGCTCCGCTGAGCTGGTCGACCGTCTCGTCCGTCACAGGAACACTCTCCCCGCTGCAACAACTCTGTAGGCAGAGCTATCGTATGCGGGCCGCCGCCACGGAGGGACCGCCATGCCGCACGCCACCGCGCCGCCCGTACGCCCGGACGAGCGCGTCGCCGTGCCGACGGGACGGGCCGCCGCGGTGCTGCTGGTGCTGCTCGGCACGATCACCGCGTTCGGGCCGCTCTCCCTGGACACCTACCTGCCGGCGTTCCCGGAGATGACCCGCGACCTGGCCGCCAGCCAGGCACAGATCCAGCTCTCCCTCACCACCTGCCTGATCGGCATGGCGGTCGGCCAACTCGTCACCGGCCCGCTCAGCGACCGCTGGGGCCGGCGCCGGCCGGTGCTCGTGGGCGTCGGCGCGTACACCCTGCTGTCGCTGCTCTGCGCGGCCGCGCCGTCGGCCGAGGCCCTGGCCGCGGCGCGGTTCGCGCAGGGCTTCGCCGGCGGCATGGGCGTGGTCGTCGCGCGCGCCGTCGTCCGCGACCTCTACGCCGGCCGGGACGCCGCGAAGTACTTCTCCCGGCTCACCCTGGTCTTCGGCATCGCCCCGATGGCCGCGCCGGCCTTCGGCAGCCTGGTGCTGCGCTTCGGCTCGTGGCGTACCGTCTTCGTCGCCCTCGCGGTGATCGGCGCGCTGCTCGCCGCCGCCGTCGCGTGGCGGCTGCCGGAGACGCTGCCCGCATCCCGACGCAGCACCGGCGGCCTCGCCGCCACGGCCGCCGCCGGCCGCTCGCTCTTCACCGACCGGATCTTCCTGGGGTACGCGCTGGCGCAGGGCCTCGCCTTCGCCGGACTGTTCGCCTACATCTCCGGATCGTCCTTCGTCTTCCAGGACGTCTTCGGCGTCTCGGCCGGCACGTTCAGCCTGATCTTCGGCGTCAACGCGCTCGCCCTGGTCGCCGTCGGTCAGGCCAACGCCCGCCTGCTGGACCGCTTCGAGCCCCGCAGGCTGCTGATCGGGCCGCTCGGGGTGGGGGTGCTGGCCGCCGCCGCGGTGCTCGCGGGCGCGCTGCTCGACGCCCTGCCGCTGGTGGCGGTGGCCCTGTTCGTCTTCGTCGGATCACTCGGCATGGTGACCCCGAACGGCACCGCGCTCGCCCTGGACCGGCACGCCGCCCACGCCGGCACCGCCGCCGCACTGCTGGGCGCCATCCAGTCGGTGGTGGGGGCGGCAGCGGCGCCGCTGGTCGGGCTGGGTGGGGAGGGCACCGCCGTCCCGATGGCCGTGGTGATCACCGGTGCGGCGATCGCCTCCCTCGCCGTCGTCCTCACCCTGGCCCGCCCGCGCCGGTCCACCACGGCGACCTCCGCCGAGGGCAGACTGTGAGCATGGCGGGGCCGTTCCCGTCGATGGCAGGTGGCGGCCTCAGAAGTTGAAGTCCCGGATCGTGGCGCCGCCCGACGCGGCCGTCGCCACGGCTGAAGCGGTCAGCGGACGCGGTACTCGTCGTCGGTGACCGGATTGCCCCGGTCCTTGCCAGCTGGGCAGCGACACTCGTCCGGGCCGCTGCTTCCGACCCGGCGCGCACCCGGAGCCCGAACGCAGGGGTACAGGCCGTCGCCGGGCCGCCGGCCGGAAAAGCCGAACGACGACCGACGGCAACGACGTCTGCCCAGGCTGTAACAGGTCGACGACCTGATGATCAGCCAAGGCGGCTGAGGCTTACCGGTAGTTCGTGAACTGGAGGGCGACGCCGAAGTCCTCGCCCTTGAGCAGCGCGATGACGGCCTGGAGGTCATCCTTCTTCTTGCCGGTGACCCGGAGCTGGTCGCCCTGGATCTGCGCCTGGACGCCCTTCGGGCCCTCGTCGCGGATCTTCTTGCTGATCGCCTTGGCCTTGTCCGAGTCGATGCCCTGGATGACCTTGCAGTCGATCTTGAAGGTCTTGCCCGACGAGCGCGGGTCGCCAGCGTCCAGCGACTTCAGCGAGATGTTCCGCTTGACCAGCTTCTCCTTGAAGACCTCCAGCGCGGCCCGTACCCGCTCCTCGGTCTCCGCCTGGAGGCTGATCGCCTCCTCGCCCGACCAGGAGATCTCGGCGCCGGTGCCCCGGAAGTCGAACCGCGTCGCGAGCTCCTTCTCCGCCTGGCGGAGGGCGTTGTCGACCTCCTGGCGGTCGACCTTGCTCACGATGTCGAACGACGGGTTCGCTGCCATGCTCATGCTCCTGCTGTCCGGCGGTTTGTGGTCCTGTGTCCCCCGCTGACCAGCGGTACGACCCCCTGACGGTACCCGGTTGCGCTCCTGCCGGGGGGAGCCGCTATCCTTGCTACCGCTGCCGCGTTACGACGCGGTGGGGTGCCCTGGCGGGTTGCCCGAGCGGCCAATGGGAGCGGACTGTAAATCCGTCGCGAAAGCTACAGAGGTTCGAATCCTCTACCCGCCACCAGGAGCACCAACGGCCCCTGACCAGCAGGAATGCTGATCGGGGGCCGTTGTCGTTGATCTAGCAGAGTCCGGCTGCGTCCAGCCGTTGACGACTGGTTGTGGGCAGATGGTGGGCAGGTCGATCTTGGTCGTGGCGGTCGACGGCGGGTGGCTGGGCGCGGGCTTCTGGGGTCGGGCGGGTTGGTCCTGGGCGGCTACGGACGGCGTACGGGCGCGGGGCGGCTCGGTGGGTAGGGCGCGGCGGCACGGGCCGTCAGCGGGACGCTCGGGGGCAAGCCAGTCCCGTTCTTGGACTGGCGCGGCAGTCGGAAGCCCAGACCTCGACGGCGGCCAGCCCCGCCGGCTTCCGTACCGCCTCGTGGGCTGTGGGATCCTCTGTGTATGCAGAGCATCCGAAAGGGCCATGCCGCGTAGGCGCCCGAGGCAGGTGCGGGCCTCCAAGCTCCGTGCCCGGCCGCTGGACAGTCGTACGTCTGAGGTAGCCGGCCTCTCGTTCCGAGGGTTGCAGGCCATCGCCTACCTGGAACGCTCCCGCTTCACGGAAGGCGCCGTCGCGCGGGCGCTTCGGGCGTGGGCGGGCTTCGTTCAGGACCCGTGGCACCGGCTGTGGGACCCCCGGTCCGGCTGTGGCGTGATGGAGTGTTGCCCGGATCCGGAAGAGGTTCGTCAGATCCTGGAAGCCACGGGTCATGTGCTGCCCCCACGGGATGCCCGCCGGTTTCGGGCGGAGGTCGCCAAGATTGACGAGCTGTGGTGAACACCTGAAGACCGATCAGGGGCGCGGGGGCGGTTCCCGCCGGGGTTCGGCGGCTTCCCGCCCTGGCCGCGGAGCGGTCCGGGGCGGTGTTCCGCCGGGCGGCCTGCCGCCCGCGCGCCGCGCCGCGCAGCGGCGCTCTTGATCCAGAACAGAGGAAATCGGCAACATGGCATGGAGGGCTTTGGACGCCTGGAACGCCCGGAACCTATGGAGCGCCGACGAGGCGGTCGCTGCCAAGCTCGGAAGGGGCCAGCGATCCCGCTACGGCCCCCGAGCTCGTTGGACGCGGCAGTAGGGCCGGAACCTGCTCTGCGACACCGGCCACCCAGGATCGACCTGCGACGGAATTTGTCTTAGGGTCGCCAGGGTGAAGATCGCACCAACGCTGAAAAGTGTTCCTACGGGGCCAGGCACATCCAAGCCCAGAGCTGCCGAGTTCTTCGCCGGCATCGGCCTTGTGCGCCTTGGGCTGGAGCAGGCCGGCATCAGCGTCGTGTGGTCCAACGACATCGAGCCGGCCAAGGAAGAGATGTACGTCGGCCACTTCGGCAAGGACGACGGCCACGTCTTCGCGCCGGGCGACGTCGGCAAGGTCAAGGGCAGCGACATGCCCGCCAACCTCGATCTCGCATGGGCGTCCTTCCCCTGCACCGATCTCTCTCTGGCAGGCTGGCGTAGAGGACTCAGCGGGAGCGAGTCCTCTACCTTCTGGGGTTTCACCAACGTCTTGAAGGAGATGGGGGCGGATGCTCGTCCGCCCGTCGTCGCACTTGAGAATGTCGTTGGCTTCGCCACCAGCCATGGCGGCGAAGACTTGGCGACCGCCATACGTGAACTCAACCAACTTGGCTACTCAGCGGACGTGTTGACCCTTGACGCGCGACGCTTCGTGCCGCAGTCGCGCCCGCGCTTGTTCGTCGTAGGGGCTCTCAACCCGCCGGAGGATGAGCCGGTTCCTAACAGCGAGCTTCGTCCCGACTGGCTCCAAGCCCCCTTCGGTGACCCCACCCTGAAGACTCATCGGGCTGCGCTGCCCACGCCTCCGCCTCCGCTCACTTCTGGGCTTTCCGACCTTGTGGAGCAGGTTGGGCATGACGGCTGGTGGGAAGACAAACGCCGCGATGCCTTCATCGCCTCCCTGTCGCCCATCCAGGCGGAGCGGCTTGAAAAGCTGAAATCGCAGAAGACCAGGACGTATCGGACGGCCTACCGCCGGACGCGCAACGGAAAGCCGACCTGGGAAATCCGCCCCGACGACATCTCTGGTTGCTTGCGCACAGCCCGTGGCGGCTCTTCCAAGCAGGCAGTAGTGGAAGCCGGCGAAGGGGCAGTACGGGTGCGGTGGATGACACCACTTGAGTACGCGCGGCTTATGGGTGCTGGGGACTACACGCTCAAGAACCTCCGAAGCAACCAGGCGCTCTTTGGCTTCGGGGATGCTGTGTGTGTGCCGGTGGTGTCATGGCTGGCGAAGCACTACCTGATGCCCCTGATTCTCGGAGAATTGCAGTCGCACGCGTCACCAGAATTGGCAGTCGTCAATGGCTGACGCTAAGCGGCCAGCTAAGACGAGGAAGCCAGCCAAAAATAAGCTTCCGGCAACTTCTGTCCGCGATTTTCGCAACCTCCTTGAGAAGGCCCTCGCAGAATGCGACGACCAAGGTCGCAAGTGGGCCGACGCTCAGTGGGGATGCTATGCCTTCTACGACTATGACGGCGAGCCCATCTACGTTGGGCAAACCAACGAGAAGTTGCGCACGCGTATCCGACGGCACTTGACGAACCAGCGTACCGATGCCGTCGCTATGAGGATCCTCGACGTCTTCGAGGTGGCAGAGATGAAATTGTGGCCACTCTGGGAGTATGAGGGTCTCACAAAGAAGGCGGATCCAGAAGGCTACGAGGCGGCCAGGATCCACCTGGATGCTGTCGAGTACACCGCTTACTTGGAAGCCATCAAGGCAAGCCGGTATCGGGCGATCCTCAACGAGAAGATCCCCCCTCTGTCTGACGCAACCGCTCTGCCGCCGTCGCAGCGGTTTTCCTTAATCAGCAAGGAAACGAGGGAGGAGCGAGGCCACGCGGATGTGCGAATCGCACGCCGGGCCGAGACTATCTCCCGACTCGCCGCCGTCGCCCACGAGCGGGGGGAAGTGTCGCCGGGGCTGCGAAGAGTGCTGGTTATCCAGGCTGTACGGCTGGCCTACATTTCAGCGGTTCGCCTTGCGTACGTCGAGGGAAGACCGGAGCCCTCCCCCTCCACGATCGACGTCGAGGGCCTTGTTGGCCCCGTACTATACGAACCCTCCGACCCACACGGGCGGAAGGACAAAGATGGGGCGGAAGCCGGGGAGGAAGGCCAAGACGAAGCTGGGGAAGAGAGCCAAGACGACGACTAGCCCGGCGGGGCCACGTAGTGTCACCGACCTTAGGGCGCGGGTGTTTGCGTATGCCTCACGATGTGAGTAAAAGTTCCGACGAGTCTTGGGCCTCCACGCCGACCGTTCGTCGGTCTATGCAGTCGAATCGCAGCCGCGACACTAAGCCTGAGTTATTACTCAGGCGGGCCTTGCACGCTCGCGGCCTTCGCTATCGAGTTTGCGCTAAGCCACTTCCTGACCTCCGGATGAAGGCAGACATAGTTTTTCGCCCCGCTAAGGTGGCTGTAGAGGTCCGCGGCTGTTTTTGGCACGGCTGCCCACTGCACTACCGGAAGCCTTCGGCCAACAGCGAATATTGGACTGCCAAAATAGGCCGCAACATGGCCCGCGATACGAAAAATGAGAAAGCCCTGAGCGACTCCGACTGGTTGCTAATCACCGTCTGGGAGCATGAGGACCCCATCGCTGCTGCCATGCGCATTGAACAGGTAGTCCGCCGCCGGCGCACCGCCTGACATGCAATCGTGCTTGCTGGAGCCGAACGTTGGCTCTCTCATTCGAAGATGCCCGCAAAGTCTTACTGTCTCGCCTGAAGTAGTCGATAGGTCCGGACGACTGTCCCGACGGTTTCATTCCAGCGGGTGACGCGCTGTTGTTCGATCAGGGCCGTTCCAACCTCAACGCCAAAAAGTGCTGCAAGCTCCGGGTCGGCGGCTACTTGGCGCTGTCGTGCTTCCGGTTCAGCACTCTTGTCTAACCCCCTCTCGTGCGGGAGGGGGTTTGCGTACGTGCCGCGGCCGTGTTCGGTAGCGACCAAGCGCGCCTCGCGCAAAACGGCTATGGCTTGGCGAATTGTGCCGCGACTTACCCGGAACTCGGCCGTGAGGACGCTCTCGGTTGGCAAGAGGGCTCCGGGCGGGATGACGCCGCCCTCGATGCGACTCCTCAGTTCGTCGGCGATGAGGCGATAGCGGGGCTGTCCGTAGTGCGGGGTGGGCACCTGCTCACCGTACCTGGCACTTGTCTTACCAAGTGTCAACCCAAAGACGCGATCTGACGTCTAGACAACTCATTCAGTTGTAGGTACGTTTCCCGGTGTGCGGCCAGGGTGACGGCTCGTGTCAGGGGTGGTCTCGCGCCGGCCCTGGTCGTACCTAATGCGCGGCGTCCTGTCGGACCGGTTGCGGTAGCCGCGCGGACAAGTTGGCTCGGCGATACCCGACCCGTCTGCGTCGGACGGTGCGCCGTGCCTTCATCCGGGCCGGTGGCCGGCTGCATTCCCCCGCGGCTGGCCACCGGCTCCGCCTACCTGTGGAGGTGCGATGTCCGGCTCTCATCGTCGGCACCGCTGGTTCTCGTCCTGGTGGTTCTGGAGGCGCGCGTTGACCCGAGCCGCCGCTAGCAGCGTTCCGTCGAGTCCATGCCCGGCTTCTGCCCCGACCTCGCGGTGGTGGTCGGTGGGGCCGACGCGGGAGTTGCCCGCGCTGCGGTACGCGCCACTGATGACGCGGGCGCAGGCATACCGGGGCAACGGTGGGCGGTGGCCGCGATGAGGCGCACGAGCAAAGCGGCCGACGTCACGAGCCACCCGGGCTGGTGTGCCCCGGATCGCTGCGGCCACCTGGTGCCGCCGCTGATGACGCACATGGCCCGCCGCCATCGCGGACCGATGTACCGGGTCGGTGATGCCCGGGCGAGCGGGCTCATCGTCACGTACCTCATCGGTGTCGACGCCCAGACGCCCTTGATCGCGGTTCATGCGACATGTCGGGCGGGGAACGCTTGGGCGGAGCTGCCGTTGCCGCAGGTTGCCCAACTGGTCGAGCAGCTCCGCGGGCTGATGAAGCAGGCTGGCGGGCACCAGGGAGCCGACGATGAGTGAGAGCGAACCCATGATGGAGCGGCCGTTGTCGTCGGTCGTGTGCCCGATGTGGTGCCGGGGCTGTGGACCGAACGACCCGATGCACCGGGGCTTCCCGTCCACCATCGGGCGGGAGCGGACTGGCTGGGTCAGCCTCCAACTGCTCATCGACCGGTTCGCGCGCCGGGACCTGGCCGTGAAGCTCGACGCGACCCGCTACGGCGCAACGCAGACCGTGCTCCTTTCGCCGGCGCAGGTGGACCGGCTCATTGACGAGCTGACGCATGCTCGCCTGGCGATGCTGGCACCGATTGGTCGACACGAACGGGCGGGGGAGACGCGGTGAACACCAGCAGCCGTCGGGGCGTAGCCGCCCCTCGCACTCCCGGCCCTCGCCGTGTGCAGTCGCCGCGAGCAGGGCTAGCGGTCCCTCCGGTTCCCGAGCGGCCCGCCGGCGGGACCACCTGGCAGACGTTGGAACGTCTAGGGGGTACGGTGACCGGTGTGCATGGCCGGGACTGGCGCCCTCGCTACCTGCAACTCGCGGAGGAGTTGCGGGCGAAAATCATGAGCGGTGAGCTGGCGCCCGGCACGCTGATGCCGAGCGAGACCGAGTTAGCCGAGTCGTCCGGCCTGTCCCGTACCAGCGTGCGCAACGCGATTCGGCAGCTTCGGGAATGGGGCCTGGTCCGGGCCGAGCAGGGGCGCGGCACCTACGTGCGGGCACCCCGTCAGCGGGTACGCCGTCGCAACACCGAGCGGTACCAGTGGGAGAAGGACCGGGTCCTGCTCGACGAGGCTGAGCGGTTGAAGACCGGCGCCATCGAGCACGACACCGGCCTGACCGTCGATGACCTCAAGTTTCACGCCGAGTACTCCCGCGTTGACGCGGACGCGGAGATGGCGGCGGCCTTGCAGGTCGAGCCGGGTACTCCGCTGCTCCGCCGGGTCTACTGGACGTCCTCCCGGCACGAGAACGCGCCGCTGACGCTGTCCTACTCCTACCTCCCGTACGACTTGGTGGCCGCGAACCCGGACCTGCTCGACGAGAGCAAGGAACCATGGCCCGGCGGTACGCAGCACCAGCTCTACACGCTGGGCATCGAGCTGGACCGGATCGACGACGAGGTCCGGGCTCGTCCGCCGTCACCTGACGAGGCCGAGCTGCTGGACATCGACCCGGGCGTCTCCGTGCTCACCGTGCGGAAGACCTCGGTCGACACCACGGGCCGCGTCGTCGAGGTCGCCGACGCGGTGATGCCGGGTGACCGCACAGAGCTTGTGTACTCCCACAAACTCCAACGGTGGAAAACTTGACGCAGATCGTCTCGGTCATTACTCCAGTCCACGCGCCCAGCATCGAGCACCTCGCTGGCGCTCACGCGTCGTTACTCAAGCAGGAGATGCCCAACGGATGGGACTGGCAGTGGCTCGTCCAGGAGGACGGGCAGACCGGCACCCTGGCCGGTGCCCTGCCCGATGATCCCCGGATCAGTCTCGGCACCGGCCGTCCCGGTGGGCCTGGTGTTGCCCGTACCCTCGCCCTTTCCCGAGTGTCCGGGGAACTCATCAAGGTCTTGGACGCTGACGACCAGTTGACCCCTGGCGCGCTCGCCCGGGACATCGCCGCGTTCACCGCGCACCCGCAGATCGGCTGGACCACCTCGCGGGTGCTCGACCTGCTGCCCGACGGGTCAACCGCCGGCTGGGACAAGGACCCGGCTGACGGGGTCATCGCCCGCGGCTCCGTCCTGTCCTTCTGGCGGTCCAACGACTACCGGGCATCGGTGCACCCGGCGACGCTGTGCCTGCGGCGGGATCTCATCTTCGCCCTGGGTGGCTGGATGGCCCTGCCCGCCTCCGAAGACACCGGCCTCCTGCTCGCCGCCAACGCGGTCAGCGAAGGCTACTTCACCCGGGAGTACGGCCTGCTTTACCGAAAGTGGCCCGGCCAAGTCACCAGCCAAGCTGCGCACCGGGAGCCGACCGAGTATCAGGGGCGCATGAAGATCATCGAGGCCAGAGCTGACGCCCTAGCCTCGATGCTGCCCGACGGTCTGCCGCTCACGCCTCTGGCGTAGCCTCATGCCCCGGCATGCCGTGGGTACGGCGTCGCTGCTTCATCTCTGCCTCGTAGATGTGGCGCCGCCCGCCGGCCAGCTTCTCTCGGGCGTCCCGCTCGATCTCCTGGAACGCGGCGTAGTAGCCGTCGTCGAACTCCTCCACGATCTGGAACGTCCACCGCCCGGGTAGCACGTTGCGCCCCAACAGCTCGTGCTCGACCCGGTCGGCTACCTCGTCGTGCCCGGCCTCGCGGAGCAGCTTCACCACCCGGTCAAGGGTGAGATCCGCGCCGCCGACGAGCTGATGCGCCGAGTACAGGTGACCACGCACCCGGTGGATCGTCTCCAGCGCCTTGCTCAGCTCGCCGAGCGCCTCGACGGTCTCGTCATCAAGTCCCGGCGGCCGGTCGTGGGCTGCGTCGGCTGCCGCATGCTGTTGATCTGGCATGCCCTGGTCATACCCAGACCGTCACGCCAGTACCGCGTTTCGAGGAGTGGCTTGGCAGCCTGGGGCGCGGGGAGGAAACAACCCTCCCCGCGCCCACATACCTAGATGAGGGCGGGCGTGATGCCCAGGACAAGGACGATCACCACCACAATCTGGATCACCACGGCCTGTGGGGCACGCAGCGAGAACGTCAGCTCGGTCAAGTTCCACCTCCCCTCGGTTTGTAACGCGCTGGGCAATTGGCCAGGAAAGATAGACCGTCAGCTATGGGCGTCGGCTCACATTCCGCCGCCCCATAGGAATGTCCTTCTGGCCGCCGTCGATCATTGCATGACGCCCCCCGAGTCTGCAATTACCCCCTGTCGGTTGCTCCGCAAGGCAGGTGCGAGTCAACCGGGAAGGGGTGACGTTTTCAAAGTGCCCCCCGGGTGCCCCCAAGCGTCACCCCGCGCCCCCTCGTCGCCTCCCGTCCGACCGATCTACCGCCCGGCGCTGTCCGAAGACTTCGGACGACACCGCAGCTCAGAGCGTTGACTCATTCCAGCTCCGAACGGAGTCACTATTTCGACTTTATTGGCAGGAACTTCACCCTACCCGCCTCTCGCAGCTAATCGAGGGCTTTAGTCGGGCATAGCCCCGGACGCTATTGACACGCGGTTCGCTACCATTTTCCCAGCTTTACTCGACACCCACGAGTGACCCATTTTTCGACTCGCCTTTCTGAGGAAATATCAGAGACGCTGACTCGTGTGGCATACTCGTGTCGGCAGCTCTACAGCCGGCACGTCCCCCGTGACCTGCGGCGAAGCGGCTCCTCGGTTTGTTCAACGCGCTGGGCGAACCGACCACTCGACGGCCCCTCCGCTCACATCGGGGGGGCCGTCGCTTTAGGCCTGGACCGCATGCCAGACCGTCCGGGCCGGGCGCGCCTGGCCGGATTGACCCTTCGCGTAGTGCACTTGATGGGCACGTTCGACTACGCTAAGAGGGCAGGTCAGCCCTGTCCTGACACCCCGTCTGTCCACATTGGACGGACGTCTTTCAGTTCGATTTGAGCGGTACGCCACCACGCCTCGCCGGGCGCATTGCAGCGGCCCCAAGAGCCCCGCGCCCACTTGTTGACTTGTCTGCCAAGTTGCGTCTACCTTGGAGCCTCAACTTGGCAGACATGCCAACAACCTGGAGGTTGAGCGATGGCTCTGCGTGGCGGTACGAGGTTCGCCGTGCGTTGCGAGGACGTGTTCCCGGCGGGGTGCGCGCTGGTCCCCGAGTCCCTCGGCGAGGTCGAGGACTACGACGAGAAGACCGGCCGGCGTAGCCCGGCGAAGGACAAGTTGACCGGCCAGCGGGTGTGGCAGGTCCGCGTGATGGACCTGGACCCGGAGCTTGGCAAGCGCTCCCGTGAGACGACGGTGAAGATCTCGGCGGACTACCAGCCGGTGCCGCCGACGGGCACCCCGTTCGAGGCGGTCGAGTTCGAGGGCATGACGGTCACGCCGTACGTGAGCAACAACGGTCGGATGGCGTACTCGCTGCGGGCGACCGGGATGCGGGCCCCGGCGGGCGTGGCCAAGAAGGCGGCCGCGTAGCCGCATCGGGTGGGGGCGGGGCTGTCAGGTCTTGGCGGACGGCAGCCCCGCCCTCTGTCTCCTTCCCCCTGCTCTGTCGAGAGAGGTAGTGACGTGTCCAAGCGTAGGCGTTCGGCTGCCCCGGCTCAGCCTCGGTGCGGCGTCTGTCAGTCCCGGTTCGACCCGGCCGGCGGCGCGGCTGACCGCTGCCCGCTCTGCGTCGGGCAGCTCGTTCTTCCCTTTCCTCCGGTCCGGGACTCGTCGGGTCGGTTCGTGTCGCTGCGGGGTGCGCGATGATGCGCCGGCCGCGTGGCGAGGTGGTGATGACGACCGCCGGGGATCTCATGGTGATCCGGCCGAAACGGTTCGAGCTGCCGATGTGGGCGGTCGTGCTCGGCCTGGTGCTGCGCTGGCTCGCCCGGGGCTGCTGGTGGTGTCTGCGCCACCCGGTCACCGTGGGCCTGGCCGTGCTCGCCGTCGTCCTCTACGCCGATCACGGCTGGGCGGGCCTGGTCGTGCCGCTGGTCCTGGCGTCGGCGGTGTCGGCCGTGTGGCGGTGGCGCGATGAAGGGTCCTGGTGGCGGTGGTGCGCCGGGCCGCTGCTCGGCCGGTTCCGTCAGGTCTTCGTGTACCGGCGGGCGTGGCGTGAGGCCATGACCCTGTGCGGCCTCGCCGAGACGTACGACCATCGGGCGGTCCTGCCCGAGCTGCTGCGCGTGCGCTCGGATCAGGCCCTCGACGTGCTGACCATCCGCATGGTCCGCGGGCAGACCCCGGCCGACTTCCAGCAGGTCACGGCGAACCTCGCGTACGCCTTCGGCCGGCGGCACGCCCGGGTCTACTCCGAGCGGCCCGAGGATCCGCCGAACCGGACCGGCTATTGGGCGTTGCTGCTGGGGCTGGTGGACCGGGTGCGGTTTCGGGACCGGCCGACCGTGGTCTACCTGGT
The DNA here is from genome assembly GCF_040643125.1 of Micromonospora sp. NPDC047465. NCBI lineage: Bacteria > Bacillati > Actinomycetota > Actinomycetes > Micromonosporales > Micromonosporaceae > Micromonospora > Micromonospora sp. NPDC047465. The sequence continues at coordinate 40,300 of NZ_JBEYTP010000025.1, forward strand.
ACTCGTCCGCACCGATGCCCTGCGGCCGGTCGTGGCACCGTTCGACGCCCCGGCCGTCCCGGACCTCACCGCTCTGCCGCTGGCCCGGCGGGAAGACCTGGGCACCTGGTCTCTGCACCTGCTCGCCACGCACGTCCTCATCGGCGGGGCGACTCGGTCCGGCAAGGGCTCGGTGCTCTGGTCGCTGGTCCGCTCGTTGGCCGGCGGCATCACCTCGGGCCTGGTCCGGCTCTGGGTGATCGACCCCAAGGGCGGGATGGAGTTCGCGATGGGTCGGCCTCTGTTCGCCCGGTTCGCCTGCAAGTCCTTCGAGGCCATGGCCGACCTCCTCGACGAGGCCGTGACGGTCATGCGGGAACGTCAGACCCGGCTCGCCGGAACGGTCCGGGTGCACACCCCGACCGAAGCTGACCCCCTGGTCGTGGTCGTCATCGACGAGATGGCGGCACTCACCGCGTACCTCCAGGACGCCGACCTGCGTAAGCGCATCGCCGGCTCGCTGGGCCTGCTGCTGTCCCAGGGGGCCGGGGTCGGCGTGCTGGTCGTGGCCGCGTTGCAGGACCCGCGCAAGGAGGTGCTGCCGTTCCGGGACCTGTTCCCGACCCGGATCGCGCTCGGCCTGACCGAAGCGGCACAGGTCGACCTCGTGTTGGGCGACGGTGCCCGCAACCGGGGCGCACTGGCCGACCAGATGCCCCGCTGGGCCAAGGGCGTCGGCTACGTGACCCTCGACGGCACCCCCGAACCCCTGCGCGTTCGGTTCTCGTACATCACCGACGACCACATCCGCGACCTCGCTCGGGAGTACCCGGCCCCGGCCGACGCGGCGGACATCCTCGCCCAGGTCGGCCGCGAGTCGACCCCCGAACCGGTCCGGCCGTCCCTGCCCCGGCCGCGTCGCGGGCCACTGCTGCCCGACGCGCTGCGCAACATCCTCGACGCCGACGGGGGTGAGCCGCGGTGACCGCCCCGACCGACAGCCGGCGCTTCTACCGGCTGCGCGCACCGAACCCGACCGGACCGACGGCGGTATCCGTCCGCGTCGACCCGGACCGGCCCGACCCGTACCCGCTCTATCTCGCCGTCGGTGGCGGCCGGCGCCGCATGTACCTCACCCCCGACGAGGCGTGGGCGCTGTGGCGCTGCCTCTCCGAAGCGGTCGCCTCCCTCGGCGAACCGCCCGACCACATCCGCACCCGCGTCACCCCGGCCCGGAGGTAACCCGATGTCCCTCAAGCGCTTCTTTCTCGGCACCCACCGCGTCAAGCCGCTGCACATCGAGCTGAACGACTCCCCGGACCGGCTCGCTGCCGCCCTGCACGGCCTGGCGCACATGGTCAACCGCCGCCGAGACCTCGACGGGCAGCGCATCAGCATCACCCTGACCGTCCGCAACCCCGGAGGTCGCCGATGATCCGCGCACGAGCCGAGTCCGGCGTACGCGTGCTGATCCTCCTCGCCATCGGCACCATGGCCGGCGCCGCCGCCTTCACTCACGTCCACGACCTGACCGTTGCCCACGGCCAGCCTGACTGGATCGGCTGGGCCAACGCCGTGGCGGTCGAACTGATGGCGATCTACCTCGGCTTGGAGATTCGCGCCCGCCGTCGCGTTGGCCGTCCCGTCGGTCTGGTCGGCGTGCTCCTGGTCGCCTTCGCGTTGCTGTCCCTCGCCGCCCAGGTGGCAGAGGCCGAACCGTCGGTGTGGGGCTGGATCGTGGCGGCGGTGCCGTCGCTGGCGTTCCTCGCCCTGGTGAAGGTCGTCCTTTCCAGCGCACCTGCCACCGTCCCGGCTGCCGAGCCGGACCAACCGCCGGTCGACTGGACCTACGAAGTCCCGGAGCAGGTTGTTACCGAGCCTGAACCGCAGCGACCGGCTGAGCCGATCGTGCCCGCCCCGGCGGTCCGCCCGGCCCCGTCGGCGGTGCTGCCTCCGCTCGGCGTCGTCCAGCCCAACCGGCCCCAGGTTGTCGGGATCATCCGATGACCGCTCCGACCCTGCCCGGTCTCGCCCCGGCTGCCCCGACCCCGGTTGCTCCTCGGCCGGGGTCGCGGGCGGCCCGCATGGCGCTGCCTCGCTCGGTCGACGTGCTCAAAGAGATCGCGGCTGAGTACGGCGTCTGCGTCCGTCCCCTCGCCATGCGCCGGACCGACCTGGACACCGGTCTCACGGAGGTCATCGACCTTCCTTGCGGGGCGACCCGTGAGGACAAGTGTGCGCCGTGCGCCAAGAAGAATCGCCGGCTGCGGCAGGCCCAGATCCGGGAGGGCTGGCACCGCGACGACGAGCCGCTACCCGGCCCGGAACCCGCGACTGAGGAACAGAAGGCGCTGATCCTGCTCCGGGCGCACTTCGAGTTCGCGCGGGACGAGGCATGCCGGGCCAGCCAGTACGACCAGGTCGCCGACCTCGACGAGGCGATTCGCGAGGTGGAAGAGGCCATCGCCGCTGAGGGCCTGCGCGGTCGTGTCGGGCCTCCTCACGGCAGCGTCGACGAGGACTCCGACGATGAGCCCGGCCGCCGGCGCAAGCGCTCCACCAGGCGGCGCCAGGATGCCCCCGACCTGCCCCGGCGAAAGGTCGAGCGGCGCACCGTCGGCAAGACCTACACCGCCCCCGACGGCTCCACCTATCGGCCGTCGATGTGGCTCACGCTCACCCTCGACTCGTACGGGCCGGTCCGCCCCGATGGCACCCCGGTCAGCCCTGACCGGTACGACTACCGGCGGGCCGCCTGGGACGCGGTGCACTTCCCCCGGCTGCTCGATCGGTTCTGGCAGAACCTCCGCCGCTGTGAGGGCTGGAACGTCCAGTACGCCGGCTGCGTCGAGCCCCAACGTCGACTCGCCCCCCACGCCCACTTCGCCATCCGGGGCACCATCCCCCGCGACGTGCTGCGCACCGTGGCGGCGGCTACCTATCACCAGGTGTGGTGGCCGGCGGTCGACGTCCAGCGGCACACCCTCGACCGGCTCCCCGTCTGGGACGAGCAGTCGGCGGCGTGGGTCGACCCCGACACCCGCGAGCCGCTGACCACATGGACGGAAGCGCTCGACGCCATCGACGACGACCCGGACGCCGAGCCCGCGCATGTCGTTCGCTTCGGCGCGCAGGTCGACGCCCGCGGCGTCATGCCCGGCACCGCCGACGCCGAGCGGACCATCCGGTACGTCACGAAGTACATCACCAAGCACACCGGTGACTGCCACAAGGCGACCACCGACCGGCAGCGCAAGCACCTCGACCGGCTCTGGCAGCAACTGCAACTCACCCCGTGCACCGACCGCTGCGCGAACTGGCTGCTCTACGGCGTCCAGCCAAAGAAGGCACACGCGAAGCTCAAGCCGGGCCGCTGCAAGGGCAAGGTCCACCAGCGCGACACCCTCGGCATCGGCGGCCGGCGCATCCTCATCTCCCGCGACTGGTCCGGCAAGACCCTCGCCGACCACAAGCACGACGCGCGGGCCTGGGTGCGTGCCCTGCTCGGAGCCACCACCGACAGCGGCGCGGCCGGCGAGACCGGGCAGCTCGTCGACGACCAGGGCGCCACCGTCGAACGGGCCCGGCACGCCTGGGAACTCGCCCGCCCCGACGACCCCGACGTCGGCCCGCTGGCCCATCGGCTCATGCGCTCGATCAGCGAACGCGCCCGCTGGCGCTCCGAACTGCTCGCCGCCAAGGACCGGGCCGCGCAGGAGTCCTCAGATCGTTCGGCAACTCAGCACAGCGCACAGCACTACGGGGAGGAAAGACAGTGAACGAGGAGTTGTTGACCGTGCCGGAAGTGCTCGCCGAGCTGCGCGTACCGCGCTCGACCTGGTTCTACTGGCGGCAGACCGGCAAGGGACCACGGGTGATCAAGCTCCCGAATGGGCAACTGCGGGTCCGCCGGTCGGCGCTCGGTCGGTGGCTCGGTGAGCTGGAGCAGGACGCCGCGTGAAGAGCTACGAGGTCCAGATCTGGGAGATTGGCAAGCGCGCTGACCGGAAGTCTCGGCCGTGGCGCGTCCGCTGGGCGGTGAGCGGCCAACGCTTCGAGGAGATGTTCCGTACCAAGGCGCTGGCGCATTCGTTCCGCGCCGAGCTGGTCCAGGCGGCCAACGCGGGGGAGCCCTTCGACCCGGCCACCGGCCGCCCGGTCTCCGAGGCCAGAACCAAGAACCCCACCACCTGGTACGCGCACAGCCGCGCGTACGTCGAGATGAAGTGGCCCCGGGCGGCGGCCAAGACCCGGCGGTCGATCGTCGAGGCGCTCACCTCGATCACGGTGACCCTGACCCGGCCGACGAAGCGGGGGCGACCGGATGACGCCCTGCTCCGTGAGGCGCTGTACCTCTACGGGCTCAACCCGCGCCGCTGGTCCGACGAAATCCCGGCCGACCACGCGGCGGCCCTGGCCTGGCTGGAAACCGCGTCCCTCCCAGTCGTCGAGCTGGACTCACCCGCGATGGTCCGCCGCGTCCTGGACAGCCTGTGCGTACGCCTCGACGGCAAGCCCGCGGCTGCCTCCACCGTCCAGCGCAAGCGGGCCACCTTCTACAACGCCCTTGGGTACGCCGTCGAGCTGGAGCTGATCGACTCCAACCCGGTCGACCGGGTGCAGTGGACGGCCCCCGATGTCGCGCAGTCCATCGACCGTCGGGTGGTGGCGAACCCTGCCCAGGTCGCCACGCTGCTGGAGGCGGTGAAATCTCTCGGCAAACGGGCCGACAAGGTGACGGCGTTCTTCGGCTGCCTCTACTACGCGGGCATGCGGCCCTCCGAAGCGGCGGACCTACGGCGGGAGGACTGCGACCTTCCCGGGCGTTGCCTCGCCTGCGGAACCGACTTCGACGACCTGGCGGCGGTCAAGCCTTCGGGATCGTGTGACCACGAGAAGATCGAGTATCGCTGGGGTCGCCTGGTGCTCGCCGGGACCGCCCCGCGCGCCGGGTCGCACTGGACCGATGACGGCGGCTCCCACGAGCGGCGCGGACTCAAGCACCGCGGCCGGCAGGAAACCCGGACGGTTCCCATCCCGCCCCGGCTCGTCGAGCTGCTGTGCGCGCACGTCGAAAGTCACGGCGTCGGCCCAAATGGTCGGTTCTTCCGGGGTCTGCACGGTGGGCCGCTCTCCGAGTCGGTCTACGACCGGTGGTGGAAGCTCGCCCGCGAGAAGGCGCTGACCGGATCGCAGGTCGCCTCGCCGCTCGTCCGCCGTCCCTACGACCTGCGTCACGCGGCGGCGTCGCTCTGGCTGAATGCCGGCGTTCCCCCGACCGAGGTCGCCCGGCGCCTGGGCCACGGCGTCGCCGTACTGCTCCGGGTCTATGCCAACTGCATCGACGGGGGAGACGACACCATGAATGACAAGATCGGCGACGCTCTCGGATGAGCGCGGGACAAGTGCAGAATGAGGCGATGACTAGTGAAGTGGGTTCGCCACTGGCAGTGACGGGCAGGCTCGTGCTGCGAGAGGTTCACTCGTCCGACATGGCTGTCATTGAACGGATGTGGCGTGACCCGGTGATGCGGCGTTACCTCGGTGGCCCGGTGTCTGATGAGGAAGTGGCCGAGCGGCGGAAATATGACCAGGCGGGCGGACTAATGGTGGCGACGCACTCCGGGGAGGTCGTCGGTAGGTGTCACCTTGGCCGGTACCGCACGGGTGATCTTGAGTTGTCGTACGTCTTCCTGCCGGAGTGGTGGGGGAGGGGGTACGCGCGGGAGGCATGTGCGGCGGCCATCGGGTTGGCCTTCGACCGGTTCCCGGACGACGTCCGTCTGATCGCTGTCACTCAGGAGGCGAACACCCGATCGGTCCGCCTCCTGGAAGCCCTGGGCATGGCGCGGGTCGACGCGTTCGAGGAGTTCGGCGCGCGTCAGGTGATGCACGCGATCGACCGCGCGGGGGCAATGTCCCGGGTGTGGGCAGATGGTGGGCGGGCTGGCGTCGCGCGGCCGGGTGGCGACGAGAAGCAGCAGGTCAGCGCGGTTGATTCAACCAAGATCGCCGACGCCCTGTAAATCCGTCGCGAAAGCTACAGAGGTTCGAATCCTCTACCCGCCACCAGGAGCACCAACGGCCCCTGACCAGCAGAGATGCTGATCGGGGGCCGTTGTCGTTTGTCTGGCCGAGTCCGGCTGCGTCCAGCCGTTGACGACTGGTTGTGGGCAGGTCGATCTTGCCCCTGAGGGCTCTCTGAGGCTGCGAACGCGGGCGCGGGTGGACGTGCACCGGCTGGCACGGGCCGTGCGGGTGGCGATTGGCTGAGGACCGCGTGGCTGAACGCTGGCGTTCCGCCGATCGAGGCCGCCCGGCGCCTGGGGCACGGTGTCGCCGTCCTGCTCCGGGTCTACGCCAATCGCATCGACGGGGAGACGACACCATGAACGACAGGATCGGCTCCGCGCTCGGATGACGCTCGTCTCGCTTCCGTCTGACGTCCGATCGGCGCATTCTGGCCCTTGTGAACATCTTCACCGTCCTCGCCGCCGTCTTCCTCTACCTGTGGCTTCCGTTGTCGATCGCTGCCGCCGTGATCGCAGTAGCGGTTTTGCTGGCTTGGTCTGCCGTCCGTTCGCCGAGGGACACGCAGTCGGAGCAGCTGCGGTCAGCAAGGCGGGCCACTGTGGCGGCGGGCCTGGCGGCCGCGCTCGCAGTAGTACGCCTGGCGACTGGGTTCTGGCGGGCGATAAGACGGGGTGTTGCCTCCCTGCCGGTGGCGCTGAGGTCACTGACGGTCGAGCCGCCGCCGGGAGGCGCCTTCAACGACTCCCGGGACGTGTGGCCGATGCCTCGGGACGACTAAGGAACCGCGGCCCCAGTGGACGTGGGCACATGGTGGGCGGTCGAGCCGCCACCAGGTGTAGGAAGAGGCCCTTGACCAGTGTGAACGCCGGTCAAGGGCCTCTTTCGTGAGTCTCGCTGAGTCCTGCTCTAGCCCGCTCGATCTCGCTGGCTGTGTCACCTACGTGGCACCGGGATCAGCACCCCTCGGCCTCGTGAACCGGGTGTCTGCTCCGGTTCGGCCCGGCCCTAGGCTTCGTCTCGCGGATCTTGCAAGCGGCAGCATGATCCGTACCACCGGCTACGTCAGGACCATCGACATGATTAGCGACATCATCCGGGCGCAGATTGTTAGGAACATCGATGCCGAGCGTGAGGACACCATCGAGGAACTGCGGGAGATTTTCAGCTACCCGTATCACGCCGATACCGGCGCGCTGATCTTCAGGCTGGAGGTCGACCGTGGAGCCTTCGGCATCAATCTCGTTGCCGCCGACCGCGACGGCGGCTATATCCGTGTCAACAGCCTCGGTGAATCGCTCTATGCAACCAGGTTCAACCGCTTCGGGTTCGGCTGGTCCGCCTTCGCGAACTGCGGCATCAACGTCGACGAGATCGGACGGCTGCAGCAGGCCGGCCGGTTCGCCACACGGCACCTGTACGAGTGGTTCACCGACCGCTTCGCCGAGGCAGGGGGCCTGGACTTCCCCATCGCCTGCGTCCTGATCAAGCACGAGGCGTCACGCGGGTGGCACCTCCAGCAGCGGACGTGGACCACGCGCTACAGCGCATGAGCGCGTTGCGATGCCTCCAACCAGGGGGTTGGGCTGGCGCGGCAGTCGAAAGCCCTGAGGCGCTCCCGCGCGGAGGATCAAGATCTTGGACCTGCATCAGCCGGCGGTTGCGATCAGCCTGTCTACTTCACCGTACGCATCGGCTGGCCGGTCAAGATGCTGTAGCCGACAGTAATCAAGATCATGGCGCCGCCAACTGCGAAAACTACGCCGATCACCCGTTCCAACAGGATGAAGCGCGCCAGGCGCTCCTCGTGCGGGACGTCTGGTAGCCAGCGCCATGGCGGAACTCGCCGCAGCACCCCCGCGGTGGACATCGACCGCCGCACGTGCCACTCCGTCACCCCGCGAAAGTTGGTGGCCAGGGCGACGCCTACGAGGCTCACAGCCGGGCCGATGATGACAGCCGCCAGGACACGCCATGTCTCCATCTGACCCCCTCCGGTGTGGTTACCGGATCCTAATTGGCGGCCCCGGTGTCGCCGCACCCCTGTTTGTCGGCGTTCATACTGTCAGAGGCTTTGGGCGCATCGTGGTCGGCGTCGCGGACCTGGGTCGTCGCGCCCTGCATCGAATTGCTGAGGCCTTTGGACTACTGCTACTGGCCCTACCGTGCTGAGGTCAGGCACTGGTTCTGCGAGCCAATGCCCCGGCCATCGGACCCATCACCTGCACCTGGTCCCGACCGGCCGGCAAGACCGACCTGATCGGGAGGCAGACCGAGGCGGCTCGGGCCGGGGCCGCAGCCAGAGACGCGATGAACGGCAAACCCCGACAGCACGACGTAACCACCCGGCCCCCGTCCCACTTCGTAGATCACCACGTCGTCCGGACCGAGCGTCAAGCACCAGGTGGGACCGGACCTGGCGTCTGGGAGCGAGCCCAAGGTTTCGTACGACATCCTGGCCGGGCCAGGAGCCGTTGCCGGTCACCGGTGTGCGGCTTCCCTCCGGGTGTACGACGTCCAACCCCCGGTGAGCCGGGTGGGCGGCGGTGAGTATGAGCGGTATGGGACATCCGGAAGGCGGTGGACAGGGTCAGGACCTGTTGCAACGTCGCGAGAACGTGCGGCAGGCCAACTTCCTGGAACTGTTCGTCGACCTGGTGTTGGTGTTCGCCCTGGCCGGGGTGGTCAGCCGCGTCACCCGGGACATCTTCAGCGAAGACGCTGTCGCCCGGTGGCGGTCGATGGCCTTCCTGCTGGTGCTGTCGCTGCCGCTGATCTGGTTGTGGATCACGACCGCGCACATCACCAGCTGGTTCGACCCCCGCCGCCGCAAGATCCAGTGGATTGTGCTGGCCAGTGCCTTCGGGCTGCTGGTCATGTCGACCTCGTTGCCGTACGCGTTCGTGGGCCGCGGGTGGGCGTTCGCGCTGCCGTACGTGATCCTGCAGTGCGGCCGGCCGCTCCTCCTGATGCCCGCGCTGCGCGGGCACCCCCTTCGGCAGCTCTACCTCCGGTCAGTGCTGTGGTACGCGGCCACGGCGGTGATCTGGCTCGCCGGCGCGGTCGTCACTGGCGGCACCCGGGCCACCCTGTGGGGGGTCGCCGTCACCATTGACATCGTCGCCGGGCAGCTGCGCTGGCCGGTGCCGGGGATGGCCCGGCCGGCGCAGGTCAGTGCGTGGGCCATGGACAGCCGCCACCACCTGCCCGAGCGCTACCAGCAGTTCCTGATGATCGCCCTCGGGGAGACCGTGCTCGCCGTCGGCATCACGCTGACCAACCAGCCGGTCACCGCGATGGCCGCCGCGGGGCTCGTGGTGGCGTTCCTGTCGACGGTGCTGTTGTGGCGCATCTACTTCTACCGCTCCGGCCAGATCCTCGCCGAAGCCGTCGCCGCGGCGGGGGACCGGTACGCCGCCGGCCGCGCCACCGGCACTGCCCACGTCGTCATGGTGCTCGGCATCGTCACCGCGGCCGTCGGCTTCGAGATCGTGCTGAAACACCCGGACGGCCGACCCGAGCCGGTGTGGCTCGTCGCGATCCTCGGTGGCCCGGCACTGTTCCTCTACGGCCGCATCCGTCTGGAACGCATCGTGTTCGACCGACTTTCCCTCCGCCGCGTCGTCGCCATCGCCGCCCTGGCGGTCGTCGCCGTCCCCCTGTATTTCGCCCCGCCGCTGGTCGCTGCGGTCGTGGCCGCGCTCGTGCTGCTCGCCGTCGCCCTCGCCGACGCCCGCCACGCCGCCGGCCGTCCCCCCGAGGCGCCCTCTCCGGCGCACTAGGTCGACCGACGTCATACGGCGGCCTTGCTCTGGCCGGATGCCGGCGTCCCGCCGGCGGAGGTTGCCCGGCGTCCGGGCCACGACGTCGCCGTGCCGCTTCGGGTCTACACCAACCGCGTCGGCGGGGAGACGTTGCGCATCCGGACGGCCGGCGAGGCCCGTGCGGCGCCGGACGGGAGGTACCCGCTCCCGCAGCCTCGTTTCGTGACCGGACTGTCCGGATCCGCCGCTCCGGTCGCATTGCCCTCCACCGATCGGACGCATGGTGTCTCGACACTGGTGCGATGGCGCAGACCGGGTATGGTGGTCGATGCCCGGGCGCGTGTCCGGATGGGTGGTGCGGCTTCCCGGGCGACTGATGGGTGGTAGCCGGCCGATCGGCCGGCCCCTGTCCGCCCGGTCGCCGAGCGGAATGCGTCGAAGGTCGTATTCGGCACTGTACGAAGTGGGTGGTGGCCGTCGCAGGCTCGTGATCTGGTCTGCTGCGACGAGAATCGTGGTCCGAACGGCGGAACGTCACCGACGCACGGGCCGCCAGCAGGCGCACGGCTTTTCTGGGTACCTGCCTTGTGGCACGATCGTGGAACCTCCACCATCCCCGTGACACTTCCCTGACAGGAGCAAACATGTCTGGTCGAAGGCTGGGCCGGCTGCTTGGCTCGTTTTTCGTACTCGCCGCTGTGGCTGGTGGCGTCTTCGTCGGTGACGCCTCGAACGTCGGCGACGCCCAGTTGTTGGATTTCGTCTGGAACATGCCCAAGCTCTGACGAAACACGACGTCGATGATGTGAGCCGGCGCGGCCGGTGAGGGGAGCGGCATGGCGGGTCGAGGCCGCACCGGTCCCCGCTCGACGGAGTACGCCTGGCTGATCACCGGGCCGTTGGCGATGCTCGCCGTCGTCTGCGCCACGGTCGTCGGCCTGGTCGCCCCGGAGCCGTTCGGCGAATGGCCACTGGCAGTGCTGCTGCTGGTGGCCATGGTGGCTGCCGGCATGCCGGTGCTGAACTTCACGGTCCGGCGGCAGTCCATCGGGATGACGCTCAACGAGATCCCGCTCGTCCTGGCGTTCTTCCTCGTCCGGCCGCTCACGGTCGTCGCGATCTACACACTCTCGGCGATCATCACCCACCTGCGGCACCCCTCCACCGCCACGAAGTTCTGGTTCAACGTGGCCCGGGCCGCCGCCGGCTCCTCGCTGGCCGTCCTGGTGCTCCAGGCGTTCCCACCGGTGCAGGGCGTGGGTCCGGCCACCTGGCTGACCCTGTTCGTCGCGGCGAGCATGGTGAACCTGGTGAGCCTCACCGCGATCGCCGGGGTGCACACGCTGCTTCAGGGCTGGCAGGCCGGGCGCGAGGTCTTCCGGAAGTCCCCGCCGGGACTGCTGGCCGCGGCGATCAACATCGCCTGCGGGATGATCGTCCTGATCCTCATCGCCGCCACCTGGTGGTCGTTGCTGCTGCTGGCGGTGCTGGTCGCCGCGCTGGCGCTCGTCTACCGGGCGTACGCCCAGTTCTTCCGGCAGCACCGCACGCTCGCCGACATGTACGAACTGAGCCGCGCGGTGAGCGAGAGCGGTCAGTACGGGACCCTGCCCGACGCCCTCCTCGGGCGGGTGCGGGCCCTGATGCAGGCCGAGTACGCCACCCTCTGGTTGCCCGCCCAGGGGCGGCACCCGGAGGTGCTGCTCACCGCGCGCAATGACGACCCGGGCCTGCTCGACTTCGCCAAGACGCCGGCCGCGCTGCGCGAACGCGCCCGCGACGAGGGCCGTACGGTGGCCGTCGGGCGGGGCCTGATGACCGACGCCGACCTGCGCCCGGCGCTGTCGGCGGAGCGCGTCAAGGACGTGATCGTCATCCCGTTGCGGTCCGGCCAGGCGGTCATCGGGACGCTGGAGGTCGCCAACCGCCTCGGTGACAGCAATCACTTCGTCCGCACCGACGTGCCCCTGTTCGAGACGGTGGCGGCGCACGCGGCGGTGGCGTTGGAGAATTCCCGGCTGGTCGACCGGCTGCGGCACGACGCTTACCACGACGCGTTGACCAAGCTGCCCAACCGGCGGCGGATCACCGGCGCCCTGGACGAGGCGGTCAAGATCCGGGCGCCCGGCGAGGTCGTGGCGCTGCTGCTGTTCGACGTCGACCGGCTGCGACAGGTCAACGAGTCCCTGGGGCACGCGGCCGGCGACAAGGTCCTCGCCGAGGTCGCCGACCGGCTGCGCGCCTGCGCCCCGTCGTCGGCCCTGGTCGGCCGGGCCGGCGGGGACGAGTTCCTGGTCACGCTGCGGCTGGAGAGCGCCGAGGCGGCGGTGGAGCTGGCCGCGCAGTTGCGCGAGCAGATCCGCGACGAGATGGTCTTCGACGCGCTCACCCTGGACGTGGACACGGCGGTCGGCGTCGCCGTACACCCCGATCACGGCAGTGACGCCGCCTCCCTGCTGCAACGGGTGGACCTGGCGGCGACGGCGGCCAAGTCCGTGCCGGGCAGCGTGCAGCTGTTCAGTCCGGCGCTGGAGTCCCGGTCGCTGCGGCGGCTGGGGCTCGCCGGCGACCTGCGGCGGGCGCTGGACGACGGCGAGCTGAAGGTCTACTTCCAGCCGAAGGTGACGCTGCGGGACCGCCGGCTGGTCGGCGTGGAGTGCCTGGCGCGGTGGGAGCATCCGGCCCACGGGTCGGTCGCCCCGGAGGACTTCGTCGCGGTGGCCGAGCACACCGGCCAGCTCGGCCGGTTCACCGAGTTCGTGCTCCGCGAGGGGCTGCGGCGCAGCCGGGACTGGTCGCACGCCGGCCAGCCGCTCTCCGTCGCGGTCAACCTCTCCGCCCGTACGCTCACCGACCAGCACTTCCCGGCCCGCGTGCAGGAGTTGCTCGACGAGTACGACGTACCGCCGCAACGGCTCACGCTGGAGATCAAGGAGGCCGGGGTGCTGGACGGCACCGACCGGCCCATCCCGACCCTGCGGCGGCTGCGGGACCTCGGCGTACGGCTGTCGGTGGACGACTTCGGCACGGGGGATTCGTCCCTGGCGCACCTGCGCCGGCTGCCCGTGCACGAGGTGAAGGTCGACCGCTCCTTCGTGCAGGGCATGGCGACGGACCCGGGCGACCTGGCGATCGTGAACGCCGTGGTCACCCTCTCCCAGCAGTTCGGCCTGGCCGTGGTCGCCGAGGGTGTGGAGAGCGAGCTGACCCTGGAGCTGCTCCAGGACATCGGCTGCGAGATCGGCCAGGGCTTCCTGTTCAGCCGGCCGCTGCCGTACGAGCGGCTGGAGGCATGGTTCGGCGCCCAGGTGGATCCGGAGACGATCTCCGCCGGGGAGCTGCCCCGGCTGCGCGTCGTGCCCTGAGCTGTGGAAACGCGGCTCTGGGGGATCCGATTTCATCTCCGCCGCACGGCCGTGTAATGTATCCCCTGCGCGTCACCCCCCGGGGAGATCGCGCAGGCCCCCTTAGCTCAGTCGGCAGAGCGTCTCCATGGTAAGGAGAAGGTCTACGGTTCGATTCCGTAAGGGGGCTCAGAGGGTCCGGCTGGACCCGCCACGGCGGTGTAGCTCAGATGGCAGAGCAAGCGGCTCATAATCGCTGTGTCGCCGGTTCAAGTCCGGCCACCGCTACTCTCGTTCACCGGGCTCACTCCCGGTGGCCGGTGGGATGGGCGCCACAGGCGCCCACTTTGCATGTCCGCGTGGTCAGCGCGTAGGCTGATGCGCCGTAGTTGTTATCCGTAGCGAGGAAGGCACTCCGCCGTGGCGAAGGCGACCGATGTCCGGCCGAAGATCACTTTGGCGTGTGTGGAGTGCAAGGAGCGCAACTACATCACGCGCAAGAACCGTCGTAACGACCCGGACCGCATCGAGCTGAAGAAGTTCTGCCCGCGGGACGGCAAGCACACGGTCCACCGCGAGACCCGCTGACCCACGGCCGGCTCCGCCGGCCCGGTCCCCGCACTTCCCGATCGCCGGTCCGTCAGGACGGCGCGGCTCCGGCCGCCGCCGCCCCGTACGGATCGGCGATCTTGTTTTGCGTGTAGGTTCGCGGCATGTCCCTGGACCCGTCCTTCGTCGGCCGGACGTACCCGCCGACCGCCCCCTACCAGGTGGGCCGAGAAAAGATCCGTGAGTTCGCGACGGCGATCGGCGCCGCCGACCCGGTCCACCACGACCCGGAGGCCGCCCGCGCGCTCGGCCACCCGGACGTGGTCGCCCCGCCGACCTTCCCCGTGGTGGTCAGCATGGCCGCCAGCCAGCAGATCATCGACGACCCGGCCCTCGGCGTGGACTACAGCCGGGTCGTCCACGGCGACCAGCGCTTCGCCTACACCCGTCCGGTGGTGGCGGGGGACGAGCTGGTCTGCGTCTGCGTCGTCGAGGACGTCAGCAGCCGCGGCGGGCACGACTTCCTGACCACCCGCACCGAGGTCGGCACGTCGGCCGGGGAGCCGGTGGTGACCGTCTGGTCGAAGCTCGTCGTACGCGGGGAGGGCTGAGATGGAGCTGCCAGCCAAGACGTTCCGGGTGACGCGCGCGGACCTGGTCCGCTACGCCGGCGCCTCGGGGGACTTCAACCCGATCCACTGGAGCGACCGGTTCGCCACCAAGGTGGGTCTGCCCGGCGTGATCGCCCACGGCATGTTCACCATGGCGCTGGTCGGCCGCGCGCTGACGGAGTGGGCCGGCAGGCCGGACGCGGTGGTCGACTACAACGTCCGCTTCACCCGGCCGGTGGTCGTCCCCGACGACGACGAGGGCACCGAGATCGAGGTCACGGCGGTCGTCCGGGAGGTCACCGAGGAGGGCCTGACCAGGCTCGACGTGACCGCGACCTGCCGGGGGGAGAAGGTGCTCTCGCAGGCCCGGGCGACCGTCCGGACGGCCCGCTGACCAGGCGCGCGACGCGCGATGGGCAGACCGGTTGGGAAAGTCGTGCGACTACCCGTACACTGGTCCGCCGTGGGGCAAGTGACCCTGCACGGTCCTCTGACCGGGCGGGGTGAGCGTTGCCGCACAGGGGTGTAGCTCAATTGGCAGAGCAGCGGTCTCCAAAACCGCAGGCTGCAGGTTCAAGTCCTGTCACCCCTGCGCCTCAGGCCTGACCGTTCCCGTGGGTCGCGCCGCCGTAGGGCGGCGTCCGGCCCGTGGTGGTGGCATCGGCGGGGTGGTTCCGAGGCATTCGGGTCCGTCCGGCCGGTCCACCGGCCGCGGCCCGTCGCGGGACGGTTGGTCCGGCCGGCGTGACCAAGCGCTGCGCACGCCCACCGCGTGCGACCCGACATCCCGCGACGGAGGGCGAAGTGGCCGACAAGAAGCGGCGCGGCGAGGACGCCGGCGACGACCGTCTGCACGACGAGGTCGTCGACGACGTGGCCGACGACGACGCCACCGACGCCGAGGAACCGGTCTCCCGGGGCGGCACCGCGACGCGGTCGCGGGCGAAGGCCGAGTCGGCCGACAGCCGGCCCAAGACCAAGACGGACACCGATCGCGTCGGTCTGTTCGGTCGCATCGCCCGATTCATCCGCGAGGTCGTGGCCGAGCTGCGTAAGGTCATCTGGCCGACCCGCAAGGAGCTGCTGACCTACACGGCCGTGGTGGTCGCCTTCGTCGCGGTGATGCTGACGATCGTGGCCGGCCTGGACTTCGCCTTCGCGAAGGGCGTGCTGTGGGTCTTCGGCAACCCCAGCTGACCGGCCGACTAAGCCGATAGTGACGGAAGTGAGCGAGCGTGCCTGAGTACGACGAGACCGCCGAGACCACGGACGAGCAGTCCACGGTGGCGACGGCGGCTGGTGACGAGTCGGTCGAGGCCGCCAGCGAGCCGGAGTTCCCCACCACCGAGCCCGCCCCGGACGAGGACTACGACCCGGTCGCCGAGCTGCGGCAGAAGCTGCGTTACGCGCCGGGCGACTGGTACGTGGTGCACTCGTACGCCGGCTACGAGAACAAGGTCAAGACCAACCTCGAGACCCGGATCACGAGCCTCGACATGGAGGACTACATCTACCAGGTCGAGGTGCCGACCCGGGAAGAGGTCGAGGTCAAGAACGGGAAGCGGTCGCAGGTGCAGGCCAAGGTCTTCCCGGGCTACATCCTGGTCCGGATGGAGTTGACCGCGGAGTCCTACTCCTGCGTGCGCAACACGCCGGGCGTGACCGGCTTCGTGGGCGCGACGGACCGGGCCGACCGCCCGGCCCCGCTCTCCCTCGACGAGGTGCTGAAGTGGCTGGCGCCGGCCGTCGAGACCGAGCAGAAGAAGGCCAAGCCCGAGATCAAGGTCCTCGACTTCGAGGTCGGCGACTCGGTCACCGTCACCGACGGTGCCTTCGCCTCGCTGCCGGCGACGATCAGCGAGATCAACGCCGACCAGCAGAAGCTCAAGGTGCTCGTGTCGATCTTCGGCCGCGAGACGCCGGTGGAGCTTAACTTCAACCAGGTCGCCAAGATCTGAGGTCCCGGTCGCCGGCGGTGGGCAGCAGCCCGCCGTCGGCGTACTCGTTCCACCCGCCCGTGCGACCTCGGCGGGAGGGGCGGCGGGACGCTGCGCTACCCTAGAACGTCGCCGCTGTCGCATCGCGCTGACCGTGCGCGCCCGCGGCCGGCACCTTTCCCAGTTTCAAGCCCCAGGAAGAGACATGCCTCCGAAGAAGAAGCTCGTCAAGACTTTCACGCTTCAGCTGCCGGCGGGCCAGGCCACCCCGGCGCCGCCGGTCGGCCCCGCGCTCGGCCAGCACGGCGTGAACATCATGGAGTTCTGCAAGTCCTACAACGCGCAGACCGAGTCCCAGCGGGGCGACATCGTCCCCGCCGAGATCAGCGTCTACGAGGACCGCAGCTTCACGTTCGTGCTGAAGACCCCGCCCGCCGCCCGGCTGCTGATCAAGGCCGCCGGCGTGCAGAAGGGCTCGGGCGTCCCGCACAAGGAGAAGGTCGGCTCGGTCACCCGCGCCCAGGTACGCGAGATCGCCGAGAAGAAGATGGCTGACCTCAACGCCAACGACGTCGACCAGGCTGAGAAGATCATCGCCGGCACCGCCCGGTCGATGGGCCTCAACGTCACCGACTGACCCCGGTCACCGCCAGATCCAGTTCGTGGGAGGGCGCGCGGACGCCGCGGCCCGCCATAGACCACAGGAGTTACCAGAACATGCAGCGCAGCAAGAGCTACCGCAAGGCCGCCGAGGTCGTCGACCGGTCCAAGCTCTACACCCCCGCCGAGGCCGTGAAGCTGGCCAAGGAGACCACCAACGTCAAGTTCGACGCCACGGTCGAGGTCGCGATGCGCCTCGGCGTCGACCCCCGCAAGGCGGACCAGATGGTCCGTGGCACGGTCAACCTGCCGCACGGCACCGGTAAGACCGCCCGCGTGATCG
This sequence comes from Micromonospora sp. NPDC047465, assembly GCF_040643125.1. Taxonomy (NCBI): domain Bacteria; kingdom Bacillati; phylum Actinomycetota; class Actinomycetes; order Micromonosporales; family Micromonosporaceae; genus Micromonospora; species Micromonospora sp. NPDC047465. Next base: position 57,457 of record NZ_JBEYTP010000025.1, read on the forward strand.
TCTTCGCCGCCGGCGCGAAGGCCGAGGAGGCCGCCGCCGCCGGTGCGGACGAGGTGGGCACCGACGAGCTGGTCGCCCGGATCCAGGGTGGTTGGCTCGACTTCGACGCGGCGATCGCCACGCCGGACCAGATGGCCAAGATCGGCCGGATCGCGCGGATCCTGGGCCCGCGCGGTCTCATGCCGAACCCGAAGACCGGCACGGTGACCATGGACGTCACCAAGGCCGTCTCGGACATCAAGGGCGGCAAGATCACCTTCCGGGTGGACAAGCACTCCAACCTGCACCTGATCATCGGCAAGGCCTCGTTCTCCGAGGCCCAGCTGATCGACAACTACGCGGCGGTCCTCGACGAGGTCCTGCGGGCCAAGCCGTCCGCCGCGAAGGGCAAGTACCTCAAGAAGGTCACCCTCACCACCACCATGGGCCCGGGCGTCCCGGTCGACCCGAACCTGGTGAAGAACCTGCAGGAGGCCCCGGCCGAGGGCTGAGCACCCGCAGCACCCGTGACGGGGCGTCGCCACATCGTGGCGGCGCCCCGTTCCCTTTCCGCTGTGGCATGCTCGGCCGGGTGCGACTGGAGAACGTCTGGCTGCGGTACCGGCGGCGCGGGCCGTGGGTGCTGCGGGAGACGGATGTGCGGGTCGGTTCCGGTGAGGTCGTGGTCGTGCTCGGCCGCAACGGCGTGGGCAAGTCGACCTTGCTCCAGGTGGCGGCCGGGGTGCTGCGGCCGAGCCGGGGGCGCGTGATCGACCGCCCCCGACACGTCGGGTGGGTCCCGGAGCGTTTCCCGGCCGACCAGCCCTTCACCGTCGAGCGCTACCTGACCGCCATGGGTCGGGTCGCCGGCCTCGATCCGGCGGCGACGGGCCGGGCGGTCGACCACTGGACCGACCGGCTGGGCCTGGCCCGGTTCCGCCGAATCCGGCTGCCGGAGCTGTCCAAGGGCACCGCCCAGAAGGTCGGCCTGGCCCAGGCGATGCTGCGTACCCCCGGCCTGCTGGTGCTCGACGAGCCGTGGGAGGGCCTCGACGCCGCCACCCGGGAGCTGGTGCCCGCGGTGATCGCCGAGGTGTTGGCAACGGGCGGGTCGGTGCTGGTCAGCGACCACCGCGGCGAGATCGCCCGACTGCCCGGCGCCCGCCGCTGGACGGTGGCCGACGGCACGGTCACCGAGGGCGCGCCGCCGGCCGACGCGGCGATGGCGGTGGTCGAGGTCGCGGTGCCGGCCGCGCGGGTCGCCGGCACCGTCGCCCGGTTGCGCGCCGAGGGCCATCACGTCCTGCGCGTACGCCCCGGGGCGCCGACCCCCTCAGGCACGCCGGACGGGGTCGCGATCGCCGAGGGGGCGGCGGAGGCCGGCGTGGCGGAGCCGACCGGTCCGGCCACCGGGGGAGCGGGGTGACCGCCCTGCTCCGGCTGCGGCTGGCCGGCTTCCTACGGACGGGGCGGGCGTTGGCGCCGCTGCTCGCGGGCCTGGTGGCCCTCGGCGTCCTCTACGGCGGCGGCCGGGCCCAGCCGGGAGAGGCGTACGGCGTCTCGGCGGTGGTGCTCTTCCCGGTGCTGGCCTGGCAGACCAAGGTGCTGCTGGACGTGGAGCCCGACGTGCAGCGCCGGTTGGCCCAGGCGCTGGTCGGGGTGCGCTGGGAGCGGCTGGCCGGCCTGCTCGCCGCCGGCGTGGCCGGGCTCGGCACGGTGGTCGTCGCGCTGGTCTTCCCCTGGCTGGTCGGCGGAGTCGCCGGCCCCGTGGGGCCGGACGACCGCTCGGTGCCCCTCGGCCTCGCCGTCGGCCTGTGGGCGCACCTGCTGGCCGTACCCGCGGCGGTGGCGCTCGGGGCGCTGGCCAGCCGCGCCTGCGCGGGCAGCGCCGGCTACGGCGTCGCCGTGCTCGCGCTCGGCGGGGTCGGCGCGGTCGCCCTCGGCCTGACCGGCTCGGTGGCGCCGTGGCTGGCGCCGCCGGTGATGGCGACCGCGCGGGCCGCCGCCGGCGCCCTGGCCGCGTCGACCGTGGCGCTGCTGACCGGCTGGGCCGTGGCGTGGAGCGCGGCCGCCGGGGCAGCCTACCTGTGGCGGCGTCGCACCCGGCCCTGACCGGGGCCCGCTCCCGGTGCAAGAGGGGGTGACGCGGTGCACCCGGGGGCGATTTGGTGGTCAGGGCACTCTTCGCGTAACCTTGGCGCGAAGTTCCACCCAGAGACCGCTGGTCACCGTGCCCCGGCACGGTCGAAGGTCCCGCGACGACGGGCGACCCGCGCAGGGCGGTAAGCGAAAATCGGTGCTGAGCACGGTCCGCCGACTGTGCCCGTGTCCCGGCCCTCGCCCCGTGCGCCCTGCGCCGGGGCTTTCTCGTTCTCGTGATGCCTCCGCTCCCGTCGAACGCTCCGGCCGACGACGGTGACCAGCCTCGAGCAACGAGAGAGGAGGGACATGGCGGACAAGCCGATCCGGGCCGACAAGGCCACGGCCGTCGCTGAGCTGACCGAGAGCTTCCGCAACGCGGGTGCCACGGTGCTGACCGAGTACCGCGGTCTGACGGTTTCCCAGCTCACCCAGCTGCGGCGCTCGCTCGGTAAGGAGACCAGCTACACGGTCGCGAAGAACACGCTCGCGAAGCGTGCCGCGTCCGACGCTGGCATCTCCGGTCTCGACGAGATGTTCACCGGTCCTACCGCGCTGACTTTCGTTTCGGGCGACGTCGTCGAGGCGGCGAAGGGCCTTCGCGACTTCGCGAAGGCCAACCCGAAGCTCGTCATCAAGGGCGGTGTCTTCGAGGGCAAGGCCATTTCCGCGGCCGAGGTCACGAAGCTCGCCGACCTGGAGTCCCGTGAGGTGCTGCTGGCCAAGCTGGCCGGCGCGATGAAGGGCAACCTGAGCAAGGCCGCGGCCCTGTTCCAGGCCCCGCTCTCCAAGGCCGCCCGTGCGGCGGCCGCCCTGGCGGACAAGCGCGAGAAGGAGGGCGCCGAGGCGGCCTGAGGCCCCGCGGCGCACCCAGTTCTTACCTAACAGATTCAGGAAAGGACGCCAGACATGGCGAAGCTCAGCACCGACGAGCTGCTCGACGCGTTCAAGGAGATGACGCTGATCGAGCTCTCCGAGTTCGTGAAGCAGTTCGAGGAGACCTTCGAGGTCACCGCCGCGGCTCCGGTCGCCGTCGCCGGCCCGACCGGCCCGACCACGGCCGCTCCGGTCGAGGAGGAGAAGGACGAGTTCGACGTCATCCTCGAGGCTGACGGCGGCAAGAAGATCCAGGTCATCAAGGTCGTGCGCGAGCTGACCGGCCTGGGCCTCAAGGAGGCCAAGGACCTGGTCGAGGCCGCTCCGAAGGCCGTCCTGGAGAAGGCCAACAAGGAGACCGCCGAGAAGGCCAAGGCCAAGCTCGAGGGTGAGGGCGCCAAGGTCACCCTCAAGTGACCTGAGGTCGACCAGGCGCGCGTCCGGCTCACGTGAGCCGGGGCACACCGCGTCACGGCGGGCGGTGATCCGACAGTGGATCGCCGCCCGCTGTCTTGGTGGCCGGGTCGCAGCGCGGTGAGCAGGGCGTCCACGCCTGGCGTCGCCGCGTACGCGGTGTGTGGCGGTAGCCCCTGGGTGGGAAAGACGGGGCGACCCGGATGCCGGCCCTTGACGCGGCCCCGGGCTGACAGGCACGCTGACACCAGCAAGACCTTCCGCGCTTGCAACGGCCACCACTTGGGTAATGGCAGCGGCAGCACCATCGGCCGCGACACCCGAGCGGCCCGGCAGGAACGTCGCGTTCCGAGCGGCCCGGTGAGACCCGGTTCCAGGGGTCCCGAGGCGCGTTCCGCGACGACCTGCGGGGTGGGCTGGACAGCGGTTAGCCTCTCGGCTACACTGCTAGTTTGCGCTGCCTTCCGACTTGACCCCTGTTCGGAAATGTCCGTTTACGGATAATTCTGGCGGGGTCATTGGAGTGCACGCGTACCAGCCGTTCTGCAGCACCGGTCCTCGGAAGGACGCATCTTGGCAGCTTCCCGCCCTGCGAAGACCAGTCGTACGTCGAGCGCATTCGCTCCCCGCCGAGTCTCATTCGGCAGGATCACCGAACACCTCGAGGTCCCCAACCTCCTCGCCATCCAGAACGAGTCCTTCGACTGGCTCGTCGGCAACGAGGCTTGGCAGGGCCGGTCGGCGGACGACCCGCACGCACGCTCGGGTCTCGCGGAGATCCTCGACGAGATCAGTCCCATTGAGGACTTCTCCGGCACCATGTCGCTCTCCTTCTCGGCTCCGCGCTTCGACGAGGTCAAGGCCTCGATCGAGGAGTGCAAGGAGAAGGACCTGACCTACTGCGCCCCGCTGTTCGTGACCGCGGAGTTCACCAACAACACCACCGGCGAGATCAAGAGCCAGACGGTGTTCATGGGTGACTTCCCGATGATGACGCCGAAGGGCACCTTCATCATCAACGGCACCGAGCGCGTCGTGGTCAGCCAGCTCGTCCGGTCCCCGGGCGTCTACTTCGACAAGCAGCCGGACAAGACCTCCGACCGCGACCTCTCCAGCGTCAAGGTCATCCCCAGCCGGGGTGCCTGGCTGGAGTTCGACATCGACAAGCGCGAGACGGTCGGCGTTCGCATCGACCGCAAGCGCCGGCAGGCCGTCACGGTGCTGCTCAAGGCCATCGGTTGGTCGGCCGAGCGGATCCGCGAGCGGTTCGGCTGGTCCGAGCTGATGATGACCACGCTCGAGAAGGACCACATCGCCGGCCAGGACGAGGCGCTCCTCGACATCTACCGGAAGCTCCGCCCTGGCGAGCCGCCGACCCGCGAGAACGCCCAGACCCTGCTCGACAACCTCTTCTTCAACCCGAAGCGGTACGACGTCGCCAAGGTCGGTCGTTACAAGTTCAACAAGAAGCTCGAGCTGGACGTGCCGATCACCACCGGCACGCTGACCGAGGACGACATCGTCGCCACCGTGGAGTACCTCTGCCGGCTGCACGCCGGTGAGGAGGGCTACGAGGCCGACGACATCGACCACTTCGGCAACCGGCGCCTGCGTACGGTGGGCGAGCTGATCCAGAACCAGGTCCGGGTCGGGCTGTCCCGGATGGAGCGGGTCGTCCGCGAGCGGATGACCACCCAGGACGTCGAGGCGATCACGCCGCAGACCCTGATCAACATCCGCCCGGTCGTGGCGGCGATCAAGGAGTTCTTCGGCACCTCGCAGCTGTCCCAGTTCATGGACCAGACGAACCCGCTGGCGGGCCTGACCCACCGGCGCCGGCTGAGCGCGCTCGGCCCGGGTGGTCTGTCCCGGGAGCGGGCCGGCTTCGAGGTCCGCGACGTGCACCCGTCCCACTACGGCCGGATGTGCCCGATCGAGACGCCGGAAGGCCCGAACATCGGCCTCATCGGCGCGCTGTCCACCTTCGCCCGGGTCAACCCGTTCGGCTTCATCGAGACGCCGTACCGGAAGGTCGTTGACGGTCGGGTCACCGACCAGATCGACTACCTGACCGCGGACGAGGAGGACCGGTTCGTCAAGGCGCAGGCCAACGCGCCGCTGACAGCCGACGGGACGTTCGCCGAGGACCGCGTCCTGGTCCGTCGTAAGGGCGGCGAGACCGAGGACGTCCCGCCGGCGGCCGTGGACTACATGGACGTGTCGCCGCGGCAGATGACCTCGGTCGCGACCGCGATGATTCCGTTCCTCGAGCACGACGACGCCAACCGGGCGCTCATGGGCGCGAACATGCAGCGCCAGGCGGTGCCGCTGGTCAAGGCCGAGTCGCCGCTGGTCGGCACCGGCATGGAATACCGTGCCGCGGTCGACGCCGGTGACGTGGTGGTCGCCGAGGTCGGTGGCGTCATCGAGGACCTCTGCGCCGACTACATCACCATCCACCAGGACGACGGCCACCGCCGCACGTACCTGCTGCACAAGTTCCGCCGCTCCAACGCCGGCTCCTGCGTCAACCAGAAGCCGGTGGTCTTCGAGGGCGACCGTGTCGAGGCCGGCCAGGTCATCGCCGACGGTCCGTGCACCGACGAGGGCGAGATGGCGCTCGGGCGCAACCTGCTCGTGGCGTTCATGACCTGGGAGGGGCACAACTACGAGGACGCGATCATCCTGTCGCAGCGCCTCGTGCAGCAGGACGTGCTCACCTCGATCCACATCGAGGAGCACGAGGTCGACGCCCGGGACACCAAGCTGGGCCCGGAGGAGATCACCCGCGACATCCCGAACGTCAGCGAGGAGATGCTCGCCGACCTCGACGAGCGCGGCATCATCCGGATCGGCGCCGAGGTCGTCCCCGGCGACATCCTGGTCGGCAAGGTCACGCCCAAGGGCGAGACCGAGCTGACCCCGGAGGAGCGGCTGCTCCGCGCGATCTTCGGTGAGAAGGCGCGCGAGGTCCGCGACACCTCGCTGAAGGTGCCGCACGGCGAGACCGGCACGGTCATCGGCGTGCGTACCTTCTCCCGCGAGGACGGCGACGAGCTGCCGCCGGGCGTCAACGAGCTGGTCCGGGTCTACGTCGCCCAGAAGCGGAAGATCCAGGACGGTGACAAGCTCGCCGGCCGCCACGGCAACAAGGGCGTCATCTCCAAGATCCTGCCGATCGAGGACATGCCGTTCCTGGAGGACGGCACGCCGGTCGACATCGTGCTCAACCCGCTGGGTGTGCCGAGCCGGATGAACATCGGCCAGGTGCTGGAGACCCACCTCGGCTGGGTGGCCAAGACCGGTTGGAAGGTCGAGGGCGACGACGCCGAGTGGAAGCGCCAGCTCCGCTCGATCGAGGCCCACGAGTCCGAGGCGGACACGAACGTGGCCACCCCGGTCTTCGACGGCGCCCGTGAGGAGGAGATCTCCGGTCTGCTCGCGTCGACCCTGCCCAACCGGGACGGCAAGCAGCTGATCGGCTCCAGTGGCAAGGCGCGGCTGTTCGACGGCCGCTCCGGCGAGCCGCTGCCGGACCCGATCGCGGTCGGCTACATCTACATCCTGAAGCTCAACCACCTGGTCGACGACAAGATCCACGCCCGGTCGACCGGCCCGTACTCGATGATCACGCAGCAGCCGCTGGGTGGTAAGGCGCAGTTCGGTGGCCAGCGCTTCGGTGAGATGGAGTGCTGGGCGATGCAGGCGTACGGCGCCGCGTACGCCCTGCAGGAACTGCTGACGATCAAGTCCGACGACGTCCTCGGCCGGGTCAAGGTCTACGAGGCGATCGTCAAGGGCGAGAACATCCCCGAGCCGGGCATCCCCGAGTCGTTCAAGGTGCTGCTCAAGGAGCTGCAGTCGCTGTGCCTCAACGTCGAGGTGCTCTCCAGCGACGGTGTGGCCCTCGAGATGCGCGAGACCGACGACGAGGTGTTCCGGGCCGCGGAGGAGCTGGGCATCGACCTGTCCCGGCGCGAGCCGAGCTCGGTCGAAGAGGTCTGAGGTGAGCGGTCGGGGGCCGGCTCGCCGGCTCCCGACCCCACCCACTAGCTAGCAGTACAGACGACGACATAGGGGACATAGTGCTCGACGTCAACTTCTTCGACGAGCTGCGCATTGGCCTCGCCACCGCCGACGACATCCGTCAGTGGTCGCACGGCGAGGTCAAGAAGCCTGAAACGATCAACTACCGCACCCTGAAGCCGGAAAAGGACGGGCTCTTCTGCGAGAAGATCTTCGGTCCGCAGCGGGACTGGGAGTGCTACTGCGGTAAGTACAAGCGGGTCCGCTTCAAGGGCATCATCTGCGAGCGCTGCGGCGTCGAGGTGACCCGGTCGAAGGTCCGCCGTGAGCGCATGGGCCACATCGAGCTCGCCGCTCCGGTGACCCACATCTGGTACTTCAAGGGCGTGCCGAGCCGGCTGGGCTACCTGCTGGACCTCGCCCCCAAGGACCTCGAGAAGATCATCTACTTCGCCTCGTACGTCGTGACGAGCGTGGACGCCGAGGCGCGTCACCGCGACCTCTCGACGATCGAGAACGAGATCCTGGCCGAGAAGCGGCAGGCCGAGAACAGCCGCGACTCGGAGATCGAGAAGCGGGCCGCCAAGCTCGAGGCCGACCTGGCCGAGCTGGAGGCCGAGGGTGCCAAGGCGGACGTCCGGCGCAAGGTCAAGGAGGGCGGAGAGCGCGAGATGCGCCAGATCCGCGACCGGGCCCAGCGCGAGATCGACCGCCTGGACGAGGTGCTCGACACCTTCCGCAAGCTGGAGCCGAAGCAGCTGGTCACCGACGAGCTGCTCTACCGCGAGCTGCGGGACCGGTTCGGCGAGTACTTCACCGGCGGCATGGGCGCCGAGGCCATCAAGGCGCTGGTCCAGAACATGGACCTCGACGCCGAGGCCGAGAGCCTGCGCGAGACCATCCGCTCCGGCAAGGGCCAGCGGAAGATCCGGGCGCTCAAGCGGCTCAAGGTCGTCGCGGCGTTCCTGAACACCCGCAACTCGCCGCTCGGCATGGTGTTGGACTGCGTCCCGGTCATCCCGCCGGACCTGCGCCCGATGGTGCAGCTCGACGGTGGCCGCTTCGCGACCTCCGACCTGAACGACCTGTACCGCCGCGTGATCAACCGGAACAACCGCCTCAAGCGGCTGATCGACCTCGGCGCGCCCGAGATCATCGTCAACAACGAGAAGCGGATGCTCCAGGAGGCCGTCGACGCGCTGTTCGACAACGGCCGTCGCGGCCGGCCGGTCACCGGCCCGGGTAACCGCCCGCTCAAGTCGCTGTCCGACATGCTCAAGGGCAAGCAGGGCCGGTTCCGCCAGAACCTGCTGGGCAAGCGCGTCGACTACTCCGGCCGTTCGGTCATCGTGGTCGGCCCGAAGCTCAAGCTGCACCAGTGCGGCCTGCCCAAGCAGATGGCGCTGGAGCTGTTCAAGCCGTTCGTGATGAAGCGGCTGGTGGACCTCAACCACGCGCAGAACATCAAGTCCGCCAAGCGGATGGTCGAGCGGCAGCGGCCGGTCGTGTGGGACGTGCTGGAAGAGGTCATCGGCGAGCACCCCGTCCTGCTGAACCGGGCGCCGACCCTGCACCGGCTGGGCATCCAGGCCTTCGAGCCGCAGCTGGTCGAGGGCAAGGCCATCCAGATCCACCCGCTGGTCTGCACCGCGTTCAACGCCGACTTCGACGGTGACCAGATGGCGGTGCACGTGCCGCTGTCCGCCGAGGCCCAGGCCGAGGCGCGGATCCTGATGCTGTCGTCGAACAACATCCTCAAGCCGGCCGACGGCAAGCCGGTCACCATGCCCACCCAGGACATGGTCATCGGCCTCTACCACCTCACCCACCTCACCGCCGGTGAGCGGGGCGAGGGCCGGGCGTTCAGCTCGGACGCCGAGGCCCGGATGGCCTTCGACAACGGCGAGCTGCACCTGCAGGCTCCGGTGAAGATCCGGCTGCGCGGCGTGGTCGGGGTCGACAACGGCGCCGGCGCCGAGCCGTGGACCGCCCCGGAGGGCTGGGTCGAGGGCGACCCGCTGACCGTGGAGACCACCCTCGGCCGGGTGCTGTTCAACGAGACGCTGCCGCAGGGCTACCGCTTCGTGAACTACGAGATCCGCAAGGGTCAGCTCTCCGCGATCGTCAACGACCTCGCCGAGCGCTTCCCCAAGGTGGCGCTGGCCGCCACCCTGGACGGGCTCAAGGAGGCCGGTTTCCACTGGGCCACCTGGTCCGGCGTGACGATCGGCATGGAGGACGTCATCGCTCCGCCGCGCAAGCGGGAGATCCTGGAGCGGTACGAGAAGGAAGCCGACCGGATCGACAAGCAGTACCAGCGTGGTCTGATGACCGCCGAGGAGCGCCGCGGCGAGCTCATCGAGATCTGGACCAAGGCGACCAACGAGGTCGCCAAGGAGATGGACACCGCGCTGCCGCAGGAGAACCCGCTGTGGAAGATGATCAACTCGGGTGCCCGCGGTAACCTCCTCCAGCTCCGGCAGATCGCGGCGATCCGTGGTCTGGTGGCCAACCCGAAGGGTGAGATCATCCCGCGGCCCATCAAGGCCAGCTACCGGGAGGGTCTCTCCGTGCTGGAGTACTTCATCTCCACGCACGGTGCCCGGAAGGGTCTCGCGGACACCGCCCTGCGTACCGCCGACTCGGGTTACCTGACCCGTCGTCTGGTGGACGTCTCGCAGGACGTGATCATCCGCGAGGAGGACTGCGGCACCGACCGCGCCATCCCGATGCAGATCGGCGAGCGGATCGACGGCAAGCTGGTCGTGCACGAGCACGCCGAGACCAGCGTGCACGCCCGGACGCTGGCCGACGACATCAAGGGGCCGGACGGCACCGTCGTCGCCGAGCGGGGCCAGGACATCAACTCGATCCTGGTCGACAAGATTGTCGCCGCCGGGGTGGAGACGGTCCGGGTTCGCAGCGTGCTCACCTGCGAGTCGAAGCTGGGCGTCTGCGGCGCGTGCTACGGCCGCTCGCTGCCGACCGGCAAGACCGTGGACGTCGGCGAGGCGGTCGGCATCATCGCCGCCCAGTCGATCGGTGAGCCGGGTACGCAGCTGACGATGCGTACCTTCCACACGGGTGGTGTCGCGGGTGAGGACATCACCCAGGGTCTGCCCCGTGTCCAGGAGATCTTCGAGGCCCGGGTCCCGAAGGGCAAGGCGCCCATCGCCGACACCCCGGGTCGGATCCGGATCGAGGACGGCGAGCGGTCGCGGAAGATCATCGTGGTGCCGGACGACGGCAGCGACGAGATCGTCTACGACAAGATCTCCAAGCGGGTCCGGCTGCGGACCCACGACGGCGACCACGTCGAGGTCGGCGAGAAGCTCACCGAGGGCACCATCGACCCGCACGAGCTGCTGCGCATCCTCGGCCCGCGCGCGGTCCAGGTCCACCTGACCCAGGAGGTCCAGGAGGTCTACCGCTCGCAGGGTGTGCTCATCCACGACAAGCACATCGAGATCATCATCCGCCAGATGCTCAAGCGGGTGACGGTCATCGACTCCGGCTCGACCGAGTTCCTGCCGGGCGTGCTGGTCGACCGGGCGCTGTTCGAGTCGGAGAACCGCCGACTCGTCTCCGAGGGCGGCGAGCCCGCCGCCGGGCGCCCGGTGCTGATGGGTATCACCAAGGCCTCGCTGGCCACCGACTCCTGGCTCTCGGCGGCCTCCTTCCAGGAGACCACCCGGGTGCTGACCGACGCGGCGATCAACTCGCGAAGCGACTCGCTCGTCGGCCTCAAGGAGAACGTGATCATCGGTAAGCTCATCCCGGCCGGTACGGGCATCAGCAAGTACCGCAACGTCCGGGTCGAGCCGACCGAGGAGGCGAAGGCCAAGGTCTACTCGATGACCGGCTACCCCGAGACCGACTACGGCTTCGGGCCGGCCAGCGGCCAGGCGGTTCCGCTGGACGACTTCGACTTCGGGTCGTACCGCTAAACAGCACGGACGACGAGGCCCCCGGCAGCCGCCGGGGGCCTCGTCGCGTCCCGGGGATCGGCCGGCCCGATCCGGCGGGGCCGGGGCATGATGGAGGGCATGACGACCGCACCCGGGCAGGCGCCCGTCGCCCCGCCGGTGCCGCCGCGCCACCCGCTCGACCCGGACCCGGCCCGGGCCACCAAGGCGAAGGCGGTCTTCGCGCTGGGCCTGATCGGCGCGCTGACCGGCCTGTTCGTCGGCGGCGTGGTGCCCGCCACGGTGGCGCTCCAGCTCGCCCGGCAGGCGCGCCGCGAGGCGTACGCGTCGGGGGGCTTCCTGACCGGCGCGGCCTGGCTGCGCCAGGGGGAGCGGCTGGCCTGGGCGGGCCTGATCCTGGTCGCGGTCACCGTGGTGGCCGCGGTGGTGGTCGGGGTGGTCCGCCTCGCCGACGCGCCCTACGGGCAGGACTTCGCGCCGAACGTGGACTGACCGCCCGGGGGAACGGGTCCCGCCGGGAGCGGGCCGTCCGCCCGCCGGCGGTAGCCTGGCCCGGTGTCCGTCGCGCGGCGGTGGACGCCGAGACGTCGACAGGAGGACCCGTGACGGAACCGGCGCGCTTCCCGGGCAGCGACCCCGCGGCGCCCCCCGCCACGCACCCGGACGCCGCCCCGTCCGACGCGGGGCAGTGGGCACGGCCCGACGCGGCTGCCCCGCCCGCCCCGACGGGACACACGCCACCGCCCGCGTCCGGCGGCTGGGGCGCGCCTCCGGGCCCGGGTCCCGGCGCGCCTCCGGGTCCCGGCTGGGGTGGCGGCTCCGCCCTCCCGGCCCGGACGCCTCCGCCGCCGCGGGAGCCGGGCCGGCCGCCGAAGCGGGTCGAGGCGGTCGCCGGCACGCCGTTCGGCGTGGTGCACCTGGACGTGCCCCCGGTCACCTCCGGCCTCGCCCTCGGTTCGCTGGTGGCCGGGATCGTCTCGATCCTCGTCGCGCTGCTGGTGGTCTGCCTCGGCGCGGTCGCCGGCATGGGTGGCGCCTGGGCGGCCGGCGCCTTCACCGTGCTGGGCGTGCTGGCGGGGGCGGGCGCGGTCGTCGCCGGCCTGTTCGGGCTGCGGCAGATCCGCCGTGCGGCGCCGCCGCCGGCGGTCCGGTTCACCGGGCGGGGGCTGGCGGTGGCCGGCGTGAGCTGCGGCGGGGCGGGCCTGCTGCTCAGCCTGCTCGGGCTGGGGCTGGCGTTGCTGGTGGCGCTGGCGTGACGCGGAACCGCGACGGCCGGGCGTGAGCGGGGCCGCCCCGGGGTCGACGGGTCGGTTCCTGGGGAAGCCGGTACACTTGTGACCGTAGGTGCCCATCACGGGCGGGCAGGCGCGACGGGTTCGATCGGCGGGCGGGTGAGACGCTACGCCGGCCACTCCGTTTTGACCTGGGCGCTTGTGGTAGGTACTCTTTCCCCTTGTGCCCGGGCAAGCCCGGGCGACTCGTGCGTGCGCTGGATCCGGCGATCCGGAGATCGCGTGGGAGCACGACAAAGCCAAAGATCCGGCGCGCGGCCTGCCGTGTGCCGGTGAAAGACCCCGGTCGACACGCGTGAGCGCCGACGCCGGGACCGTGAGCTGGGCGACACGCCCGACCGCGGGTGCCGGGACCTCCGCGAGGTGGCCCTGGTCGGAATGTAGGAGAGCCGGTCATCAGGTCGGCTACGGCAGAAGGCGCGGCCGCCACACAGCGGCCGAAGGGAGCGGAGAAGCCCGGTGCCCACCATTCAGCAGCTGGTCCGAAAGGGCCGTCAGGCCAAGACGACCAAGACGAAGACCCCGGCGCTCAAGGGGTCTCCCCAGCGGCGCGGCGTGTGCACCCGCGTGTACACCACCACCCCGAAGAAGCCGAACTCGGCGCTCCGCAAGGTCGCTCGTGTCAAGCTCAGCAGCCAGATCGAGGTGACCGCCTACATCCCGGGCGTCGGCCACAACCTGCAGGAGCACTCGATCGTGCTCGTCCGCGGCGGCCGTGTGAAGGACCTCCCCGGCGTGCGGTACAAGATCGTTCGCGGCTCGCTGGACACCCAGGGTGTCCGCAACCGCAAGCAGGCTCGCAGCCGTTACGGCGCGAAGAAGGAGAAGAGCTGAGATGCCGCGTAAGGGACCCGCTCCGCGGAAGCCGCTGGTCGCTGACCCGGTGTACAACTCGCCGCTGGTCACCCAGCTGGTGAACAAGATCCTGCTGCGCGGTAAGCGCCAGCTCGCCGAGCGCATCGTCTACGCGGCCCTCGAGGGCTGCCGCGAGAAGTCCGGCACCGACCCGGTCGTCACCCTCAAGCGGGCGATGGACAACGTCAAGCCGACCCTCGAGGTGCGCAGCCGCCGCGTCGGTGGCGCCACCTACCAGGTCCCGGTCGAGGTCCGCCCGGCCCGGGCGACCACCCTGGGCCTGCGCTGGCTGGTCACCTACTCCCGCGCCCGTCGCGAGAAGACCATGGTCGAGCGGCTGATGAACGAGCTGCTGGACGCGAGCAACGGCCTCGGTGCCGCCGTCAAGCGGCGCGAGGACACGCACAAGATGGCCGAGTCCAACAAGGCCTTCGCGCACTACCGCTGGTAACACCCTGGTTCCGGCGTCCGCGTGACGCCGGAACCGCCACCAGTTGTGTCGAGACGACGATAAGTAGGGATTGAAGTGGCCGCCGCAGACGCGCTCGCCAACGTACGCAACATCGGCATCATGGCCCACATCGATGCTGGTAAGACCACCACCACCGAGCGGATCCTGTTCTACACCGGTATCACGTACAAGATCGGCGAAACCCACGAGGGTGGCGCCGTGATGGACTGGATGGAACAGGAGCAGGAGCGCGGTATCACCATCACCTCCGCCGCCACCAAGTGCGAGTGGAAGGGCCACACGATCCAGATCATCGACACGCCCGGCCACGTCGACTTCACGGTCGAGGTCGAGCGGTCGCTGCGGGTGCTGGACGGTGCGGTCGCGGTCTACGACGGTGTCGCCGGCGTGGAGCCCCAGACGGAGAACGTCTGGCGGCAGGCGGACAAGTACAACGTCCCCCGGATGTGCTTCGTCAACAAGCTCGACCGGACCGGCGCCGACTTCTTCCGCTGCGTGCAGATGATGATCGACCGGCTCAACGCCACCCCGCTCGTGCTCCAGATCCCGATCGGCGCCGAGTCCGACTTCATCGGCGTGGTCGACCTTATCGAGATGCGGGCGCTCACCTGGCGCGGGGAGACCCAGAAGGGTGAGGACTACACGGTCGAGGAGATCCCGGCCCACCTCGCCGACTCCGCCGCCGAGTGGCGCGAGAAGCTGATGGAGACCCTGGCCGACGTCGACGACGCGGTGATGGAGAAGTACCTGGAGGGCGAGGAGATCTCCGTCGAGGAGATCAAGGCCGCCATCCGTCGGGCCACCATCGGCGGCAAGGCCAACCCGGTCCTCACCGGCACCGCCTTCAAGAACAAGGGCATCCAGCCGATGCTCGACGCCGTCGTCGCGTACCTGCCGTCGCCGCTGGACATCCCGGCGATCGAGGGCACGGCCACCGACGGCGAAACGCCGATGCAGCGGAAGCCGTCCAAGTCGGAGCCGTTCTCGGGCCTCGCCTTCAAGATCCAGACGGACAAGCACCTCGGCAAGCTCACCTACGTCCGGCTCTACTCCGGCACGCTCGAGTCCGGCTCCCAGGTGGTCAACTCCACCAAGGACCGCAAGGAGCGGATCGGCAAGATCTACCAGATGCACGCCAACAAGCGGGAAGAGCGCAGCTCGGCCCAGGCGGGCGACATCATCGCGGTGCAGGGTCTCAAGCAGACCACCACCGGTGACACCCTGTGCGACCCGGCGAACCCGGTCATCCTGGAGTCGATGACCTTCCCGGAGCCGGTCATCGAGGTCGCCATCGAGCCGAAGACCAAGGCCGACCAGGAGAAGCTCAGCACCGCCATCCAGCGGCTGGCCGAGGAGGACCCGACCTTCCGCGTCAAGCTGGACGACCAGACCGGCCAGACGGTCATCTCCGGCATGGGCGAGCTGCACCTGGACATCCTGGTCGACCGGATGCGCCGCGAGTTCAACGTCGAGGCGAACATCGGCAAGCCGCAGGTGGCGTACCGCGAGACCATCCGCCGCAAGGTGGAGAAGGTCGAGTACACCCACAAGAAGCAGACCGGTGGTTCCGGCCAGTACGCCCGGGTGATCATCAGCCTGGAGCCGCTGCCGCTGGGCAACGACGCCCCGACCTACGAGTTCGCCAACGCCGTGACCGGTGGCCGCATCCCCCGGGAGTTCATCCCGTCGGTGGACGCGGGCGCGCAGGACGCCATGCAGTACGGCATCCTCGCCGGCTTCCCCCTGGTGGGCGTCAAGCTCACCCTGGTGGACGGCCAGTACCACGAGGTCGACTCGTCGGAAATGGCATTCAAGATCGCCGGCTCGATGGCGATGAAGGAGGCGGCCCGCAAGGCCGACCCCGCGCTGCTCGAGCCGATGATGGCCGTTGAGGTCACCACTCCCGAGGAGAACATGGGTGACGTCATCGGCGACCTCAACTCCCGCCGTGGCATCATCCAGGCGATGGAGGAGCGCAGCGGCGCCCGCGTCGTCCGGGCCCTGGTGCCGTTGTCGGAGATGTTCGGCTACGTCGGCGACCTGCGGTCGAAGACCCAGGGCCGGGCTAGCTACAGCATGCAGTTCGACTCCTACGCCGAGGTTCCGGCCTCGGTCGCGAAGGAGATCATCGCCAAGGCGACGGGTGAGTGACCTCACCTGACGTGCTCCGTTGATCCGGGGCGGTCGCGGGAGGGCTCCCCGCCCGCGACCACCTCGGTCGGGATGCGTGAGACCGGGCCTGTAGGCTTCATCGCCGCAGAACCCACCAAAGCTCTCCGGCCGCCAGGCCGGAAAGGCTGTCGACAGAGTCCTAAGCGCCGACCGGCGCGCCGGGGCGAACGAACCAAGAAGTCCACAGGAGGACACCAGTGGCGAAGGCGAAGTTCGAGCGGACTAAGCCGCACGTCAACATCGGCACCATTGGTCACATCGACCACGGTAAGACGACGCTGACGGCGGCCATCACCAAGGTCCTGCACGACCAGTTCCCGGACCTCAACCCGTACACGCCGTTCGACGCGATCGACAAGGCGCCGGAGGAGAAGGCCCGCGGCATCACGATCTCCATCTCGCACGTCGAGTACCAGACCGAGGCGCGGCACTACGCGCACGTCGACTGCCCCGGTCACGCCGACTACATCAAGAACATGATCACCGGTGCCGCGCAGATGGACGGCGCGATCCTGGTGGTCGCGGCGACCGACGGCCCGATGCCGCAGACCCGCGAGCACGTGCTGCTGGCCCGCCAGGTCGGCGTGCCGTACATCGTCGTGGCGCTCAACAAGAGCGACATGGTCGACGACGAGGAGCTCCTGGAGCTCGTCGAGCTCGAGGTCCGCGAGCTGCTCTCGTCGCAGGAGTACCCGGGTGACGACCTGCCGGTCGTCCGGGTCTCGGCGCTGAAGGCCCTCGAGGGTGACCCCGAGTGGACCGGCAAGCTGCTGGACCTGATGACCGCTGTCGACACCGCGATCCCGCAGCCGCAGCGCGAGACCGAGAAGCCGTTCCTGATGCCGATCGAGGACGTCTTCACGATCACCGGTCGTGGCACCGTCGTCACCGGTCGCGCGGAGCGCGGCGTGCTCAAGCCGAACGAGGAGGTGGAGATCGTCGGCATCCGCGAGAAGTCGATGAAGACCACCTGCACCGGCATCGAGATGTTCCGCAAGCTGCTCGACGAGGCCCGCGCGGGCGAGAACGTCGGTCTGCTGCTGCGTGGCATCAAGCGCGAGGACGTCGAGCGCGGCATGGTCGTCATCAAGCCGGGCACCACGACCCCGCACACGGAGTTCGAGGCGACGGTCTACATCCTCTCGAAGGAGGAGGGCGGCCGGCACACCCCGTTCTTCCAGAACTACCGTCCGCAGTTCTACTTCCGGACCACGGACGTCACCGGTGTCGTCACGCTCCCCGAGGGCACCGAGATGGTCATGCCGGGTGACAACACCACCATGACGGTGAAGCTGATCCAGCCCATCGCCATGGAGGAGAACCTCAAGTTCGCGATCCGCGAGGGTGGCCGCACCGTCGGCGCCGGGTTCGTCACCAAGATCATCAAGTGAGCTAGGTAACCCCGATTAGACCCGCCGCCGGTCGTGCGGCATACTAGTCAGGTTGCGTAACGACAGTTCGCTGCCCGTGTTCGGCTTTCGTCGAACCTCCGGGCTGTAGGACAGTCGGGCGTAGGGTGGTTGGCGGCCCGTCCGCCAGCCACCCTCGCACGGCGTTCAGGTCGCGGTAGTGCGATCGGCGCCTTGACCCACCGCGCGGTCAGAATCGCTCCGGAGTCCCGGGGCGGAGCCTGGCCCGAGGGCGCGACACGCCCGACCGCGGGGGTCGGCGAAGTGGGCCTGTACCAGCCGGTACAGGCGCCCGCAACACAGCGGCATCGAGAGAAGGAACAGAAGCCACCATGGCGGGACAGAAGATCCGCATCCGGCTCAAGGCCTATGACCACGAGGTCGTCGACTCCTCGGCTCGGAAGATCGTCGAGACGGTGACGCGTACCGGGGCGCAGGTCGCAGGCCCGGTGCCGCTGCCCACGGAGATCAACCGTTTCTGCGTTATCCGCTCGCCGCACAAGTACAAGGACTCGCGCGAGCACTTCGAGATGCGCACGCACAAGCGGCTGATCGACATCATCGACCCGACCCCGAAGACGGTCGACTCGCTCATGCGCCTCGACCTGCCGGCTGGCGTCGACATCGAGATCAAGCTGTAGGGACCGGACAAATGGACAGGCAAGTCAAGGGGATCCTGGGCGCAAAGCTCGGCATGACCCAGGTCTGGGACAACAACCGCGTTGTCCCGGTGACCGTGGTTCAGGCCGGCCCGTGCGTCATCAGCCAGGTTCGTAGCGCCGACAAGGACGGTTACTCCGCGGTCCAGCTGGCGTACGGCACGATCGACCCACGCAAGGTCAAGAAGCCGATCAGCGGGCACTACGCGAAGGCCGACGTCGCGCCGCGCCGGCACATCGTCGAGCTGCGCACCGCCGACGCGGCGGACTACTCGCTCGGCCAGGAGATCACGGTCGAGGAGTTCCCGGCCGGTGTCTCGATCGACGTGACCGGCAAGACCAAGGGCAAGGGCTACGCCGGCCCGATGAAGCGTCACGGCTTCCACGGTCTGCGCGCCAGCCACGGTGTCGAGCGCAAGCACCGCTCGCCGGGCTCCATCGGCGCCTGCGCCACCCCGGGTCGTGTCTTCAAGGGCACCCGGATGGCCGGCCGGATGGGTGGCGTGCGCTACACCGTCCAGAACCTGACCGTCCAGGCGGTCGACACCGAGAACAACCTCCTGCTCGTCCGCGGCGCCATTCCCGGCCCCAAGGGCGCGCTGGTCCTGGTCCGCACCGCGGCCAAGACCAAGGTGAAGAAGGGCGGTGTGGCCAAGTGACCACCGTTGACGTCCTCTCCGTCGAAGGCAACAAGAGCGGCTCCGTCGAGCTGCCCGCCGACATCTTCGACGTCCAGGCCAACGTCGCGCTGATGCACCAGGTCGTGGTGGCCCAGCTCGCGGCGGCCCGGCAGGGCACGCACAAGGTCAAGACCCGCGGCGAGGTCGCCGGTGGCGGCAAGAAGCCGTACAAGCAGAAGGGCACCGGTCGTGCCCGGCAGGGCTCGATCCGCGCGCCGCAGTTCGCCGGCGGTGGCGTGGTGCACGGTCCCGTGCCGCGCGACTACAGCCAGCGCACCCCGAAGAAGATGAAGGCCGCCGCCCTGCGTGGCGCCCTGTCGGACCGGGCCCGCGCCGGGCAGGTGCACGTCGTCGAGGCGTTCGTCTCGGGCGAGAAGCCGTCGACCAAGGCCGCCCTGGCCACGCTGGCCAAGCTGACCGACGCCCGCCGGGTGCTGGTCGTGCTGAGCAGCACCGACGAGCTGAACTGGGTGTCGCTGCGCAACGAGCCGCGGGTGCACCTGATCGAAGCCGGCCAGCTCAACACGTACGACGTGCTGGTGGCCGACGACGTGGTCTTCACGAAGGACGCCCTGGACGAGTTCCTCGGTGTTCCCGCCGAGACCACCGAGGAGGGTGGCAAGTGAGCACGATCGCCGACCCGCGCGACATCATCGTGGCGCCGGTCGTCTCGGAGAAGAGCTACAGCGAGCTGAACCGCAACTGGTACACCTTCCTGGTGCACCCGGACGCGAACAAGACCGAGATCAAGATCGCTATCCAGCAGATCTTCAACGTCCGCGTCCTGACGGTCAACACGCTCAACCGCGAGGGCAAGCGCAAGCGGACCCGCACCGGGTTCGGCAAGCGCAAGGACACCAAGCGGGCGATGGTGAAGCTGGCTGACGGTGACCGTATCGAGGCCTTCGGCGGCCCGGTCAGCTGAGGGGTGTAGACAATGGCTATCCGTAAGTACAAGCCGACGACGCCGGGCCGGCGTGGCTCGAGCGTCGCCGACTTCGCCGAGATCACCCGGTCGACGCCCGAGAAGTCGCTGCTGGCCCCGCTGCCGAAGAAGGGCGGACGCAACGCCCACGGCCGGATCACCACGCGGCACCACGGTGGCGGTCACAAGCGCCAGTACCGTCTGATCGACTTCAAGCGGGTCGACAAGGACGGCGTGCCGGCGAAGGTCGCCCACATCGAGTACGACCCGAACCGCACCGCGCGCATCGCGCTGCTGCACTACGCCGACGGCGAGAAGCGCTACATCCTCGCGCCGAAGGACCTGAAGCAGGGCGACGCGGTCGAGTCCGGGCCGGGCGCCGACATCAAGCCGGGCAACAACCTGCCGCTGCGCAACATCCCGGTCGGTACCACCATCCACAACGTGGAGCTGCGCCCGGGCGGCGGCGCCAAGCTGGCCCGCTCGGCCGGCGTCGGCATCCAGCTGCTCGGCCGCGAGGGCGCGTACGCGACCCTGCGCATGCCGTCCGGTGAGATCCGGCGGGTCGACGTCCGCTGCCGCGCCAGCATCGGCGAGATCGGCAACGCCGACCAGTCGAACATCAACTGGGGCAAGGCCGGCCGGATGCGGTGGAAGGGCAAGCGCCCGACCGTCCGTGGTGTCGCGATGAACCCGGTCGACCACCCGCACGGTGGTGGTGAGGGTAAGACCTCCGGCGGTCGCCACCCGGTCAACCCGCAGGGTAAGCCCGAGGGCCGCACCCGTCGTAAGGGCCAGCCGAGTGACCGGCTGATCGTCCGCCGCCGCTACGCCACGCGTAAGCGCGGCTGAGGGAGATAAGACATGCCTCGCAGCCTGAAGAAGGGCCCGTTCGTCGACGACCACCTGCTCAAGAAGGTGGAGACGCAGAACGACAAGGGCTCGAAGAACGTCATCAAGACCTGGTCGCGGCGCTCGACGATCATCCCGGAGATGCTGGGTCACACGATCGCCGTGCACGACGGACGCAAGCACGTCCCGGTGTTCGTGACCGAGGCGATGGTCGGGCACAAGCTCGGCGAGTTCGCGCTGACCCGCACGTTCAAGGGTCACGAGAAGGACGACCGGAAGAGCCGTCGGCGCTGACGCCGCGGGCATACGGATAGAGGAACAAGGGGTTACAGCGATGCCAGGAAAGGGCGACGCTCCGGTGCTTCCGGGCGCGCGGGCGGTTGCGCGGCACGTGCGCATCTCGCCGATGAAGGCGCGCCGGGTGGTCAACCTCGTCCGCGGCCTGCCCGCGAAGGAGGCGCTCACGGTGCTGCAGTTCGCGCCGCAGGCTGCGAGCGAGCAGGTGTACAAGGTGCTCGCGAGCGCGATCGCCAACGCGGAGAACAACGAGCGGCTGGACCCCGACGCGCTGCTCGTCAGCGAGGCGTACGTGGACGAGGGCCCGACCATGAAGCGGTTCCAGCCGCGGGCGCAGGGCCGGGCGTACCGGATCCGCAAGCGCACCTGCCACATCACCGTCGCGGTCGAGGCCGTGGCGCCGGCCGCGCCGAAGAAGGCCGCGGCGAAGAAGGCGGCCCCGGCGAAGCAGGCGGAGCCGGCTGAGACGCAGAGCAAGACGGAGGGCGCCGAGTAATGGGTCAGAAGGTTCACCCGCACGGGTTCCGGCTCGGCATCTCGACCGACTGGAAGTCCCGCTGGTTCGCGGACAAGCTCTACAAGGACTACATCGGCGAGGACGTCAAGATCCGCCGCATGATGTCCAAGGGCCTCGAGCGTGCCGGCATCTCCAAGGTCGACATCGAGCGCACCCGGGACCGGGTCCGCGTCGACATCCACACCGCCCGGCCGGGCATCGTCATCGGCCGCAAGGGTGCGGAGGCCGACCGGATCCGCGGCGAGCTCGAGAAGCTGACCGGCAAGCAGGTCCAGCTGAACATCATCGAGGTGAAGAGCCCCGAGTCGGACGCGCAGCTCGTCGCCCAGGGCGTCGCCGAGCAGCTGTCCAGCCGGGTCAGCTTCCGTCGGGCGATGCGCAAGGCCATGCAGTCCGCGATGAAGAACCCGGTCTGCAAGGGCATCCGGGTCCAGGTCTCGGGCCGTCTCGGCGGCGCCGAGATGAGCCGGACCGAGTTCTACCGCGAGGGCCGGGTCCCGCTGCACACGCTGCGGGCCAACATCGAGTACGGCTTCTTCGAGGCCCGTACCACCTTCGGCCGGATCGGCGTGAAGGTCTGGATCTACAAGGGCGACGCGGTGCCGGGTCGGGAGACCCCGGCCGAGGCTCCGTCGCGCCCGCGCCGTGAGCGCGGCGACCGCCCCGAGCGGCCGCGCCGTGGTCGGTCCGGCTCGTCCGGCACGACCGCCGGCGGCACCGAGACCGGCCGGGCCGCCGCGACCACCATCGCGCAGCAGGCCGAGACGCCGAGTGGTGACGCGGTGGATCCCGCCGCCGTCTCCGCCGCGGCAGAAACGCAGCAGGAGGGCTGACAGATGCTGATGCCGCGCAAGCCCCCGAAGGGCTTCCGCAAGCCGCACCACCCGGACCGCCACGGCGCGTCCAAGGGTGGTAACCGGGTGGTGTTCGGCGAGTTCGGGATCCAGGCTCTCGAGCCGGCGTACGTGACCAACCGCCAGATCGAGTCGGCCCGTATCGCGATGACCCGCCACATCAAGCGTGGTGGCAAGGTCTGGATCACGATCTTCCCGGACCAGGCCCTCACCAAGAAGCCGGCCGAGACCCGGATGGGTTCCGGTAAGGGTTCGCCCGAGTGGTGGGTCGCCAACGTGAAGCCGGGGCGGGTCCTCTTCGAGATGTCCTTCCCCAACGAGCAGATCGCGCGAGAGGCGATGCGTCGCGCGATCCACAAGCTCCCGATGAAGTGCCGCATTGTTACGCGCGAAGTGGGTGAATCCTGATGGCAGCGGGCGTTAAGGCCTCCGAGCTGCGTGAGCTCTCCGAGGAGGAGCTGGTCACGAAGCTGCGCGAGGCCAAGGCGGAGCTGTTCAACCTCCGCGTGCAGGCCGCAACCGGGCAGCTGGACAACAACCGGCGGCTGCAGGTCATCCGTCGGGAGATCGCCCGGATCTACACGATCATGCGTGAGCGCGAGCTGGGTCTCTCGGCCGCGCCGACTGAGGTGACTGCATCATGAGCGAGAACACCACCGCCGCCGCGCGGGCCCGCCGCAAGGTGCGTGAGGGCCTCGTGGTCAGCGACAAGATGGAAAAGACCGTCGTCGTCGAGGTCGAGGACCGGGTCAAGCACGCGCTGTACGGCAAGATCATGCGCCGTACCAGCAAGCTGAAGGTGCACGACGAGCAGAACACCGCCGGCATCGGCGACCGGGTCCTGATCATGGAGACCCGGCCGCTGTCCGCCACCAAGCGGTGG
Source organism: Micromonospora sp. NPDC047465 (assembly GCF_040643125.1). Lineage (NCBI taxonomy): Bacteria > Bacillati > Actinomycetota > Actinomycetes > Micromonosporales > Micromonosporaceae > Micromonospora > Micromonospora sp. NPDC047465. Next base: position 80,684 of record NZ_JBEYTP010000025.1, read on the forward strand.
CGGCTCGTGGAGATCCTGGAAAAGGCCAAGTAGCGAAGGCTCAAGCTCGCCCGGCGTCAGTCGGGCGCGGGTTCCGCCAGGCTCCGGCCGCCTCGCGCGGCCGGAGAACCGGCAGACATAGGAGATAGACGTGATTCAGCAGGAGTCGCGACTGCGCGTCGCCGACAACACGGGTGCTCGGGAGATCTTGTGCATCCGGGTTCTCGGTGGCTCCGGTCGGCGCTACGCGAGCATCGGCGACGTCATCGTGGCCACCGTCAAGGACGCGATCCCGGGTGCCGGTGTGAAGAAGGGCGACGTCGTCAAGGCTGTCGTCGTTCGCACCGCCAAGGAGAAGCGGCGGCCGGACGGTTCGTACATCCGCTTCGACGAGAACGCCGCCGTCATCATCAAGGACGGCGGGGACCCGCGCGGCACCCGTATCTTCGGCCCGGTGGGTCGGGAGCTGCGGGACAAGCGGTTCATGAAGATCATCTCTCTCGCGCCGGAGGTGTTGTGACCGTGAAGGTCAAGAAGGGCGACACGGTCGTCGTCATCGCCGGCAAGGACAAGGGTGCCAAGGGCAAGGTCATCGCGGCCTACCCGCGGCAGGACAAGGTCCTGGTCGAGGGCGTGAACCGGGTCAAGAAGCACACCCGCATCAGCACCACCCAGCGTGGCGCCAAGACCGGTGGCATCGTCACCCAGGAGGCCCCGATCCACGTCTCGAACGTGCAGGTCCTGGACTCCGACGGCAAGCCGACCCGCGTCGGTTACCGGATCGACGAAAACGGCCAGAAGGTCCGCATCGCGCGTAGCACCGGTAAGGACCTGTGATGACCACGGCTACCGAAACCAAGACCATGCCGCGCCTCAAGGAGCGGTACCGCAACGAGATCGTGGCCCAGCTGCAGGAGCAGCACAAGTACGGCAACCCGATGCAGGTGCCGCGGCTGGTCAAGATCGTCGTCAACATGGGTGTCGGCGAGGCCGCCCGGGACGCCAAGCTGATCGACGGCGCCGTCCGGGACCTGGCCACCATCACCGGCCAGAAGCCGCAGGTGCGGCGGGCGACCAAGTCCATCGCGCAGTTCAAGCTCCGCGAGGGCATGCCGATCGGCGCGAAGGTGACCCTCCGGGGTGACCGGATGTGGGAGTTCCTGGACCGGCTGCTGTCGATCGCGCTGCCGCGTATCCGCGACTTCCGCGGTCTCGACGGACGCAAGCTCGACGGGCACGGCAACTACACGTTCGGTCTGACCGAGCAGTCGGTGTTCCACGAGATCGACCAGGACAAGATCGATCGGCAGCGGGGCATGGACATCACGGTGGTCACGACCGCCACGACCGACGACGAGGGCCGGGCGCTGCTCAAGCTCCTGGGCTTCCCGTTCAAGGAGAACTGAGATGGCCAAGAAGGCGCTGATCCTCAAGGCGGCCGCGAAGCCGAAGTTCTCGGTTCGCGCGTACACCCGCTGCCAGCGGTGCGGGCGTCCCAAGGCGGTCTACCGCAAGTTCGGTCTCTGCCGGGTGTGCATCCGGGAGATGGCCCACCGCGGTGAGCTGCCCGGCGTGTCCAAGGCTTCCTGGTAATAGCTATTGCTCTTCGCCGTAGGCCCGGGGCTCACCGCCCCGGGAACCCCGGCGAGAAAGGCTGACGAATTCCATGACGATGACCGACCCGATCGCAGACATGCTCACGCGTCTGCGTAACGCCAACCAGGCGTACCACGACCGGGTGACGATGCCCTACTCGAAGATCAAGGCGAACATCGCCGAGGTCCTCAAGGCCGAGGGTTACATCGCCACCTGGTCGGTCGAGGAGCCCGAGGAGGGCGCCGTCGGCAAGCGACTGGTCGTCGAGCTGAAGTACGGCCAGAACCGGGAGCGGAGCCTGGCCGGCATCAAGCGCGTGTCCAAGCCCGGTCTGCGGGTTTACGCCAAGTCGGACGGGCTCCCGCGGGTGCTCGGCGGGCTGGGCGTGGCGATCATTTCGACGTCCCAGGGGCTGCTCACCGACCGGCAGGCCCGCAAGCGGAGCGTTGGCGGGGAAGTCCTCGCCTTCGTCTGGTAACGGGAGACAGGTAGAAATGTCGCGTATTGGACGTAAGTCGATCCCGGTGCCAGCCGGCGTCGACATCACGATCGACGGGCAGACCGTCAAGGTCAAGGGCCCGAAGGGCGAGCTCTCGCACACCCTGGCCGAGCCGATCACGATCGACCGGGCCGAGGACGGGCAGCTGAACGTCAACCGCCCGAACGACGAGCGCAAGGCCAAGGAACTGCACGGCCTCAGCCGTACCCTGGTCGCCAACATGATCGTCGGCGTCACCGAGGGCTACCGCAAGAGCCTGGAGATCGCCGGCACCGGTTACCGCGTGACCGCCAAGGGCAAGGACCTGGAGTTCGCGCTCGGGTTCTCGCACCCCGTGCTGGTTCCGGCGCCGGACGGCATCACCTTCACGGTGGAGAAGCCGACGCTGTTCCACGTGGCCGGCATCGACAAGCAGCTCGTCGGTGAGGTTGCCGCCAACATCCGGAAGATCCGCCCGCCGGAGCCCTACAAGGGCAAGGGCGTGAAGTACCAGGGCGAGGTCATCCGCCGCAAGGCTGGAAAGGCAGGTAAGAAGTGAGCGCCACGCTGCTCAAGCGCCGCCGCGGCGTCGCCGCCAAGCGTGCCGTCGGGCGTGCGCGCCGGCACTTCCGGGTCCGCAAGAACATCAGCGGCACCGCCGAGCGTCCCCGCCTCGTGGTCACCCGCTCCCTGCGGCACATCGTCGCCCAGATCGTGGACGACACCAAGGGTCACACCCTGGCGTCGGCCTCGACCCTGGACGCCTCGCTGCGCGGCTCGGAGGGCGACAAGAGCGCCCTGGCCGGCAAGGTCGGCGCCCTGCTCGCCGAGCGGGCCAAGGCCGCCGGCATCTCCAAGGTCGTCTTCGACCGCGGTGGCAACCGGTACGCGGGGCGGGTCGCCGCGCTTGCCGACGCCGCCCGCGAAGCCGGGCTCGAGTTCTAGAAACCCCGTCACGAGAGAGAAGGAAGGCTGCTGATGCCAGGTCAACAGCGCCGTGGCGGCGGGTCCGGTGGCAACGAGGGTGGTCGCCGCGACAACCGCCGTGAGGGCGGCCGCGGAAACGCGCCCGTCGAGAAGACCCCGCACCTCGAGCGGGTCGTCGCGATCAACCGCGTCGCCAAGGTCGTGAAGGGTGGTCGTCGCTTCAGCTTCACCGCCCTGGTGATCGTGGGCGACGGCGACGGCACCGTCGGTGTGGGCTACGGAAAGGCCAAGGAGGTGCCCGCGGCGATCGCCAAGGGTGTCGAGGAGGCCAAGAAGCACTTCTTCAAGGTGCCGCGGATCGGCGCCTCGATCCCGCACCCGGTGCAGGGCGAGGACGCCGCCGGCGTGGTGCTGCTCAAGCCGGCCTCGGCCGGTACGGGTGTCATCGCCGGTGGTCCGGTGCGTGCCGTGCTGGAGTGCGCGGGTATCCACGACGTGCTCTCCAAGAGCCTCGGCTCGTCGAACCCGATCAACATCGTGCACGCCACGGTGGCGGCGCTGAAGGGGCTCGAGTCCCCCGAGGCCGTCGCCGCCCGTCGTGGCCTGCCGGTCGAGGACGTCGCGCCGGCCGCCATGCTGGCGTCGCGGGCGGGGGTGGCTTCCTGATGGCTCGCCTGAAGGTCACCCAGGTCCGGTCCGAGATCGGGACCAAGCAGAACCAGCGTGACTCGCTGCGCTCGCTCGGTCTCAAGCGGATCAACGACGTGGTGGTCAAGGAGGACCGTCCGGAGATCCGCGGCATGATCTTCGCGGTCAACCACCTCGTGAAGGTCGAGGAGGTCGAGTAATGACGATCAAGGTCCACCACCTGCGCCCGGCGCCCGGTGCCAAGACCGCGAAGACCCGCGTGGGTCGCGGTGAGGGCTCGAAGGGCAAGACCGCCGGTCGCGGTACCAAGGGTTCCAAGGCCCGCAAGAACATCTCGGCGGCGTTCGAGGGTGGGCAGATGCCCATCCACATGCGCCTGCCGAAGATGAAGGGCTTCAAGAACAAGTTCAAGGTGGTCTTCCAGGTGGTCAACCTGGACCGGCTCGCCGAGCTGTTCCCGAACGGCGGCCAGGTCGGCCCGCTGGAGCTCGTCGAGGCCGGCGCGGTCCGCAAGGGCCAGCCGGTCAAGGTCCTCGGCACCGGGGACCTCGGCGGGGTCGCCCTCCAGGTGTCGGCGCACGCGTTCAGCGCGTCGGCCAAGGAGAAGATCGCCGCCGCCGGTGGCACCGTCACCGAGCTGTAAGAGCTGTACGACACATGGCGCCCGCTCAGTTGTCCCAACTGGGCGGGCGCCATGGTCTCCCCGGCACGTGTGCGCCGGGTAACATCGGATTCGGTTTATGTAGCCGGGCACATCTGCCCGGACGGGGATCGGGCTGTTAGAGTCCCTTCCCAGCTATGGATATCGGGCACTCGCCCGGCACCCACCCCGACCCGCCCGGGTTCACCGGCGGCCCGCCGCGCGCAGGAGGAAGAAGTTGCTGTCCGCCTTTCTCAGTGCGTTCCGTACGCCTGACCTGCGCAAGAAGCTGCTGTTCACAGTAGGCATCATCGCGGTCTACCGGCTCGGGGCTACGCTGCCCAGCCCGGGTGTCTCGTACGGCAACGTGCAGAAGTGCCTCGACACCCTGGAGAACGGCTCCACCGGGGTCCTCAACCTGCTCAACCTCTTCTCCGGCGGCGCGCTGCTGCAGCTCTCGGTCTTCGCGCTGGGCATCATGCCCTACATCACCGCGTCGATCATCCTGCAGCTGCTGACCGTGGTCATCCCGCGGCTCGAGCAGCTCCGCAAGGAGGGCCAGGCCGGCCAGGCGAAGATCACCCAGTACACCCGCTACCTGACGCTGGGCCTGGGTGTCCTCCAGGCGTCGGCGTTCGTGGCGCTGGCCCGCTCCGGGCAGCTGTTCCAGAACCAGTGCGACCAGTTCCCGATCATCCCCGAGGGCACCGGGATCCCGGACTGGCTGACGCTGTCCCTCCTGGTCATGACGATGACCGCCGGCACCGGCGTGGTGATGTGGCTCGGTGAGCTGATCACCGACCGGGGCGTCGGCAACGGCATGTCCGTCCTGATCTTCACCTCGATCGCGGCTCGGCTCCCGAGCGAGGGCTGGCAGATCAAGCAGACCGGCGGCTGGGGCAAGTTCATCCTCGTCATCGCGCTGGTCCTGGTGGTCATCACCGCGGTCACCTTCATCGAGCAGGCGCAGCGCCGGATCCCGGTGCAGTACGCCAAGCGGATGATCGGCCGGCGCATGTACGGCGGCACCTCGACCTACATCCCGCTGAAGGTCAACCAGGCGGGTGTCATCCCGGTCATCTTCGGCTCGTCGCTGCTCTACCTGCCCCAGCTGGCGCTGCAGTTCTTCGACCAGACCAACCCGGGCAAGACCCAGGCGTGGATCCAGAACAACCTGGTCGACCCGACCAGCCCGATCTACATCTCGGTCTACTTCCTGCTGATCATCTTCTTCACGTACTTCTACGTCTCGATCACGTTCAACCCGACCGAGGTCGCGGACAACATGAAGAAGTACGGCGGCTTCGTGCCGGGCATCCGCCCCGGCAAGCCGACCGCCGACTACCTCGACTTCATCCTCAGCCGGATCACCCTGCCGGGCGCCCTCTACCTGGGCATCATCTCGATCCTGCCGAACTTCTTCTTCATCTGGCTGGACAAGCAGCAGTACCTGAACTTCCCGTTCGGCGGCACCGCTGTCCTGATCATGGTCGGCGTCGGTCTGGAGACCACCAAGCAGATCGAGAGCCAACTCATGCAGCGGAACTACGAAGGGTTCCTGCGGTAGATGAGACTCGTTCTGGTTGGCCCGCCGGGTGCGGGCAAAGGTACGCAGGCCGAGTTCGTCGCCGCGCACCTCTCGGTCCCGAAGATCTCGACCGGTGACATCTTCCGGTCGAACGTCTCCCAGGGCACGCCGCTGGGGATCGAGGCGAAGCGCTACATGGACGCCGGCGAGCTGGTGCCCGACGAGGTCACGATCAACATGGTGCGGGACCGGCTCGCCGAGCCGGACGCCGCCGAGGGCTTCCTGCTCGACGGCTTCCCGCGCACCACGCCGCAGGCCGCCGCGCTGGACAAGCTCCTCGCCGACCTGGGCACCGCGCTCGACCTGGTGCTGGAACTCGTCGTCGACGACGACGAGGTGATCCGGCGGCTCTCCGGCCGGCGTACGTGCCGGGGCTGCGGCAAGATCTGGCACGTCGAGTTCGACGCGACCACCCGCGAGGGCATCTGCGACCGGTGCGGCGCCGAGCTGTTCCAGCGCGACGACGACAAGCCGGAGACCATCGCCACCCGCCTGCGGGAGTACGCGGACAAGACCGCGCCGCTGGTCGACTACTACGGCGCCCAGGGCAAGCTGGTGGGCATCGACGCCACCGGCCCGGTGGAGGACGTCACGCTCCGCGCCATCGACGCCCTGCGGTCGTACGGCGGCTGACGTCCCGCCGGGCTCCGGCGGATAGAGTGCGAGGAGCGGGGTACGTCCGACGTGCCCCGCTCTTCGGCTTCGGCAACGAAAGGTAACGGCTCCATGCGTCGTCCCCAGCTGGACATCCAGCTGAAGACCCCTGACCAGATCGAGAAGATGCGGGCCGCCGGGCTGGTGGTCGCCGAGGCGCTGCGTCGGATGCGGGAGGCGGTCGCCCCCGGGGTCAGCACCGCCGACCTGGACGCCATCGCCGAGTCGACCATCCGCGAGGCCGGTGCCGTCCCCTCGTTCAAGGGCTACCACGGCTTCCCGGCATCGATCTGCTCGTCGGTGAACGAGCAGGTCGTGCACGCCATCCCGGCGCCGCAGCAGGTGCTCCGCGACGGGGACCTGATCTCGATCGACTGCGGCGCGGTGCTCGACGGCTGGCACGGCGACGCCGCGATCACGGTCGGCGTGGGCGAGGTCGACCCGGCGCTGCTCAAGATGGCCGAGGTGGCCGAGGACGCCATGTGGGCGGGCATCGCCGCCGCCGCCCGCGGGGCGGCCAGCGGCAAGGGCCGGCTCACCGACATCTCGCACGCCGTGGAGAACGCCGTCCGCAAGGGCGGCCGGTACGGCATCGTCGACGGCTACGGCGGCCACGGCATCGGCACCGAGATGCACCAGGACCCGCACGTGCTCAACCACGGACGCCCGGGCAAGGGCCCCCGCCTGGTGCCGGGCATGGCGCTGGCGATCGAGCCGATGATCACGATGGGCTCGCCCCGGACGGTGGAGCTCTCCGACGGCTGGACCGTGGTCACCCGGGACCGGTCGATGGCGGTGCACGTCGAGCACACGATGGCGCTGCTCCCGGACGGCGTCTGGGTGCTGACCGCGCCGGACGGCGGTCGCGCCCGGCTCGGCGAACTCGTCACCTCCCGCCAGCCCGCCGACTCGCCGGCCGTCTGATCCGACGAGGGTCGGCCGGAGCCGCCCGTGCACGGACGAGCGGTCGCCGCGGGCGTACGGGGAAGCGGGACGCCCTCGTCACCGGCCCGCCGGCGCCCGCCGTCCCCGCGACGCGGGAGTTCGCGACGCCGGCGGGCCCTGTCCCGCTCCTGGCCGAGGCGCCCGCCGGACCGGAACAGGCCGGGCGGGTGACCCGGATGCCTGATTGTCGCCTTTCGGGTGGTCCGACGCTCCCGAGGGTGGCCGGTTTGGCGACGGCCCGCAGGCGGGCGTAGACTTTCTGATCGGCGCACAGCGTCCACTCCGGCATGCCCACCCCGCGCTTCGGTGGGAGTCGGAGCCGCGGCTGGCGCGGGCTCCTGATCTTGATCAGTCGCCCGTGTAAGACGTTGTGGGCCGTCCGGAGTAACCGACGTCAGGACAGCGGAGGACATGCCGAAAAAAGACGGAGCCATCGAGATCGAGGGTCGGGTCATCGAGCCCCTGCCGAACGCAATGTTCCGCGTGGAGCTCGCGAACGGTCACAAGGTGCTGGCTCACATCAGCGGCAAGATGCGGCAGCACTACATCCGCATCCTGCCGGAGGACCGGGTCGTCGTCGAACTCTCGCCGTACGACCTGACCCGCGGGCGCATCGTCTACCGCTACAAGTAAGCCTGACGACGGCCGGGACGTCCCCGTGTCCGTCTTCGACGTCCGGTGTCGCGCCTCGGCGCGTCGTCGGGCCAGATGGGAAGTAAGGCAACCGTGAAGGTCAAGCCGAGCGTCAAGAGGATCTGCAACAAGTGCCGGGTCATCCGTCGGCACGGCCGGGTCATGGTCATCTGCACCGACCCGCGCCACAAGCAGCGCCAGGGCTGAACCAGTTCCGACCGGCCGTGTGACAACGGTCGGTCGTAATCGGTCCGGGCCGCGGATCCAGACAACGAATCAATTGCTCGTCCCAGCCGCGAGCGGTGCGCGTCGCGTACCTCTTCGTGGTTGACCCCCGGTCGGAGGCCGGGGCCCGCTCGGGCAGCGACCGTTTCCGGTCGCCGGCGCACGACGCCGGAGGCGGAACGGTCGGTAGCGGGGTGGGACGGGTCCACACCTCCGCCAGAACACCACGAGGAGCACGCCCGCACATGGCACGTCTAGTCGGCGTCGACCTCCCCCGCGAGAAGCGGATGGAGATCGCGCTCACCTACATCTTCGGCGTGGGTCGGACCCGCGCCCTGGAGACGCTCGCCGCCACCGGCATCTCGCCGGACAAGCGCGCCCGGGACCTCACGGACGAGGAGCTGGTCCAGCTCCGCGACCACATCGAGGCCAACTACAAGGTTGAAGGCGACCTGCGCCGCGAGGTCGCCGCTGACATCCGCCGCAAGGTCGAGATCGGCTGCTACGCCGGCATCCGGCACCGCCGGGGCCTGCCCGTGCGTGGCCAGCGGACCCGGACCAACGCGCGGACCCGCAAGGGCCCGAAGCGGACCGTGGCCGGCAAGAAGAAGCCCGGCAAGAAGTAAATAGGAGCGCACAGACTTATGCCACCGAAGGCTCGTGCCGGAGCCGCTGTCAAGAAGGTCCGGCGCAAGGAACGCAAGAACGTCGCCCACGGGCAGGCGCACATCAAGAGCACCTTCAACAACACCATCGTGTCCATCACGGACCCGACCGGTGCGGTCATCTCCTGGGCCTCCGCGGGCCAGGTGGGCTTCAAGGGCTCCCGCAAGTCGACCCCGTTCGCCGCGCAGCTCGCCGCCGAGGCCGCCGCGCGCCGGGCGATGGAGCACGGCATGCGCAAGGTCGACGTGTTCGTCAAGGGCCCCGGCTCCGGCCGGGAGACCGCCATCCGTTCGCTGCAGGCCGTGGGCCTGGAGGTCGGTCAGATCTCCGACGTGACCCCGCAGCCGCACAACGGGTGCCGTCCGCCGAAGCGTCGCCGGGTCTGAGAGGTTAGAGAGAGATGGCTCGTTACACCGGTGCTGACTGCCGCCGTTGCCGGCGGGAGAAGATGAAGCTGTTCCTCAAGGGCAGCAAGTGCGATGGCCCGAAGTGCCCGTTCGAGTCCCGGCCGTTCCCGCCCGGGCAGCACGGCCGCGGCCGCACGAAGGAGACGGAGTACCTGCTCCAGCTCCGTGAGAAGCAGAAGGCCCGCCGTGTCTACGGCGTGCTGGAGAAGCAGTTCCGCGGTTACTACGAGGAGGCCGTGGCCAAGCAGGCCAAGACCGGTGAGGTCCTCCTGCAGATCCTCGAGTCGCGGCTGGACAACGTGGTCTACCGGGCCGGCTACGCCAAGTCCCGGGACATGGCCCGTCAGCTGGTCAAGCACGGTCACTTCACGGTGAACGGCAAGAAGGTCGACATCCCGTCGTACCGCGTCAAGGAGCACGACATCATCGAGGTCCGGGGCAAGAGCAAGGAGCTCACCCCGTTCATCGTGGCGCAGGCCGAGGCCGGCTCGCGGTCGGTTCCGGCGTGGCTCGAGGCGATCCCCAGCCAGATGAAGATCCTCGTGCACTCGCTCCCGGCCCGCCAGGTCATCGACACGCAGGTCCAGGAGCAGCTGATCGTCGAGCTCTACTCCAAGTAGTCGGAGCTCGTTGCGGTGGCCCGCCCGACACGGGCGGGCCACCGGAACAGTTTGTCGTGGGCGTCATATGGCGGGCGCCCCGGAAGAGAAGAGAAGACATGCTCATCAGCCAGCGACCGACCCTCTCCGAGGAGTCGATCAACGAGACCCGGTCCCGGTTCACCATCGAGCCGCTGGAGCCGGGCTTCGGCTACACCCTGGGCAACTCGCTGCGGCGTACGCTGCTGTCGTCGATCCCGGGTGCGGCGGTCACCTCGATCAAGATCGACGGTGTGCTGCACGAGTTCACCACGATCCCCGGTGTCAAGGAGGACGTGGTCGAGCTCGTCATGAACATCAAGGAGCTCTGCGTCAGCTCCGAGCACGACGAGCCGGTCAGCATGTACCTGCGCAAGCAGGGCCCCGGCGACGTGACCGCGGGTGACATCCAGCCGCCGGCCGGCGTCTCGGTGCACAACCCCGACCTGAAGCTCGCCACCCTCAACGGCAAGGGCCGGCTCGACATGGAGCTGACCGTCGAGCGGGGTCGCGGCTACGTCACGGCGGCGCAGAACAAGCAGGCCGGTGCCGAGATCGGCCGGATCCCGGTCGACTCGATCTACTCGCCCGTGCTCAAGGTGACCTACCGCGTCGAGGCGACCCGCGTTGAGCAGCGGACGGACTTCGACCGGCTGATCATCGACGTCGAGACCAAGCCGTCGATGGGCCCGCGTACCGCGCTGGCCTCGGCCGGCTCGACGCTGGTGGAGCTGTTCGGTCTGGCCCGGGAGCTGGACGAGACCGCCGAGGGTATCGACATCGGGCCGTCCCCGCAGGACGCCCAGCTCGCGGCGGACCTGGCGCTGCCGATCGAGGAGCTGGACCTGACCGTCCGCTCCTACAACTGCCTCAAGCGCGAGGGCATCAACTCCGTTGGTGAGCTCATCGGGCGTACCGAGGCCGACCTCCTCGACATCCGCAACTTCGGTCAGAAGTCGATCGACGAGGTCAAGATGAAGCTCGCCGGGATGGGTCTGGGGCTGAAGGACTCGGCCCCGAACTTCGACCCGGCGCACGTCGTGGACACCTTCGGCGAGGCCGACTACGACACCGACGACTACCGCGAGACCGAGCAGCTCTAGTCCGCGCTGCCGCCACACCTGAGGAGCACCAAGCATGCCCACGCCCACCAAGGGCCCCCGCCTCGGCGGCAGCCCCGCGCACGAGCGGCTGATGCTGGCCAACCTGGCCACCGCGCTGTTCCAGCACGGCAAGATCCAGACCACCGAGACGAAGGCCCGGCGGCTGCGTCCGCTGGCCGAGCAGCTCATCACCAAGGCCAAGCGCGGCGACCTGGCGTCCCGCCGGCGGGTGCTGGGTGTCGTCAAGGACAAGGACGTGGTCTACGCCCTGTTCGACCAGATCGCGCCCCGGTACGCCAACCGCAACGGTGGCTACACCCGGATCGTGAAGACCGGTCCGCGCAAGGGTGACGCCGCGCCGATGGCGATCATCGAGCTGGTCGAGGAGCTTCAGGTCGCCGAGCCGAAGGCGAACAAGAAGACCGCCGCCCGCAAGGCCGCGCAGCAGGACAAGGTCGAGGCGCTCGCCCCGGCCGAGGAGGCCCCGAAGTCGAACTCGGGCGACCAGGACGCCGAGGCGCCCGTGTCGGCGTCCGGCGACACCGCCGCCGCCCGCGAGGACAGCGACGAGGCCGGCGAGAACGACAAGGCCTGATCCAGGCCACCGTCGGGCCCGGCACCCCTCGTGGGGTGCCGGGCCCGACCCGTGAGGCGGAGGTACGAGTGGACGAGCGCACCCGGCTGCGGCTGGACGTCGCGTACGACGGCACCGGCTTCTCCGGCTGGGCCGCCCAGCCGACGCGGCGTACGGTCGCCGGGGTGCTCGTGGAGACCCTCGACCTGTTGCTCGGCGCGGGGACGGCGACGGGGCTGACCGTGGCGGGCCGCACCGACGCCGGGGTGCACGCCACCGGGCAGGTCTGCCACGTGGACCTGCCCACCGCCGTGTGGCGGGAGCACGAGGGGCGGCTGCTGCGCCGGCTGGCCCGGCTGCTCCCCACCGACGTGCGGGTACGGGCGATGACCGAGGTGCCCGCCGACTTCGACGCCCGGTTCTCGGCCACCTTCCGTCGGTACGAGTACCGGGTCACCGACGCGCCGTGGGGCGCCGAGCCGCTGCGCCGGCACGAGGTGCTGGCCTGGCCGAAGCCGCTCGACCTGGACGCGCTGAACGCCGCCGCGGCGGGGCTGGTGGGGGAGCACGACTTCGCCGCGTACTGCCGGCGCAAGGAGAACGCCACCACGCTGCGCGAGGTGACCCGGCTGGACTGGCGGCGGGACCCCGACGGGCTCCTCGTGGCCACCGTGCAGGCCGACGCGTTCTGCCAGGCGATGGTGCGCAGCCTGGTCGGCGCGATGCTGGTCGCGGGGGACGGGCGCCGTCCGGTCGGGTGGCCGGGCAGCCTGCTCACCCGCCGGGAACGCTCCAGCGAGGTGACCGTGGCTCCGGCGCACGGGCTGACCCTGGTCGCCGTGGGCTACCCCGACGACCCGGCCGAGTACGCCCGCCGCGCCGAGGCGACCCGCCGGCTGCGCGTCCCCGTGGAGGGTTGACCGCAGGGAGGCGTCGACGTACGCCATCTCGGCGGCTCGGCCCCGACCGGGCCCGGCTGCCGGCCGTTGCCCCCGGGCCTGCTCGGGGGCGGCCGGTGCGACGCGCGCCAGTCGGGTCGTGATTCCAGGGCGGGTCAGGTACGCCGTTCCGCACGACCGGATGCTGGCGCTGCTGCGGACGCGCCGGGTCGACCTGGGCGGGTGACCCCGTCTGGCTGCCGAAGGGAACGGGTGCGCGGCCCGCTGGCCCGCGCACCCGTCCACACCCCCAGGGCTCGTCACTCGCCCGGCAGGTCGCTCCCGTCCTGCGTGCCGGTGCGGTCCGCGCCCTCGTCGGTCGGCTGGCCGGCCGTTCCACCGTCCGCCCGGCGCTCCAGCACACCCTGGTTGAGGTGCAGCTCGATCATGTCGAAGAGGATCTCTCTGGCCTTCGTGTCACCCGACCTGATCGTCCCGCCGTCGGCGCGGACGACCACCGCGTACGCGAGGTAGTGGCCGCGCACCTGCCAGCCGACCCGCGCCGGCGCGGTGGCGATCGCCTCGGTGCCCTTGTCGGCCGGCATGCCCCGGAACCGGCCCTGCCGCTCGTCGAGCATCTGCCGGATCCGGTCGCGGGCGCGTTCGGCGCTGGCATGGTCGGTCAGGTTGAACAGGCCGGCGGTCACCAGGTGGTCGCCGTCGGGCGTGCGCAGAGTGGCCCGGACCACCTGGTTGCAGCCGAGCCGGACCAGCAGGTCGGCGACCTCCCCGGTGGCCGCGACCGCGCAGCTGGCGCTGGAGTGGGTCTTCAGCACCCGGTACGCGGGCTGCCCGTCGGCGACGACGAGCTGCGTGCCGGGGAACAGCTCCTTGGCCGTCAGCGGCGCCTGGTCGGTGTCCCGGGAGTCGAGGTCGTGCGCCCCGGCCTCGGCCGACTCGGCCACCTGGGGCTGGCCGGTGGGCGTGGTCTGCGGCGTCTGGTCGCGCTCGACCAGCAGGGCGGCGGCGCCGAGGCCGCAGAGCGCGAGCAGCACGAGCACGGCCGCGCCGCCGACCAGCACCTGCCACAGCCGGCCGCCCCCGCCCCGCTGCGGCACGGGGCGCTCGGCGGCCACGGGTGCCTCGACCGCCACGGGTGCCTCGGTGGCCACGAGCGTATCGGCCGCTACGGCCGGCTCGGCCGGTGCCGGCGACACCTGCACGTCCGGCGGGGCCTGCGGGGCCTGCGCGTCCGGCGGGGCCTGTGGAGCCGGTGGGGCAGGCGCGGCTTGTGGAGCCGGTGGGGCGGGCGCGGCCTGCGGGTCCGGTGGGGCTGGCAGGGCCTGCGGGTCGGGCGGTACCTCTGCCTGTGGCACTGACGGGGCGTGCGGCGCTGGTGGTGGCGTCTGCGGCGTCTGCGGCGTCTGCGGCGTCTGCGGCGTCTGCGGCGCCTGTGGTGCCTGTGGTGCTGGCGCGTGCTGCGCGGGGGACACCGGGGCCGAGGCGCGGACCGGCTCCGGCTCGGCGGGGGGCGGCGCGACCCGGTTGGGCCGGGGCAGCGACGGCGTCGGGAAGCGGGACGGGGAGGGGCCGGCCGGCGGACCGGCACCGAGCACCGAGCGGCCGGACCGGGGCTCCGGGTACTCCATGAATGCTTCCTCATCGGACTCGTACCGATACACCATGTCGCCCAGGGTAGGAGGCATTGTCCCTTTAGGGGGTAATAACGGGAAATTGGGTGCCTGAGTATTTCGTGTCGTGCTGTGTCCGCTCCTCGGCCCCGGACCGGCCGGTGGCGAGGGCGGTGCGAGAATTGCCGGCGTGACCGGCGACCACTACTTCACCGCTGCACCCGCGACTGCCGCCCACCCGCGTGAGGTCGAGTTCGCCGTCGCCGGCCGCGACTACACCCTGACCTCCTCCGGTGGGGTCTTCTCCGCGGCCCGCCTCGACCCCGGCACGGCGGTGCTGCTGCGCAAGGCGGAGCTGCCGCCCGCCGACACGGCCGGCGCCCTGCTCGACCTCGGCTGTGGCTTCGGGCCGATCACCTGCGTGCTGGCCACCTCGGCGCCGTCGGCGACCGTCTGGGCCGTCGACGTCAACGAGCGGGCCCGGGAGCTGACCGCCGCCAACGCGGCGCGGGTCGGCGCGGCCGACCGGGTACGCGTCGCCGCGCCGGACGACGTGCCCGCCGACGTGACGTTCGCCCAGCTCTGGTCCAACCCGCCGATCCGGGTCGGCAAGGACGAGCTGCACCGGATGCTGCTGCGCTGGCTGCCCCGGCTCGCCCCGGACGGCGTCGCCTGGCTGGTGGTCGCCCGCCACCTCGGCGGCGACTCGCTGCACCGCTGGCTGGCCGACCAGGGCTGGCAGGTCGAGCGGCACGCCAGCCAGAAGGGCTACCGGGTGCTGCGCGTCACCCGGTAATTGGTTGGGCCGCCCGGCGGGTGCTCGGGCAGGATGCCGGCGTGGGATACGTGGACGTGGCAGCCGTCGGGCATCTCCTCCCCGACGGGCGGGAACTCTTCACCGACGTCTCGTTCCGGGTCGGTGAGGGCGCCAAGGTGGCCCTGGTCGGGCCGAACGGCGCCGGCAAGACGACGCTGCTGCGGATGGTCGCCGGCGACCTGCCGGTGAAGACCGGCGCGATCGCGCGGGCCGGCGGGCTGGGCGTGATGCGCCAGTTCATCGGCATGATCGGCGACGAGTCCACACTGGCCGACCTGGCGCTGTCGCTCGCCCCGCCGGCGCTGCGCGACGCCGGCCGCCGGCTCGCCGAGACCGAGGCGGCCATGCGGGCGGCCGAGGTCCGCGGCAAGTACAGCACCGCCGCCGGCAAGGCCCAGCTGGCGTACGCGGACGCGCTCGCGGCCTGGGGCGAGGCCGGTGGGTACGACGCCGAGGTGCTCTTCGACACCGTCGCCACCATCGTGCTCGGCCTGCCGTGGGACGGCGCCCGGGAGCGACCCGTCCGGACCCTCTCCGGCGGCCAGCAGAAGCGCTTCGCCCTCGAACTGCTGTTGCGCGGCCCCGACGAGGTGCTGCTCCTCGACGAGCCGGACAACTTCCTCGACGTGCCGGGCAAGCGCTGGCTGGAGGGGCGGCTGCGCGAGTCGGCCAAGTCGGTGCTCTACGTCTCGCACGACCGGGAGTTGCTGGCGCACACCGCCGACCGGGTCGTCGCCGTGGAGGGCGGCAGCGCCTGGGTGCACCCCGGCGGCTTCGCGAGCTGGCACTCCGCGCGCGTGGCCCGGCACGCCCGCCTCGACGAGCTGCGCAAACGCTGGGACGAGGAACACCAGAAGCTGCGCGAGCTGATGCTGATGTACAAGCAGAAGGCCGCGTACAACGACGGGATGGCCTCGCGCTACCAGGCCGCGCAGACCCGGTTGCGCAAGTTCGAGGAGGCCGGGCCACCGCCCGTACCGCCGAAGGACCAGGACATCCGGATGCGCCTGACCGGCGGGCGGACCGGCAAGCGCGCGGTGGTCTGCGAGCAGCTGGAACTCGACGGCCTGACCTACCCGTTCGACCTGGAGATCTGGTACGGCGACCGGGTGGCGGTGCTCGGCGCCAACGGCACGGGGAAGTCGCATTTCCTCCGGCTGCTCGCCCGCGGCGGCAGCGACCCCGACCCGGCCAACGGCCCGGTCGACGGCGCGGCGGCGCTCGCGCCGGTCGCGCACGACGGGGTGGCCCGGCTCGGCGCGCGGGTGCGCCCCGGGCACTTCTCGCAGACCCACGACCGGCCGGAGCTGATGGCGAAGACCCTCGTGGAGATCCTCTGGCGGGGGGACGACCACCGGGCCGGCATGGACCGGCACGCGGCGATGGCGGCGCTGTCCCGCTACGAACTGGCGGGGCAGGGCGACCAGCGCTTCGGCACCCTCTCCGGCGGGCAGCAGGCGCGGTTCCTGGTGCTGCTGCTGGAACTGTCCGGCGCGACGCTGCTGCTGCTCGACGAGCCCACCGACAACCTCGACCTGGCGTCGGCGGAGGCGCTGGAGGCCGGACTGACCGCGTTCGAGGGAACTGTGGTCGCGGTGACCCACGACCGCTGGTTCACCCGCTCGTTCGACCGGTTCGTCCTCTTCCGCGGCGACAACGAGGTGGTGGAGACCCCCGAGCCGGTCTGGGACGTTGGCTGAGGCGTCCCCGGGCGGCGGACCGGCCGGCATAGGGTGGATCTCGTGACTGAGATGACCTACCGCCGGTTGGGCGACTCCGGGCTCGTGGTGTCCGTCGTCGGCATCGGCTGCAACAACTTCGGCCGCAAGCTCGACCTCGACGGGACCCGGGCGGTGGTCGACGCCGCGCTGGACGCCGGGATCAATTTCTTCGACACCGCCGACATCTACGGCGAGCCGCAGGGCGGCTCCGAGGAACTGCTGGGCCAGGCGCTCAAGGGCCGCCGCGACGACGTGGTGGTGGCCACCAAGTTCGGCATGGACATGCACGGCCTCAACGGCCCCGACTTCGGCGCCCGGGGCGCGCGGCGCTACATCGCCCGCGCCGTGGAGGCGTCGCTGCGCCGGCTCGGCACCGACCACATCGACCTGTACCAGATGCACGAGCCCGACCCGGGCACCCCGATCGACGAGACCCTCGCCGCGCTGGACGACCTGGTCCGCGCCGGCAAGGTGCGCTACCTGGGCAACTCCAACTTCGCCGGGTGGCAGATCGCCGACGCGGACTGGGTGGCGTCGTCCAACGGCCGGTCCCGGTTCATCAGCGCGCAGAACCACTACAGCCTGCTGGAGCGCTCCGTCGAGGCCGAGGTGGTGCCGGCCTGCGAGCGGTTCGGCCTCGGGCTGCTGCCGTTCTTCCCGCTGGCCAACGGGCTGCTGACCGGCAAGTACAAGCGCGACCAGGCCCCGCCCGCCGGCAGCCGCCTCGCCGGAGGCGGCCGGTACGCCCAGCGCCTCGCCGCCGCCGACTGGGACACCATCGAGGCGATCGAGGCGTACGCGAACGAGCGGGGACTGTCGATGCTCCAGGTGGCCATCGGCGGGCTGGCCGCCCTGCCGGCGGTGACCTCGGTCATCGCCGGCGCCACCACGCCTGAGCAGGTGCGCTCCAATGCGGAGGCGGGCGCCTGGCAGCCCGCCGACGAGGACGTCGACGCCCTCCGCGCCATCCTCTGACCCACCCCGGCACCGCCCCGGGCACCGCGTCGCGATGCCCGGGGCGGTGTCGACGTCCATCCGTCCCCGCGCGCGCCTCGCGCCGCGCGGGCTCGGTGGAACGCCATGGGTGTCACCCGGCCCCGCAGACACCCACCACGTTCCACCGAGCGTCGGGTCGCATCGCGCACGGCGTGCCGCCGGCCGTGCGCGGCGGCGGCCCGACGCGTGCCGGATGCTCAGCGGGTGGAACGTCGTGGGTGTCACGGGGGAGGCGGAAGACGCACACCATGGTGCTCCGCCGCTCTGGCGCGCCAGCTCGCCGGTCAGGAGCCGGGAGGGCGTCGGTGTGAGGAGCGGGCCGGGGCAGGGGCGGGGCGGGTCAGGGGGCGGGGTGGCGCTCGCGGAGGGCCTGGGCGACCAGGGCGACGGTACGGTCGGGGTGCCGGAGCACGTCGTCGGCGGTGAAGCGGAGGACGACCCAGCCCACCGCGCGCAGGGCGTTGAGGCGGGCGACGTCCTGTCGGAAGTGGGTGCGTTCGCGGTGGTGGTCGCCGTCGTACTCCACCGCGACGCGCAGCCCCGGCCACGCCAGGTCCACCCGGCCGACGAAGCGGCCCGCGGCGTCGCGCACGTCGTGCTGAGCGGTCGCGGGCGGCAGCCCCGCGTCGAGCAGGAGCAGCCGGAGGCGGGTCTCCATCGGCGACTCGGCCAGCGGCTCCGCCAGCGCCAGTACCTCTCGCAGTAAGGGCAGGCCGGGCCAGCCGGGCCTCGCGTCGGCGTATGCGCGCAACGTGGGCAGCTTCACCACCCGGCGGTGCAGCAGCGCGTCGACGGCGACCAGGGCCTCCTCCCGGGGGGGCCTGGCGGCCCAAATCGAAGGCGCTGCGCAGGGCAGTGGTGACGGGCAACCCCGCCGAAGCGGGTGCGGTCGGACTCCGGCACCACCGACCGGGTCACCCGCAGCCGCGGGTGCGCGCGCATCCGCGCGGCGCGCGGCAGCAGCACGGCGACCGGCGTGTCCCGGTCGAGAAGGTCGACGCCCCAGAGGTACGCGGCGCTGCGGCCGGCGATCACCCCGCCGGTCGGCAGCGCCAGCGCGACCGCGTCGCACCACATCCGGTGGTCGTCCGCCCGGTAGCCGTCCCGGTGCACGTGGACGTCGGGGAGGAGCCGCCGCCAGGACCGCCCGCGCAGCATCGTCCAGGTGAGTAGGCCGTCGGCGACGGCGGCACTGCCCAGGAAGGGGCGGAACGCCAGGCGTGGGGGAACTCGGGCGAGGGAGGGCATCCGGACAGCATGGCGTGACCGCGTGGTCACGCGCCGCCCCGATCGTCGGCTTCGGACGGTCGGTGTGAAATCCGCGTCCCGCCCTTGGCGGATCCGGCGATCCGTCGTACGGTGACACGCGCAAGTGACCCACGGGAGCCCGGTGCACCGGGCTGAGAGGGGGGCTGAGAGCCCCCGACCGTCGAACCTGATCCGGGTAATGCCGGCGCAGGGAGGAGTGTTGCCGTGCCGTCCCTTGGGCGACTGCATCTGATCACCGACACCCGACCCGGGCGGGATCCGCTGGCCGTGCTGCGGGCCGCCCTCCCGGTGGCCCGCGCGGAGCTGGTCGTGCAGGTCCGCGTCAGCGACGACGCCACCGACCGGGAGGCGTACGACCTGGCTCGCCGGGTGGTCGCGCTCTGCGCGCCGTACGACGTCCCCTGCCTCGTCAACGACCGGCTGCACGTGGCGCTGGCGGTGGGCGCCGCCGGCGGGCACGTCGGCGCGGCGGACCTGCCGGTCGGGGCGGCCCGCCGGGTGCTCGGCGCGACCGCCGTGCTCGGGGCCACCGCCCGCGAGCCGGGGACGGCCGCCGAGGCGGTCGCCGCCGGAGCCAGCTACCTGGGCGTGGGTCCCTGCCACGCCACGAGCACCAAGACCGGCCTGCCGGCGCCGATCGGGCCGGCCGGGGTGCGCGCCGTCACCGCCGCCGTGGACGTGCCGGTGGTCGCGATCGGCGGGGTGACCGCCGCGAACGCGCCCGCGCTGCTGGCCGCCGGGGCGTACGGGGTGGCGGTGGTGGGGGCGCTGTCCGGGGCGGCCGATCCGGCCCGGGCGACGGCGGAACTGCTGGGAGCGCTGGGGTGCTGAGCCGGCCGGACGTCGCCGTGGTGGGGGCGGGACCGGTCGGGCTGGCGATCGCCTGGCGCTGCGCCTCGCGGGGGCTCCGCGTCGTCGTGCACGATCCCGCCCCGGGCTCCAGCGCGTCGCACGTCGCCGCCGGGATGCTCGCCCCGGTCGCCGAGGCGTACTTCGGCGAGCACGAGCTGACCGGGCTGCTGACCGCCTCCGCCGCCCGCTGGCCGGCCTTCGCCGCCGAGCTGACCGCCGCCGCCGGCGTGGACGTCGGCTACCGGACCGAGGGCACGCTGATGGTCGGGCTCACCGCCGACGACCTGGCCGAGGCGCGCCGGCTGTGGGCGTACCAGCAGGGTCTCGGGCTGCCGGTGACGCCGCTGCGCCCCTCGGCGCTGCGGGACCGCGAGCCGGCGTTGGCGCCCCGGGTGCGCGGCGGTGCGCTCGCCGCCACCGACCACCAGGTCAACCCGCGCCGGCTGGTGCCGGCGCTGCGCACGGCCGCCGAACGGGCCGGCGCCACGCTGGTGCCCGCCGCCGTGCGCCGGCTCTCCGACGTGGACGCGCGCGTCACGGTGGTGGCGGCCGGCTGCGGGGCGGCGGCCCTGACCGGGCTGCCGGTGCGGCCGGTGAAGGGCCAGGTGCTTCGGCTCCGCGCGCCCGGCGGCGGCGCGCCGGGCTTCCGGCACGTCATCCGGGGGTACGCCGACGGCGAGCACGTCTATCTCGTGCCCCGCGACAGCGGGGAGGTGGTGGTGGGCGCCACCGTCGAGGAGCGCGCCGACACCGACGTCTCCGCCGGGGCGGTGCTGCGCCTGCTCCGCGCCGCCGTCGACCTGCTGCCGGAGCTGGCCGAGTACGACCTCGTCGAGACCCTCGCCGGCCTGCGCCCCGGCACCCCGGACAACGCCCCGATCCTCGGCCCGCTGCCCGGCCGGCCGGGCGTGCTCGCCGCCACCGGTCACCACCGGCACGGCATCGTGCTCACCCCCCTCACCGCCGACCTGATCGCCGACCTGGTCGTCACCGGTAAGGCGGACCCGATGCTCGCCCCCTTCACCCCGGACCGGTTCGCGCCGGCCGCCACCGCCGATCCGGCCGGCACGGACGCCGACGGCCGCTCCGGCGCCTTCGCACCCGAGGAGGAGCACACGTGGAACTGACGGTGAACGGCGCCGGGCGCAGCCTGCCCGGCGGCTCGACCGTGGCGGACCTGGTCCGCGCGGTCACCGACCAGCAGCGCGGCCTCGCCGTCGCGGTCAACGGGGAGGTCGTGCCGCGTACCGGCTGGCCGGCGACCGTGCTGCGCGACGGCGACCGGGTCGAGGTGCTCAGCGCCGCCCAGGGCGGGTGACGCGGTGAGCCTCGATCTGGGCGGCGTGCGCCTCACGTCCCGGCTGATCCTCGGCACCGGCGGCGCGGCCAACCTGCGCGTGCTGGAGGACGCGATCCGCGCCTCCGGCACCGAACTGGTCACCCTGGCCCTGCGCCGCGTCGACACCGCCCCCGGCACCGCCGTCGGGCTGCTGGACCTGCTCGACCGGTGCGGGGTGCGGCTGCTGCCGAACACCGCCGGCTGCTACACGGCGGGCGAGGCGGTCAAGGTGGCCCACCTGGCCCGGGAGGCGTTCGGCACCGACTGGGTGAAGCTGGAGGTGATCGGCGACGAGCGCACGCTGCTGCCCGACGGGGTGGAGCTGTTGCGCGCCGCCGAGGAACTCGTCGCGGACGGGTTCGTGGTGTTGCCGTACACGTCGGACGACCCGATTCTGGCGCGGCGGCTGGCCGACGTCGGCTGCGCCGCGGTGATGCCGGCGGGCGCGCCGATCGGCTCCGGCCTGGGCGTGTCGAACCCGCACCACATCCGGCTGATCCGGCAGAGCGTCGACGTGCCGGTGATCCTGGACGCCGGCATCGGCACCGCCTCCGACGCGGCGCTGGCGATGGAGCTGGGCTGCGACGCGGTGCTGCTGGCCAGCGCGGTCACCCGGGCCGCCGACCCGGTGGCGATGGCCACCGCGATGCGGTACGCGGTCGAGGCGGGGCGGCTCGCGTACGGGGCGGGCCGGATCGCCCGCCGCTTCCACGCCCTGGCGTCCACCCCCGACGACGGACGGCCGGACCTGTGACCCGCACCGGTCCCGTTCCGGCGGATCCTGGTACGGAAGCGCCCCTGGCGGGGCCGTCTCCCACCAAGATCCCGCGTGGGCCGTCCGGCGTCGTCGTGCTGACCGACCGGTGGCAGGCGCGGCGGCCACTGGCCGAGGTCGTCGCGCGGGCCGTCGCCGGGGGAGTGCGGTGGGTGGTGCTGCGGGAGCGGGACCTGCCCCGGGCCGAGCGCGCCGATCTCGCCGTCGAGCTGCGTGCGATCCTCGCCGAGGTCGGCGGCACGCTGGTGGTGGCCGGCCCGGACCCGCTCGACGGGGACGCGGTGCACCTGCCGTCGGCCGGCCCGTACCCGCCGCCGCGCCTCGGCCTGGTCGGCCGCTCCTGCCACGACGAGGCCGAGTTGGGCCGCGTCACCAGCGAGGACTACACGACCCTGTCGCCGGTCTTCCCCAGCCGCAGCAAACCCGGCTACGGCCCACCTCTGCGCCCCGAGGGGCTCCCGGGGTTGATCGAGGCCAGCCCTGTGCCGGTCCTCGCGCTGGGCGGGGTGGAGACCCCGGAGCACCTGCACGCCTGCATCGCGGCCGGAGCGGCGGGAGTGGCGGTGCTCGGCGCGATCATGCGCGCCGACGACCCGACCGAGGTCGCCGCCACGCTCACCGCCGCCTTCCGGTCGGTGGTCTCCCCGCCGCCTCGTACCGCGCGGGACCGCGTGGAGGTCTCCGGTACGGGGCGGCGGCCGACCGTGCCCACGGAGGGATCAGGCCTGACCGCCCGGAGTGGGCGCGGCAGGCCGCAGCCCCCAGGCGCCACCATGCCGCGGCTCCCGACCCCAACCACCCTGGGGGGCCGATGACACCCACCACCGTGCTCACCATCGCCGGCTCGGACTCCGGCGGCGGCGCGGGCATCCAGGCCGACCTCAAGGTCTTCGCCGCCCTCGGCGCGTACGGCACCAGCGTGATCACCGCGGTCACCGCGCAGAACACGAGGGGCGTCGACGCCGTCCTGCCGCTGCCGCCGCGCACGGTCACCGAGCAACTCGACAGCGTGCTCGCCGACTTCGCCGTGCGGGCCGTCAAGACGGGCATGCTGGCCACCCCGGCCATCGCCGACGCGGTCGCCGACGCCGCCCGGGACGGTCGGCTGCCGAACCTCGTCGTCGACCCGGTGCTCGTCGCCACCAGCGGGCACCGGCTGGGCGCGGTCGCCGCAGTCGAGCGGCTGCTGCCGTACGCCCGGGTGGCGACGCCGAACTGCGCGGAGGCGGCGGTCCTCCTCGGACGCCCGGTGACCACGGCCGAGGAGATGGTGGCCGCCGCCGAGGCGCTGGCCGTCGGCGGGCCGGAGCACGTGGTGGTGACCGGCGGCGACGTGGACCGCGACGGCGAGGCGGTCGACGTGCTGCACGGCGACGGGGTCACCACGCTGCTCCGCGCGCCCCGGGTCGCCACCCGGCACAACCACGGCACGGGGTGCTCGTTCTCGGCGGCGGTCGCTGTCCGGCTGGCGCTGGGCGACCCGGTGCCGACGGCGGTCGCCGCCGCCAAGGAGTACGTCTTCCG
The DNA here is from genome assembly GCF_040643125.1 of Micromonospora sp. NPDC047465. NCBI lineage: Bacteria > Bacillati > Actinomycetota > Actinomycetes > Micromonosporales > Micromonosporaceae > Micromonospora > Micromonospora sp. NPDC047465. The sequence goes on from NZ_JBEYTP010000025.1 coordinate 104,187, forward strand.
CGCGCTGACCGGCGGGCGGGACTGGGAGTTGGGCGCGGGACGCGGCCCGCTGGACCACTTCGGGTGGTCCGCATGAGCACAGGGGAGGCAGTCATGCAGGCACGTCGCAAGGTCCACGTGGAGGGGTCCCGGCCCGATGTCCGGGTGCCCTTCGCCGAGGTGGAGCTGACCGGCGACAACGCGCCGGTCCGGCTCTACGACACCTCCGGACCGGGGTCCGACCCGGAGGTCGGGCTGCCGCCGCTGCGCGGGCCGTGGATCGCCGAGCGCGGGGACGTGGCCCCGGTGCGCGGCGCGGGCACGCCGCTGGCCGGGGCGCACGGGAAGCGCCCGACGCAGCTCGCGTACGCCCGGGCGGGGGTCGTCACGCCGGAGATGGAGTTCGTGGCGATCCGGGAGGGCATGGCGCCGGAGTTCGTCCGGGACGAGATCGCCGCCGGGCGGGCGGTGCTGCCGCTCAACGTCAACCACCCCGAGTGCGAGCCGGCGATCATCGGCAAGGCGTTCCTGGTCAAGGTGAACGCCAACATCGGCACCTCGGCGGTCACCTCCTCGGTCGCGGAGGAGGTGGAGAAGCTGACCTGGGCGACCCGGTGGGGCGCGGACACGGTGATGGACCTGTCGACGGGCAAGCGGATCCACGAGACCCGTGAGGCGATCGTGCGGAACTCGCCGGTGCCGATCGGCACCGTGCCGATCTACCAGGCGCTGGAGAAGGTCGGCGGCGACCCGGTGAAGCTGAGCTGGGAGGTGTTCCGGGAGACCGTCGTCGAGCAGGCCGAGCAGGGCGTCGACTACATGACGGTGCACGCGGGGGTGCTGCTGCCGTACGTGCCGCTGGCCGTGGACCGGGTCACCGGGATCGTGTCGCGGGGCGGCTCGATCATGGCGGCCTGGTGCCTGGCGCACCACGAGGAGAACTTCCTCTACACGAACTTCGCCGAGCTGTGCGAGATCCTGGCCCGCTACGACGTGACGTTCTCGCTCGGCGACGGGCTGCGCCCCGGCTCGATCGCGGACGCCAACGACGAGGCGCAGTTCGCCGAGCTGCGCACCCTGGGCGAGCTGACGAAGGTGGCCTGGGAGCACGACGTCCAGGTGATGATCGAGGGCCCGGGACACGTGCCCATGCACAAGATCAAGGAGAACGTGGACCTCCAGCAGGAGTGGTGCCACGAGGCGCCGTTCTACACGCTCGGCCCGCTGACCACGGACATCGCCCCGGCGTACGACCACATCACCTCGGCGATCGGCGCCGCCATGATCGGCATGTTCGGCACCGCGATGCTCTGCTACGTGACCCCGAAGGAGCACCTCGGGCTGCCGGACCGCGACGACGTGAAGGCCGGCGTGATCGCGTACAAGATCGCGGCGCACGCGGCCGACCTGGCCAAGGGGCACCCCGGCGCGCAGGCGTGGGACGACGCGCTCTCCAAGGCGCGGTTCGAGTTCCGGTGGGAGGACCAGTTCAACCTCTCGCTGGACCCGGAGACCGCCCGGTCGTACCACGACGCGACCCTGCCCGCCGAGCCGGCGAAGACGGCCCACTTCTGCTCGATGTGCGGACCGAAGTTCTGCTCCATGAAGATCACCCAGGAGCTCAAGGAGTACGCGGCGCGCGGCATGAAGGACAAGTCGGCGGAGTTCGTCTCCTCGGGCGGCCGGGTCTACCTGCCGCTGGCCTGACCCGAAGCGGCGGGGGGGGCGCCCCCGGCGGGGGGGGGCGGGCCCCCGCCCGGGGGGGCGCCCCCGCCGGGGGGGGCGGCCGCGGGGCGGGGCCCCCCACCCCC
>NZ_JBEYTP010000026.1:0-101848 GCF_040643125.1 Micromonospora sp. NPDC047465
GGGGGGGGGTGGTGCGGGGCGCGCTGGGCCATTTTCACCTCGCTGACCGCCCGGAGCCGGGCACGGCAGGCCCCACCCCACCCACCCGACACCGCAACAAACGCTCAGACAGCACCCACCGCCCACCCACCGACAACACAACGAGCTCAGGCAGAGGGCCCGCCCCGACCACCCCTGCCCCAACAACCGGACACGGACCCGGGGCAGGCGTCACTTACGGGTCTGTATTTCCTCGCGCATCTCGCGGAACAGCCCGCCGGCGTCGTCGACGGAGCGGCCGGGGAACATCGCCATCACGACGCTGCCGTGGTCGGCCCACCCGCAGACGGCGAAGTCGCCGCCGTCGCCGCTGGTGGTGCCGCATTTCATCACGCCGCCCAGGCGGCCCGCGGGCACCTCCCGCAGCCCCGTCACCTTGCCGGTCTCGTCGGTCAGCAGGCCGAACAGGCTGTCCAGGTCCCGCTCCGGCTGCCAGAGCAGCGTCGTGCCGCCGAAGACGAGCACCGAGCGCTTGTCGTCTGCCGGGTCCCGGTAGACGGTGCCGAAGCTGCCGTCCAGGTCGATGTCGGCGGCGAAGCCGCTGCGCAGGTAGTCCGACGTGCTGCGGGCCCGTTCGCTGTCGTCCCGGACCAGTCCCGCCACCCGGTCCGGGGTTGTCAGGTCCGCGTCCTTCTGCTGGGCCACCCGCCACCCGGCCGTACCGATGGTGGCGGCGCCCGCGAGCCCGACCAGCGCCGCCACGGCCCAGGCCACCCGCCGGCGCCGCGACCGCCCCGCCCGCCGCCCGGTGGCGTGCTCCGGGTCCTGGTTGCTGAGCTGAATGGGCTCGTCGGTCAGGTCGATCGGCTCGGAGCCGTCGTTGACCGGCCGCTCGGTGAGATGTGCGTCGGACATAGCCGACACCGTACGCGAACGGCAGGTGGCGCACGTCGGGTCCGGAGAAGCCCTCCGTAGACTTTCGGGGTGACCGAGAGACTGGATGCCCAACGCCCCGACGCCCCGACCCTGCCCGGCCAGTACCAGCCGGGCGAGGTAGAGCAGCGACGGTACGAGCACTGGGTAGCCGCCGGCCACTTCCGGGCGTCGGCGGAGAGCGACAAGCCCCCCTTCACCATCGTCATCCCGCCGCCGAACGTCACCGGCTCCCTGCACATGGGCCACGCCCTCGACCACACGGTGCAGGACGCGCTGGTGCGGCGTAAGCGGATGCAGGGCTACGAGGCGCTCTGGCTGCCGGGCATGGACCACGCCGGCATCGCCACGCAGAACGTGGTGGAGCGGCAGCTCGCCGCCCAGGGCCTGTCCCGGCACGACCTGGGGCGGGAGCAGTTCGTCGAGCGGGTCTGGCAGTGGAAGGCCGAGTCCGGCGGCGCCATCCTGGGTCAGATGCGCCGTCTCGGCGACTCCGTCGACTGGGACCGCGAGCGCTTCACGATGGACGAGGGGCTGTCGCGCGCCGTACAGACGATCTTCAAGAAGCTGTACGACGACGGCCTGATCTACCGGGCCAACCGGATCATCAACTGGTGCCCCCGGTGCCTGACCGCCCTGTCGGACATCGAGGTGGAGCACACCGACGACGACGGCGAGTTGGTCTCGATCCGCTACAGCGACGAGGTGGTCGTCGCTACCACCCGGGCGGAGACGATGCTCGGCGACACGGCGGTGGCGGTGCACCCGGACGACGAGCGCTACCAGCACCTGATCGGCACCGAGGTCGAGCTGCCGCTGACGGGGCGGCGCATCCCGATCGTGGCCGACGCGCACGTCGACCCGTCCTTCGGCACCGGCATGGTGAAGGTGACCCCGGCGCACGACCCGAACGACTTCGAGATCGGCCAGCGCCACGACCTGCCCGCGCTCACCGTGATGGACGAGCGCGGCGTGATCACCATGCCGGGGCCGTTCGAGGGCCTGGACCGCTTCGAGGCGCGCCCCGCGATCGTCGCGGCGCTGCGCGAGCAGGGCCGGATCGTCTCGGAGAAGCGCCCGTACGTGCACGCGGTGGGCCACTGCTCGCGCTGCCGTACGACGGTCGAGCCGCGGCTGTCGCTGCAGTGGTTCGTGAACACCTCGCCGCTGGCCAAGGCGGCCGGCGACGCCGTACGCGACGGGCGGGTGCGGATCGAGCCGGCCGAGCTGGCCAAGCGGTACTTCGCCTGGGTCGACAACATGCACGACTGGTGCATCTCCCGGCAGCTGTGGTGGGGCCACCGCATCCCCGTCTGGTACGGCCCCGACGGCGAGGTCGTCTGCGTCGGCCCGGACGAGCAGCCGCCCGCCGGGGAGGGCTGGCGTCAGGACGAGGACGTCCTGGACACCTGGTTCTCCAGCGCCCTCTGGCCGTTCTCCACGCTCGGCTGGCCCGAGCAGACGCCTGACCTGGCGAAGTTCTATCCGACGAGCGTCCTGGTCACCGGCTACGACATCCTCTTCTTCTGGGTCGCCCGGATGATGATGTTCGGCCTGTACGCGATGGACGGCCGGCAGCCGTTCGACGTGGTGGCCCTGCACGGCATGGTCCGCGACCAGTTCGGCAAGAAGATGTCGAAGTCGTTCGGCAACGTGGTCGATCCGCTGGACTGGATCGACCGCTTCGGCGCCGACGCCACCCGGTTCACCCTGGCCCGGGGCGGCAACCCCGGGCAGGACGTGCCGGTGAGCGAGGAGTGGTGCCAGGGCTCCCGCAACTTCTGCAACAAGCTCTGGAACGCCACCCGCTTCGCGCTGATGAACGGCGCGCACACCGACGGCCCGCTGCCGGCCGCCGAGCAGCTGTCGACCGTCGACCGGTGGATCCTGTCCCGGCTGGCGCACGTCACCGCCGAGGTGGACGAGCAGTTCGAGGCGTACGAGTTCGCGAAGGTGTGCGACCTGCTGTACCACTTCGCCTGGGACGACGTCTGCGACTGGTACGTGGAGCTGACCAAGCCGGTGCTCGCCGAGGGGGGCGCGGCCGCCGAGGCCACCCGCCGGGTGCTCGGGCACGTGCTGGACCAGCTGCTGCGGCTGCTGCACCCGATCATCCCGTTCGTCACCGAGGAACTGTGGATCGCGCTCACGGGGGGCGAGACGGTGATGACGGCCGCCTGGCCGGCGGCCGACCGTACCCTCGTCGACGACGCCGCGGAGGCCGAGGTCGGCACCGTCCAGCGGGTGGTGACCGAGATCCGGCGGTTCCGCTCGGACCAGGGGCTGCGCCCGACGCAGCGGGTCGCCGCCCGGCTCGACGGCCTGGCCGCCGCGGGCATCGCCGCGCACGAGCCGCTCATCCGGTCGCTGGTGCGGCTGGACCCGGCCGGCGACGGCTTCCAGGCCAGCGCGACCCTCGCCATGCCGGGCGAGGTGAGCGTGGCCCTGGACACCCGGGGGTCGATCGACGTGGCCGCCGAGCGGGCCCGGCTCACCAAGGACCGGGCGGCCGCCGAGAAGGAGGCCGCGCAGGCCCGGGCCAAGCTCGACAACCCCGCGTTCGTCGGCAAGGCGCCGGAACCGGTGGTCGCCAAGATCCGCGACCGCCTCGCCGTCGCCGAGGCCGACCTGGTCCGCATCGACGCCGCTCTGGAGGCGCTGCCCTCGTGACCGACCGCACCGATTTCGCCGCCGCCGAGGCCGAGCTGGCGGGCCGCGGGTTCACCCGCATGGCCTTCGAGCTGGACAAGATCGAGTCGCTGCTGGACCTGCTCGGCAGCCCGCAGCGGGCGTACCCGTCGATCCACCTGACCGGCACCAACGGCAAGACCTCGACGGCCCGGATGATCGACTCGCTGTTGCGGGCGTTCGGGCTGCACACCGGCCGCTACACCAGCCCGCACCTGGAGACCGTCCGGGAGCGGATCAGCCTGGACGGCGAGCCGGTGGGCGAGGAGCGGTTCACCGCCACGTACCGGGAGGTCGAGCCGCTGGCCCGGCTGGTGGACGAGCGCTCGGCGGAGCCGCTGACGTACTTCGACATGACCACCGCGCTGGCGTTCGCGACGTTCGCCGACGCCCCGGTGGACGTGGCGGTGGTCGAGGTGGGCCTGGGCGGCGCCGAGGACGCGACCAACGTGATCCAGGCCGGGGTGTGCGTGCTCACCCCGATCGGGCTGGACCACACCGAGTGGCTGGGCGACACCATCCAGGACATCGCGCTGGCCAAGGCGGGCATCGTCCACTCCGGCGCGACGGTCATCTCCGCCGCGCAGGAGGAGGAGGCGGCCCGGCCGATCCTGGAACGCTGCGCCGAGGTCGGCGCGACCATCGCCCGGGAGGGCTCCGAGTTCGGGGTGCTCCGGCGGGCGGTCGCCGTCGGCGGGCAGGTGCTCACCCTGCAGGGCCTCGGCGGCGTCTACGAGGAGGTCTTCATCCCGCTGCACGGCGCCCACCAGGCGCAGAACGCGGCGGTGGCGTTGGCGGCGGTGGAGGCGTTCCTCGGCGCCGGCGCGAAGCGGCAGCTCGACGTCGAGACCGTCCGGGAGGGGTTCGCCACGGCCACCTCGCCCGGCCGCCTCGAGCGGGTACGCAGCGCGCCGACCATCCTGCTCGACGGTGCGCACAACCCGCACGGCATGGCCGCCACGGTGACCGCGTTGCAGGAGGAGTTCGCGTTCAGCAAGCTGGTGGCGGTCGTCGGCGTCCTCGGCGACAAGGACGCGGCCAGCCTGCTGGAACTGCTGGAGCCGGTGGTCGACCAGGTCGTGGTGACCCGGAACAGCTCGCCTCGGGCGATGCCGGCCCGGGAACTCGCCGCGCTGGCCGCCGAGGTCTTCGGCCCCGACCGGGTCGAGGTCGCCGAGGAGATGCCGGACGCGATCGAGACGGCGGTGGCGATGGCCGAGGAGGACGTACCGGGGGAGCTGAGCGGGGTCGGGGTGTTGGTCACCGGATCGGTGGTGACCGTGGCCGACGCCCGTCGGCTGCTGAAGCGATGACCGGCCCGGTGCGGGGCACCGCGGGCGACGACCGCCCGGAGGGCACGGCTGCCGGGGGTGACCCGGGCCGTCCGCCGGCGGGTGGGCCGCGACGGTCCGGACTGCGGAACCCGGAGCGGGCGGTGCGCGGGCTGGGGGCCGGCACGCTGATCCTGGAGGCGCTGGTGCTGGTCCTGGCCATCCAGCCGATCCGCATGGTCGGCGGCGACCTGGGTGGCGCGGCGATCGGCGCGGTCCTGGCGCTGGCCGTGGCGGCGGTGCTGCTGGCCGGCATGATGCGCCGGCCGTGGGCCTGGCACGCCGGCACCGCCCTGCAGGGACTGCTGATGCTGGCCGGCCTGCTGCACTGGTCGCTGCTCGCGTTGGGCGTCGTCTTCGCCCTGGTCTGGGCCTACGCCCTGCACGTCCGCCGGGTCATCCTCGGCTGACGGGCTGACGGGCTGACGGGTCAGGCGTCAGCCCGTCGGCGGGGTCAGGCGTCGGCGCGTTCGCGCCACTGGGTGAGGGCGATGCCGTGGCCGTCCGGGTCGCGGAAGGCGGCCGCCCACACCTCCAGCTTCGTGCCCCGGTTGACCACCCGGGGGGCGTACGTGAACCGGACGCCGGACCCGCGCAGCCGCTCGTACGCGGAGTCGATGTCGTCCACCTCGAGGTTGACGTGCACCAGGCGGCGGCTGATCGGCGCCGCCTCGGTCACCTCCCGCAGCACCAGCCGGGTCGTCCCGAAGGCGAGGACGGCGTTGCCGGAGCCCCGGTCGACCTCGCTGAAGCCCAGGTCCCGGTAGAAGGCCAGCGAGCGCGGCAGGTCGGTGACCAGCAGCGTCAGGCCCACCCCGGCGATCGGCGCGCCGAGATCGTCCTCGTCCTCCACGACCCCGGTGGTCCCGTCGCCGGCGCCGGTGGTCGCCTCGGGGCCGAAGATCGCCTCGTCCAGCTCCTCCGGGCTGATCCGCTCCTCGCGCGCCCGGGGCAGGATCGGGTCGTCCAGGGGCAGGTCGATCGGGTCGAGCGGCTCCGCCGGCGCGGGCGGGTCGGTGGGCCCGCCGGCCGGGGCCGGCGGGTCGAACCGCTCCTCGGCCGGCGGGCGGGGCGTCGGGGTGGCCCGGCGTGGCAGGGTGCCGGTCGTGGACTGCTCGACGAGGGTGCCCTCCAGCACGACCGGCCCGCCGGGGCGCTGGTGCACCACGACGGGCTCGCGCTCCTCCGGGCGCCTGACGGGCTCCCCGCCGAGCGGATCACCGAGTGGATCGCCCAGCGGGTCGACCAGCGGCTCGCGGAAGTCGTCCCGGAAGTCGTCGTCCGGCGCACGGTCGGCCCACGGCGGCGCCTCCTGCTGGAGCAGCACGTCGTCCAGCGGATCCGGGCCCGCGTACTCGGGCGGGAGGTCGGCGGCGACGGTGGCGGCGGACTCGGCGTGGGTGGGCACCTCGTCCCAGAGCACCCGGACGTGCCGCTGGTCGTCCAGGGCCACCCGGATCGGCAGCGTCTGCCCCAGCGACGGCCACTTCGCCACCGGCACCCGCGGCTCGATGATCTTCTTGGACCGGGGCGGCAGACCCGGCGCGTCGATCACCAGTTGCAGCTCGCAGCGGCCGAAGGCGTACTGGGTGGGCGGCTCGGAGGCGCTGTGCACGTGGCCCACGCCGACCACCCAGGTGCGCCCGCCGCCGCGCACGGTGGCCAGCGCGATGGCCAGCACCAGCAGGGCGGCTCCGAGCGCCACGATGGCCCAGCTGGTCATGCCCAGCCCGAAGAGGATCACGAAGGTGGCCACGGTGCCGAGCACCGCGGCGATCAGCTTGCGTACCGGCGCGATGGGCCGGTTCCCGCCATTCGCCACTGTGGACCTCCCGGGGGTCAAGGGCCAGGCTAGGCCGGATCGGCCGCCGGGGGAAAGACCGGCCGCCGCGCCGGCGCCGGGACCGGGTCGCTAGGCTGACCGTACCCAGCCCGGCCGCCTTCCGCGCACAGGAGGAACCCAGCGTGTCCAGCAGCAGCCCCGATGAGCGCACCCTCGTACTGATCAAGCCCGACGCGGTCCGCCGCGGGCTGGTCGGCGAGGTGATCTCCCGCTTCGAGCGCAAGGGGTTGCGGATCGACGCGATGGTGTCCCGGACCATGGACGCCGCGCTGGCCGACGAGCACTACGCCGAGCACGTGGACAAGCCGTTCTACCCGCCGCTGAAGGACTTCATGACCGGCGGTCCGCTGGTGGCGCTGGTGCTCTCCGGCGACCAGGTCATCGACGTGGTGCGGGGGCTGGTCGGGTCGACCGACGGGCGCAAGGCGGCGGCCGGCACGATCCGCGGCGACCTCTCGCTGTCCAACCGCGAGAACCTGGTGCACGCCTCCGACTCGCCGGACAGCGCGAAGCGCGAGATCGCGCTCTGGTTCCCCGAGCTGGGCTGACGGCCGACCGACGCCGCGAGCAACGGTCGTGCCGGGCCCGGCACGACCGTCCGGTCAGGCCGTCCACGGCAGCTTGTCCGGGTTGCCGACCACGTAGAACCCGGTGATCCGGCCGCCGGCGGCGCCCAGGGTCAGCGCGTACCTGCCGCCGTCGGGGCGGATGATCAGGGCGGCCGGCTGGCCGTTGAGTTCCAGCCGGCGCGCGGTGAAGTGTCGGCCCGGGCCGTACAGGCCGGCGAAGAAGCGGGCGACCCGGTCCGCGCCGGTGACCGGGTTGCGCGCCGCCTTGACCCGGCCGCCGCCGTCGGTCCAGGCGGTGGCGTCCCTCGCCACGAGCCCGGTCAACGCGGTCAGGTCACCGTCGCGGGCGGCGGCGAGGAAGGCGTCCAGCAGCCGTTCCTGCTCGGCCCGGCCGGCGGTGAACCGCCGCCGGTCCTGCCCGATCCGGGCCACCGCCCGGTGGTGCAGCTGCCGGCAGTCCGCCACCGACCGGTCCAGGATCTCCGCGATCTCGGCGTACGGCAGGTCGAAGGCGGTGTGCAGCACGTAGACCGCGCGCTCCGGCGGGGTGAGGCGTTCCAGCAGGTGCAGCAGGGCGGTGGAGAGCGAGTCGCGCAGCTCGACGGAGTCCAGCGGCCCGAACGGTGACGGCGCGGTCGGCACCGGCTCGGGCAGCCACGGTCCGACGTACGTCTCCCGGGCGGCCCGCCGGGCGCGCAGCCGGTCCAGCGCCAGGTGGGTGACGACCCGGGACAGGTAGCGGCGCGGCTCGGCGACCGCCGCCCGGTCCGCCCCCAGCCAGCGCAGGTACGCCTCCTGGAGCACGTCCTCCGCGTCGTGCCGGCTGCCGAGCAGGCGGTACGCCAGACCGAGCAGCATCGGCCGGTGCGCCTCGAGCGCACCGGCCGCCTGCGTCGCGTCGGTGACCGTCACACGTCCGTCGGGAGATCGGTCCGGCAGGTCACGGCGATGCGGTTCCACACGTTGATTGTCGCGATGGCCATCAGCAGGTCGACCAGCTCCCTCTCGGGCCACACCTTCGCCGCCGCGTCCCAGACCTCGTCGGGCACCCCGTGCTCGCCGAGGCGGGTCACCGCGTCGGTGAGCGCCAGCGCGGTCCGCTCCCGCTCGTCGAAGAAGGGCGCCTCCCGCCAGGTGGAGACCGCGAAGAGCCGCCGGCTCGACTCGCCCTCGGCGAGCGCGTCCCGGCTGTGCATGTCGACGCAGAACGCGCAGCCGTTCAGCATCGACGCCCGGAGCTTCACCAGGTGGAGCACGGTGTGGTCGACGTTGGCCCGGACGTACTTCTCCAGCCCCAGGACGGCGTGGTACGCCTCCGGCGCCACCTCGGCCGCGTTGATCCGCTGCATGACAACCTCCCTGATCCGTGGTGGTGACACCGACACGACGACGCGACGGGGGCTCGGCGTGACGGTCCGGGCTGTGACGCTGGTCATGTCGGCCGGGCCACCCCGGACCGACCCGGACCACCGGAGTTCCGGCCCCGGTCACCCGGCACGCCGCCGCCGGTCATCTCCGCCCGGTAGACCCACGAGGGCAGTCCCCGATCCGGGAGGAACGATGACCGAACTTGACCGACGTACGTTGCTGCGCGCCGGCCTGATCGCAGGTGCCGGTGTCGCGGGCGGCGCCCTGCTCGGCGCGCCCGCCGCGCCCGCCGCACCGGCCTGGCGGCCGACCGGCCGACCGGTGCTCACCCACGGCGTGCAGAGCGGTGACGTGACCGCGGACTCGGCGCTGGTCTGGACCCGCGCCGACCGTCCCGGCCGGATGCTGGTGGAGGTGAGCCGCCGGCCGGACTTCCGCGGCGCCCGGCGGGTACGCGGACCGGTGCTCGACCCGACCGGCGACCTCACCGGCAAGGTGCGGCTGCGCGGGTTGCCCGGTGGCGAGCGGTTGCACTACCGGGTCCGGGTGGAGAGCCTGGACCGGCCGGGGCTGGCCAGCGAACCGGTGACCGGCGCGCTGACCACCGCCCCCGACCGGCACGACCGCCGGGACGTCCGGTTCGTCTGGACCGGTGACATCGCCGGGCAGGGCTGGGGCATCGCCCCGGACTTCGGCGGCATGTCGATCTTCCGGGCCATGCGGGCCACCCGGCCCGACTTCTTCCTGTGCAGCGGCGACACCGTCTACGCCGACGGCCCGCTCGCCGAGACGGTGACCCTGCCCGACGGGCGGGTCTGGCGCAACCTGGTCACCCCGGAGAAGAGCAAGGTCGCCGAGACGCTGGCCGAGTACCGGGGGCAGTTCGCGTACAACCTGCTCGACGAGCACCTGCGCGCGTTCGTGGCGGAGGTGCCGCAGATCAACCAGTGGGACGACCACGAGGTGACCAACAACTGGTACCCGGGGGAGATCCTGACCGACGCGCGGTACACCGAGCGCCGCGTCGACGTGCTCGCCGCCCGGGCCCGGCAGGCGTTCGACGAGTGGCTGCCGGCGCCGGTCGACGGGCCGCGGTACCGGCGGCTGTCGTACGGGTCGCGGCTGGACGTCTTCGTGCTGGACATGCGGACCTGGAAGGACCCCAACGACGGCAACACCTACGCCGACCCGGCGCGTGGCCTGCTCGGCCGGGAACAGCGGGAGTGGTTGATCCGGGAACTGACCCGGTCCCCGGCCACCTGGAAGGTGATCGCCGCCGACCTGCCGATCGGGCTGGTGGTGCCGGACGGGGCCACCGCCCAGGAGGGCGTCGCGCAGGGTGACCCGGGCGCGCCGGCCGGGCGGGAACTGGAGTTCGCGCAGGTGCTCGGCGCGGCGCACCGGGCCGGGGTGACCGGGATCGTCTTCCTCACCGCCGACGTGCACTACACCGCCGCGCACCACTACGACCCGGCCCGGGCGTCGGTCGCCGAGTTCACCCCGTTCTGGGAGTTCGTCTCGGGGCCGGCGCACGCCGGCGCGTTCGGCCCGAACGCCCTGGACGGCACGTTCGGCCCGAAGGCGGTCTTCGTCAACGCCCCGCCGCGGGCCAACACCTCCCCGGCCGAGGGCTTCCAGCACTTCGGTGAGGTCGCCGTCGACGGCGCGTCCGGCGCCTTCACCGTCCACCTGCGCGACCGCGACGGGGTCTCCCTCTGGACGACCACCCTGCCCGCCCCGACCCGCTGACCTCGCCGCCGTCGGTCGACCCTGAGGCTGTCGCCACCACCCGCCCGCGTCGACCGTGACAGCCTCACGGTCGACGCGGGTGGGATCAGAGGGCCGGGTACCGGCCAGGGTCGGCTCGTCCCACCGGATCCGGATCACCCGGCCAGCCCAGGGGGCGGCCGGCGCGGGGACCGAGGTGGCGGCGCCACGAGCGGTCGCCGTTACTCGGCGGCGATCCCGGCGGGCGGTCGGGTAACCTTGACGGCCGTAAGGCGATGACCCGGCCATCACCGGCGAGCCTCCGGAAGAACAGCCGGGTGACCGGCCCAGTAGAACCGGACGGGTCCGGCCCGTCACAGCCGGCCAACGAGCGGGCGGTCGATCCTGACCGCCAAGCGGGGTGGTACCGCGGGCCACCCGGGGCGCCGGCACGGCGTACCGGATCGGCTCGTCCTCGCAGACCCACACGACCGTGAGCTGCGCGAGGAGAGCGACCCCCGATGGCCTATCCGTTGCACGACCCGACCGCCGCCGTCCCGGCGAGCCCGGACCTGCCCGCGGTCGAACGCCGGGTCCTGGAGCACTGGACGGCCGACAAGACCTTCGAGGCCAGCGTCGAGGCCCGTCCCGCCGGCACGGACGGGAAGAACGAGTACGTCTTCTACGACGGCCCGCCGTTCGCCAACGGCCTGCCGCACTACGGCCACCTCTTCACCGGCTACGTCAAGGACGTGGTGCCGCGCTACCAGACCATGCGCGGGCGCCGGGTGGAGCGGCGCTTCGGCTGGGACTGCCACGGCCTGCCCGCCGAGGTGGTCGCCGAGAAGCAGCTCGGCATCACCAGCAAGGCGGAGATCCTCGACCTGGGCGTGGCCCGGTTCAACGAGGCGTGCCGCACCTCGGTGCTGGAGTTCACCCAGGACTGGGAGCGCTACGTCACCCGGCAGGCCCGCTGGGTCGACTTCGCCAACGACTACAAGACCCTCGACCTGGACTACATGGAAAGCGTCATGTGGGCCTTCAAGACCCTGCACGACAAGGGCCTGGTCTACGAGGGCTTCCGGGTGCTGGCCTACTGCTGGCGCTGCGAGACGCCGTTGTCGAACACCGAGACCCGGATGGACGACGTCTACCGGGACCGGCACGACCCGACGCTGTCGGTGTGGTTCGAGTTGACCCCCGACGAGAGCGCGCCGGAGCTGGTGCGCGGGCCGGTGCGGCTCGGCGTCTGGACCACCACGCCGTGGACCCTGCCGTCCAACCTCGCGCTCGCCGTCGGCCCCGACATCGAGTACGCGGTGCTGGAGCGCGACGGGCAGCGGTACGTCGTCGGGGCGGCCCGGCTGGCCGCGTACGCCAAGGAGCTGGAGGGGTACGAGCAGGTCGGCACCGTCTCCGGCCGCGACCTCGTCGGCCGCCGCTACACCCCGCTGTTCGACTTCCTCGTCGAGCAGGCGGGCCCGAACGCCTACCAGGTGCTCGGCGCGGAGTTCGTCACCACCGAGGACGGCACCGGGATCGTGCACCTGGCCCCGGCGTTCGGCGAGGACGACCAGAACACCTGCAACGCCGCCGGCATCCCGACCATCGTCACGGTGGACGACCACACCCGGTTCACCGCGCTGGTCCCGCCGTACCAGGGCGAGCAGGTGTTCGACGTCAACAAGCCGGTGATCCGGGAGCTGAAGGAGCGGGGGGTGGTGCTCAAGCAGGACACCTACACCCACTCGTACCCGCACTGCTGGCGTTGCGACACCCCGCTGGTCTACAAGGCGGTGTCGTCGTGGTTCGTCGCAGTGACGCAGTTCAAGGACCGGATGGTCGAGCTGAACCAGCAGATCAACTGGACCCCGGGGCACATCAAGGACGGCTCGTTCGGCAAGTGGCTGGCCAACGCCCGCGACTGGTCGATCAGCCGGAACCGGTTCTGGGGCTCGCCGATCCCGGTGTGGAAGTCCGACGACCCGAACTACCCGCGCCTGGACGTCTACGGCTCCCTGGAGGAGATCGAGCGGGACTTCGGCGTACGCCTGACCGACCTGCACCGGCCGGCGGTGGACGAGCTGGTCCGTCCCAACCCGGACGACCCGACGGGGAAGTCGATGATGCGCCGGGTGCCGGAGGTGCTGGACTGCTGGTTCGAGTCCGGCTCGATGCCGTTCGCCCAGGTGCACTACCCGTTCGAGAACCGCGACTGGTTTGAGCACCACTACCCGGGCGACTTCATCGTCGAGTACATCGGGCAGACCCGCGGCTGGTTCTACACGATGCACGTGCTGGCCACCGCGCTGTTCGACCGGCCGGCGTTCCGCAACTGCCTCAGCCACGGCATCCTGCTCGGCTCCGACGGGCGCAAGATGTCCAAGAGCCTGCGCAACTACCCGGACGTCTACCACGTGTTCGACTCGTACGGCTCGGACGCGATGCGCTGGATGCTGATGTCCTCGCCGGTGCTGCGCGGCGGTGACATGGCGGTCACCGAGTCGGGCATCCGGGACGCCGTCCGGCAGGTGCTGCTGCCGCTGTGGAACGTCTGGTACTTCTTCTCGCTCTACGCCAACGCCGACGGCTACACCGCGAGGCGGCGGGTGGACTCCACCCACCTGCTCGACCGGTACGTGCTGGCGAAGACGAACGAGCTGGTGTCCACCGTCGGCGCGCAGATGGACGCGTACGACATCTCCGGTGCCTGCGCCACCGTGCGGTCCTACCTGGACGCGCTGACCAACTGGTACGTCCGGCGCTCCCGGGACCGGTTCTGGTCGGGTGACGCGGACGCGTTCGACACGCTCTGGACGGTGCTGGAGACGCTGTGCCGGGTGGTGGCGCCGCTGGCGCCGCTGACCGCGGAGGAGATCTGGCGCGGGCTGACCGGCGAGCGGTCGGTGCACCTGGCCGACTGGCCGGACGCGGCGCAGTTCCCGGCCGACCACGAGCTGGTCGCCGCGATGGACGCCACCCGGGCGGTCGCCTCGGCGGCGCTGTCGCTGCGCAAGGCCAAGGGGCTGCGGGTGCGGCTGCCGCTGTCGAAGCTGACCGTCGCCTCCCCGGCGGCGGAGCAGCTGCGGCCCTTCGCCGACCTGGTCGCCGACGAGGTCAACGTGAAGGCGGTGGAGTTCACCGGTGAGGTGTCCGCGTACTGCCAGCAGGTGCTGACGGTGGTGCCGCGCGCGCTCGGCCCCCGGGTCGGCAAGCAGGTCCAGCAGGTCATCAAGGCGGTCAAGGCGGGCGAGTGGGAGCTGGTCGACGGCGCCCCGGTGGCCGCCGGCATCACCCTCGCCGAGGGCGAGTACGAGCTGCGCCTGGTCGCCGCCGACGCCGAGCACTCCGCGCCGCTGCCCGGCGGCGAGGGCGTGGTCGTGCTGGACACGGAGGTCACCCCCGAGCTGGCCGCCGAGGGGCTGGCGCGGGACGTCGTCCGGGTGGTGCAGCAGGCCCGCCGGGACGCCGACCTGGACGTCTCCGACCGGATCGCGCTGCTGCTGTCGGCCTCCGAGGAGGTGCGCGCGGCGGTGGCCGGGTACACCGACTTCGTCGCCCGGGAGGTGCTGGCCGACTCCGTCGACTTCGCCGACGGGGTGGCGGGCTTCACCGGCGAGGTCGGCGAGGGCGACCGGGTGACGGTCGCCGTCCGGCGGGTATGAGGCATTGAGACGGTGGCGGTCCGGCGTGCTCCGCCGGGCCGCCACCACCGGCCCCGCCCGCGCCCGACAGGCCCGCTCACCAGCCGGCCGGCACCGCCACCCCCGCGGGGCCACGTGGACCCGTCCGCTACCGTGACACCGCCTGCCCGCACACGATCCGCCGGAGGACCAGTGCCCCTGCTCTACACCATCGGCAAGCTCACCGTGGCGCCCGCGCTCCGGTTGGCCTTCCGTCCGACCGTGGAGGGGTTGGAGCACATCCCGGAGACCGGTGGTGCGATCTTCGCGGGCAACCACCTCTCCGTCGCCGACGAGCTCTTCCTCGGCACGGTCGTGCCCCGACACCTGGCGTTCTGGGCCAAGTCGGAGTACTTCAAGGGCACCGGGCCGAAGGGCGCCTTCTCCAAGTTCGTGCTCACCGGCCTGGGGGCCATCCCGGTCGAGCGGGCCGGCGGCCGGGCGGCGCTGGCCGCGTTCGACGCCGCCATCCCGGTGCTCAAGGCCGGCGACCTGGTCGCCGTCTATCCCGAGGGGACCCGCTCGCCGGACGGCCGGCTCTACCGGGGGCGCACCGGCGCGGCCCGGCTGGCGGTGGCGGCCGGCGTGCCGGTCATCCCGGTCGGCATGATCGGCACCGACAAGGCCCAGCCCATCGGCACCCGGGTGCCCCGTCCCGGCCGCGCCAAGATCACCGTACGGTTCGGCAAGCCGCTGGACTTCACCGGCCGGCCGGACGACCGCACGTCGCTGCGGGAGATCACCGACGAGATCATGACCGAGATCCAGAAGCTCACCGGCCAGGAGTACGTGCCCCGCTACGCCCCGCCCCGCGCGCAGCAGCCGCACGCCGGCTGAGCTGTCACGGTGCGGCGTCGCCGCGCCGCTTCTCCTGGCGGACGACGTCGTCCACGTCGCCGGGCCGGCCGAGCTGGGCGATGGCGCGGGCCATCCGCGCGTTGGGCGGGATCCGGTCGCGGTTGCGGGCCAGGAAGGCCCGGTAGCCGGCGGTGTACGGGCACGCGTGCTCGCCGACTCGGGTTGTACCGGCAGCCGCCGCAGTAGTCGCTCATCCGGTTGACGAACGCCGCGACATGCCCGGATTGTCCCCCGGAACCGGCCGCCCGGGGGAAGAAGGCCCTGCTCAGCCCTGCTTGGGGGTGACGATCTGCTCCCGCAGGGTGCCGAGCAGGGCGGCGCTGTCGTCGACGGAGAGCCGGGTGAAGACCGCGGTGGCGATGCTGCCGTGGTCGACGGAGGTGCAGACCACCACGTCGTCGCCGTCGACGCGGCCCACCGCGCAACGCCCGTGCCGGCCGCGTACGCCGGTGTCGACCTCCTGCGCCTCGCCCAGGGAGTACTGCCCGGTGAGCCGGGTGATCTCGTCCTGCGCGTCCGACTCGGGGGTGAACCGGAAACCGGTGCCGCCGAAGACCGTCACCCGCTTGCCGCCGGACGTGCCGTAGACGCCGGCGAAGGTGTCCTCGGCCAGCCAGTGCGCCTTGCGTACCTCGGCCTCCAGTTGCCTGGCGGTCTCCTTGCTGCGGTTGTCGTCGCGCAGCCGCAGGTCGGCCACCTCGGCGGGCAGGGCGGCGCTGGCCGGGTACTGCGTGACCATCGGCGTCCCGTAGTAGGCCGGGCAGCCACAGCAGCAGAGCAGGGTCAGCAGCAGCACCCACGGCCAGCGGCGACGCTTGCGGACGGCGACCGGGACGTACCCCTTGGGGGCCTGGAAGCCGGGCGGCGGCCCGGCCGGCGGCGTCTTCGCCCGCCGCTGCCTCGGCGGCGCGGGCGGCGGCGGCGGGGCAGGCGTCGGCCGCACCGGGACGGGTGCCCGGGAGACCGGCGGCGGGGCCGGGTACGCGACCGGCGGCGGCGACACCGGGTAGGCGACCGGCGGCGGGGCGGAACGCGGCGGGGGCGGCGGCGCGGGGGAGCGGACGGGCGGTGCCGGCGGCACGGGGTGTGACCGGGCCGGCGGCGCGGCCGGGTACGACAGCGTCGGTGGCAGCGGCGGCAGCTCGGCCGGCGGCAGGTCCCACCCGCCGGTGTCCGCGCCGGCCCACGGGTCCACCGGGGTGCGGTGCTCGGGCGGCTCCGCCGGGCTCGGCGGCACCGGCGTGGGCTCGGCCGACTCGCCCCAGGACCGCTTGCGCGGCGGCGGGGGAGGGACGGGCGCGGAGCCGCTCCACCGGGGCGCGGGCGGCGCGGCCGGCTGCTCGTCGGCGGGGAGCATGCGGGTGCCCTGCGGTCCGGCCGTCGGGCGGTCGGCCGGCGGTTCGTCGGCGGGGAGCATGCGGGTGCCCTCCGGACCGGCCGCCGGGCGGTCCGCCGCGGGCCGGTCGGCGGGGAGCGGGCGGGTGCCCTCCGGACCGGCGACGGCGGCGCCCTCCGCTCCGGCGACGGCCTCCGCTCCGGCGACGGCCTCCGCTCCGGCGGCGTCGGAGCCCTCCGGTCCGCCGGTGAGGGCGCCGTCCGGGGCGGTGGCGGTGTCCTGCCGGGCGTCGGCGGTGCCCTGCGGAGCGGCGGCGTCCGGCGGGGCGGTCACGTCGGCGTCGGCGCCCTCGGCGTGGTCGGTCGCGGTCGCCTCCGGCCCCTCGACGGGCAGCTCACGGGTGCCCTCCGGGCCCGTGGGGCCGGCGGGGGTGGCGGCTGCGGGGGAGGACGTGTGCTCCTCGGTGACCGCCGGATCCCGGCCCTGGTCCGGGCCCGGGATGCTCCCGTCGGCCGGCCGGTCCGGTCCCGGCTGCGGCTGCGGCATCGCGGCAATCTCCTCTCGCGCCGGTCCGAGGTTAGTACCGACGCGCCAGCGCGGCGATCCCGGCCACCGCTCGGGCGGCAGGGCCGGGCCGACGTCCGGTCGGAAGCCGTGGCGACCGACCGGCCGGCGCGGCGGCGTCCGCGCGGTCGCCGCCGACGGGGCGCGTACCCTTGGGCATCATGAGCGTCCCGTCCACCACGCCGCGTCCCGTCGCGGCCAATTCCGTCTGGCCCCGGCTGGAGCCGCTGCTGCCCCAGGTGACCAAGCCCATCCAGTACGTCGGTGGCGAGCTGGGTGCGGTGGTCAAGGACTGGGACACCGCGGCCGTCCGCTGGGCGCTGATGTATCCCGACGCCTACGAGGTCGGCCTGCCCAACCAGGGCGTGCAGATCCTCTACGAGGTGCTCAACGAGCTGCCCGACGTGCTCGCCGAGCGGACGTACGCGGTCTGGCCGGACCTGGAGAAGCTGATGCGCGCCCACGGCGTGCCGCAGTTCACGGTCGACGCGCACCGCTCGGTGCGCGACTTCGACGTGTTCGGCATCTCCTTCTCCACCGAGCTGGGCTACACCAACCTGCTCAGCGCGATCGACCTGGCCGGCATCCCCATGCTCGCCGCCGACCGCACCGACGCCGACCCGGTGATCGTGGCCGGCGGTCACGCCGCGTTCAACCCGGAGCCCATCGCCGACTTCGTCGACGCCGCCGTGCTCGGCGACGGCGAGGAGGCCGTCCTGGAGATCACCGCGATCGTCCGGGAGTGGAAGGCGGAGGGCTCCCCGGGCGGGCGCGACGAACTGCTGCTGCGCCTGGCCCGCACCGAGAGCGTCTACGTGCCGCGCTTCTACGACGTGGACTACCTGCCCGACGGCCGGATCCAGCGGGTCGTGCCGAACCGGGCGGACGTGCCGTTCCGGGTGCACAAGCGCACGACCATGGACCTGGACGCCTGGCCGTACCCGAAGAAGCCCCTGGTGCCGCTCGCCGAGACGGTGCACGAGCGGTACGCGGTGGAGATCTTCCGGGGCTGCACCCGGGGCTGCCGGTTCTGTCAGGCCGGCATGATCACCCGGCCGGTGCGCGAGCGCTCCATCACCACGGTGGGGCAGATGGTGCAGCAGGGGCTGGAGTTCTCCGGCTTCCACGAAGTGGGCCTGCTGTCGCTGTCGTCCGCCGACCACTCCGAGATCGGCGACATGTGCTCGGGCCTCGCCCAGCAGTACGAGGGCACCAACGTCTCGCTCTCGCTGCCGTCGACCAGGGTCGACGCGTTCAACATCGACCTCGCGCAGGAGCTGTCCCGCAACGGGCGGCGCACCGGCCTGACCTTCGCGCCGGAGGGCGGGTCGGAGCGGATCCGCAAGGTCATCAACAAGATGGTGTCGAAGGAAGACCTGATCCGCACCGTCGTCACCGCGTACACGAACGGCTGGCGGCAGGTGAAGCTCTACTTCATGTGCGGCCTGCCCACGGAGACCGACGAGGACGTCCTCGAGATCGCGGACATGGCGCACGAGGTGATCAGGGCGGGTCGGGCGGCCACCGGGTCCAAGGACATCCGCTGCACCGTCTCCATCGGCGGTTTCGTGCCGAAGCCGCACACCCCGTTCCAGTGGGCGTCCATGGAGCGGCCGGAGGTCATCGACGGCCGGCTCAAGCTGCTCAAGCAGGCGATCAACTCGGACCGCTCGCTGGGCCGGGCGATCGGCTTCCGCTACCACGACGGCGAGCCCTCGTTGATCGAGGGCCTGCTCAGCCGGGGCGACCGCCGGGTCGGCGCGGTGATCCGTAAGGTCTGGGAGAACGGCGGCCGGTTCGACGGCTGGAGCGAGCACTTCTCCTACCAGCGCTGGGTGGAGGCCGCGGCCGAGGTGCTGCCGCAGTTCGGGGTCGACCTCGACTGGTACACCACCCGCGAGCGCGACGAGTTGGAGGTCCTGCCCTGGGACCACCTGGACTCGGGCCTGGACAAGGACTGGCTCTGGCAGGACTGGCAGGATTCGCTCAGCGAGTACGAGCAGGACGACTGCCGGTGGACCCCGTGTTTCGACTGCGGCGTCTGCCCCGCCATGGACACCGAGATCCAGATCGGCCCGACCGGGAAGAAACTCCTCCCGCTCACCCCGATCAACGGCCTGAAGCTCCCCACCGGCGCCCAGCAGTAGCCCGCCGCGGGCGGGTGGCGCCCCTCGCGCCGCCCGCCGCGCACCGGGTCGATCATGCGGCTGTCGTCAGCGGCACGCGCGTTGTCGCGCGGGTGCCTACACGATCAGCCGGTCTCTGACACCGAGGAGCACGACGATCAGTAGGAAACCACAGCCAGAGGGCGGCCAGGCCCCGGTCGTCCAGCGCGTCCGGATCCGGTACGCCAAGCGCGGTCCGCTGCGCTTCACGTCGCACCGGGACTTCGCCCGGGCGTTCGAGCGGGCGCTGCGCCGGGCCGGCGTGCCGATCGCCTTCTCCCAGGGCTTCACCCCGCACCCCAAGATCTCGTACGCCAGCGCGGCCCCCACCGGCGTCGCGAGCGAGGCGGAATACCTGGAGATCGGCCTCCGCGAGCCGGTCGACCCGCAGGAGCTGCGCGCCGCGCTGGACGCCGCGCTCTCGCCGGGGCTCGACGTGCTCGACGCCGTCGTGGCCGGCGGCGGGAGTCTTGCCGACCGGATCGAGGCGTCGCACTGGCGGATCGAGCTGCCCGAGGTCGACCCCGCCGTCCTGGAACGGGCGGTTTCCGCCTTCACGGCCGCGGACGAGGTGCTCGTCGAGCGGATGACCAAACAGGGCCGGCGCACCTTCGACGCCCGATCGGCAGTGATTCACATCGATGTCGCGGCGTCGGCGGAGATGCCTTCCGGGGTCCCGGCCGTACCGTGTGCGATACTCGAACTGGTCGTGCGGCAGGTCACCCCCGCTGTGCGGCCCGATGACGTCCTTTCCGGCCTCCGCGTGGTGGCCGACCTGGAGCCGCCGGTCTCCCCGAGGGTGATCCGGCTGGCACAGGGCACGTTGACCGCGCAGGGTGCGATCGCGGATCCGTTGGACGCGGACCGCGACGGGGCAACCATCGGTGAACGCTGACCGACGGTCGGCGTTCAGGCAGGCAGACTTCGGCGGTCGCGCACCCTGCGCGCCCGGCGGAAACACTTTTGCGGCAACCCTGCGTGGCAGCGCTCACCCGCGCCCGGGGCAGCCAGAACTGGAGAACGTCCATGCTCGAGAACGAGCCCGAGGGCGGCGAACGGACCGGTTCACCGGCCGACGAGACCGCTGACAACAGCACCACCGAGAACGCCACCGAGGCGGGAAGCACCGTCGGGGCGGAGAACGCCGCTGTCGGCACGGCGGACGCCGGAGCCACCGAGGCGGGACAGGCCCCGGTCGCGCCCGCCCGACGCCGTACCACCCGGCGGCGCGCCGCGCCCCTGAACCAGCCCGAGCAGACCGACGCGCCGGTGCAGGCGTCGACCGAGGCCGTGCCGGGCAGCGCCGAGGCGCCCCAGGCCGAGGTGCTCGCCCCGGTCACCGGCGACCTCGAGGCCGCCCCGAAGGCGACGCGCCGCCGCCGCAAGGCCACCACGGCCAAGGCCACCGGGGAGTCCGCGGCGCCGGCCGAGGAGCCCACGGCGCCGGCCGCGGGGGAGCCGTCGGCCGCGGTGGAGGAGGCCCCCGCCGAGGCGGCGAAGCCGGTCAAGGCCACCCGTGCCCGCCGGAAGAAGGCCGCCCCCGCGGCGGCCGAGCCGGCCGCGGAGACCCCGGCCGGCACCGCCGAGCCGGCCGCCGGTGACGAGGCCGCCCAGGCCGCGCCCGGCGAGGCCGAGCAGCCCGGCGAGGTCGAGCCGCAGGCCGGCACCGAGTTCGGTGCCGCCGCCCCACCCGCCACGGCCGCCGGCGCGGAGACCCGGGCCGGCGAGGTGCCGCCGGGCGCCGCGCCCGCAGCGGAACCGGCCGTCGAGGAGGAGCCCGCCGCCGAGCCGGAGCCGCGCACCCGCCGCCGGCGGGCCGCGCTCTCCGCGCCCACCGTGCTCTTCATGGCCCCGCAGCCGGAGGAGATCCCGCCGGCCCGGGTCGTCACGCCTGCCCCGGCCGCCGTGGAGCCCGCCGCCGAGGAGGAGCCGGCCGAGCCGACCCGCCGCCGCCGGCGCGGGCGCCGCGACGTCGAGGTGGCCGAGGCCGTCGAGGCCGAGGAGGAGCCGACCGAGGAGGCCGCCGAGGACGAGGAAGAGGACGAGGACGAGATCGCCGCCCGCCGTCGCCGCCGCCGGGGCCGCCGGGGCCGGGGCCGGGGCAAGGGCGGCGCGGAGGACATCGAGGACGAGGAGTCCGAGGAGGCCGCGCAGGCCGAGGCGGAAGAGGCCGAAGGCGAGGAGGACGAGGAGGCCGAGGGCGGCGACGCGCTGACCCGCCGGCGCCGGCGGCGCCGTCGCCGGGGCGCCGGCGACGTCGAGGCGGGTGCCGACGACGGCGTGCCGACCGTCGTCAAGATCCGCGAGCCGCGCAAGACCGTCGACGAGGTGCAGGGCGTCTCCGGCTCGACCCGCCTGGAGGCCAAGCGCCAGCGCCGCCGCGACGGCCGCGAGCAGCGCCGGACCCGGCCGCCGATCCTCAGCGAGTCGGAGTTCCTGGCCCGCCGGGAGGCCGTCGACCGGGTGATGGCGGTACGCCAGCGCGGCGACCGGACCCAGATCGCCGTCCTCGAGGACGGGGTGCTGGTCGAGCACTACGTCACCCGCAACTCCTCCGGCACCATGGCCGGCAACGTCTACCTGGGCAAGGTGCAGAACGTGCTGCCCAGCATGGAGGCGGCCTTCGTCGACATCGGGCGCGGCCGCAACGCCGTGCTGTACGCCGGCGAGGTGAACTGGGACACCACCGGCCTGGAGGGTCGGGCCCGCTCGATCGAGCAGGCGCTCCGGTCCGGCGACTCGGTGCTCGTGCAGGTCACCAAGGACCCGATCGGCCACAAGGGCGCGCGGCTGACCAGCCACATCGCGCTCTCCGGCCGGCACCTGGTCTACGTGCCCAACGGCAACGCCTCCGGCATCAGCCGGAAGCTGCCCGACACCGAGCGCAAGCGGCTGCGGGACGTGCTGAAGAAGCTGGTGCCGGACGGCGCGGGCGTGATCGTCCGGACCGCCGCCGAGGGCGCCAGCGAGGACGAGCTGGCCCGCGACGTCAAGCGGTTGCAGGCGCAGTGGGAGGACATCCAGGCCAAGGCGGCCGAGGGCGGCGCCCCGGTGCTGCTCTACGAGGAGCCCGACCTGGTCATCCGGGTCGTCCGGGACCTGTTCAACGAGGACTTCCGCGAGCTGGTGATCGAGGGCGACGAGTCGTACGACGTGGTCGAGTCGTACCTGTCGCACGTCTCGCCGGACCTGGTCGCCCGGCTGCGCCGGCACGTCGGCACCACGGACGTCTTCGCCACGTACCGGATCGACGAGCAGATCCTCAAGGGCCTGGACCGGAAGGTCTTCCTCCCGTCCGGCGGCCACCTGGTGATCGACCGCACCGAGGCGATGACCGTGGTCGACGTCAACACCGGCAAGTACACCGGCGCGGGCGGCAACCTGGAGGAGACGGTCACCCGGAACAACCTCGAGGCCGCCGAGGAGATCGTCCGCCAGCTCCGGCTGCGCGACATCGGCGGCATCGTGGTAATCGACTTCATCGACATGGTGCTGGAGTCGAACCGCGAGCTGGTGCTGCGCCGGCTGACCGAGTGCCTGGGGCGGGACCGCACCAAGCACCAGGTCACCGAGATCACCTCGCTCGGCCTGGTGCAGATGACCCGCAAGCGGATCGGCGCGGGCCTGCTGGAGGCGTTCAGCGAGACCTGCGAGTGCTGCAAGGGCCGGGGCCTGATCATCCACACCGAGCCGGTGCCGGAGAAGCCGCGCTCCGGCGGCGGCGCGGGGGAGAAGGTCAAGGCGGTCGCCTCGGCGGTCGCCGCCCCGGCGGCCGAGCAGGGCGGCGGCGCGTCCCGGAAGCGGGCCCGCAAGAGCGCGCCGGTCGAGCGGACCGTGGCCGAGGTCACCGAGCCCGACACCGCGACCAGCCCGGACGCCGACTACCACGACACCATGGGCTACGACCTGTCCCGCTACGAGACGGACACCCCCGCCGCGCCGGAGATCGCCGACAGCCAGACGGGCGAGTCCGCCCGGCTGGCCGCCCCGGACGACCCGGACGCGCTGGCCGACACCGACGGCGACGAGCCGGAGGGCGGCTCCGGCCGGCGCCGGTCCCGGCGCAGCGGCGCGCGGCGGCGCACCCGGCCGTGACCGGCTGAGCAGCCCGGCGTTTGGCAGGGCCCCTTTCCCGGCAATGTCCCGGGGAGGGGGCCTTGTCGTATGGTCGATCCCCGGCCACGATCGGCCAACCCGGTCAGGAGAAGAACCATGCGCCGTCTGCTCGCCGTCACCACGGTCACCGCTGTCCTGCTCACCGGCGCCGGGTGCGCGGCCGAGCGGCCGGAGCCGGCCGCCTCGGGCGCCGCGTCGAGCGGGCCCACCGGCGGTCCGGGCGGCGGGGCGACGGGCACCGGGCCGGGCGGCGGGCCGGGGGCCGGCAGCGGGGCGGCGGGCGGCAACGCCCCCGAGGTGTGTGCCGCCGCGCAGGCGGCCGGGGACACCGCCGTGCGGACGTATGTCGAGGAACTCGGCAAGATGGTCGCGGCGGTCGGGGCGAACGACGGCACCGCGGCCGAAACCGCCCGCAAGCACATCTCCGCGGCGCTGACCGACTGGCGGGCCGCCCTGCGGCGGGAGTCGGGCCGGGCCGAGGACGCCCAGCTCAAGACGCTGCTCGCGGACATGGCGGCCGAGGTCGGCACGCTGGGCACCGACGTCGACGCGATCGACGAGACCGAGCTGGACCGGCTCCGGCAGCGGCTCGACCAGCTCTGCGCCCGCTGACCTGCGGGGCCGGTTTGGGCGTCGGCCCTCCCATGGCGTACGCTAGCCTGCGGCGCACCTTGGTGTGCCGAGTTCCCGCGCGCCCGCGCCGCCGTGCCTCTGCTACCCGGCGAGCCGCCGTGGGAACACCCGCCAGCAGCCTCAACGACAGGGAGTCCGCCTCCGATGTACGCGATCGTCAAGACCGGCGGCAAGCAGTACAAGGTCGCCGAGGGCGACGTGATCGAGGTCGAGAAGCTCGCCGGTGCCCCCGGCGACGCGGTGAAGCTCACCGCGGTGCTCCTCGTCGACGGTGACGACCTGGTGACCGACGCGGCGAAGCTTGCCGAGGTCGCGGTGTCCGGCGAGATCGCCGCGCACACCAAGGGCCCGAAGATCCGGATCCACAAGTTCAAGAACAAGACCGGCTACCACAAGCGCCAGGGTCACCGTCAGCCGCTGACCCAGGTCAAGGTGACCGGCATCTCCAGCGGGAAGTAGGTCGTCCTCAGATGGCTCACAAAAAGGGTGCGTCCAGCTCGCGCAACGGTCGTGACTCCGCGGCCCAGCGGCTCGGCGTGAAGCGCTTCGGTGGTCAGGTCGTCAGCGCGGGTGAGATCCTCATCCGTCAGCGTGGCACCAAGTTCCACCCCGGTGACCTGGTCGGCCGTGGCGGAGACGACACGCTCTTCGCGCTGGCTGCCGGTTCGGTCCAGTTCGGCACCAAGCGCGGTCGCAAGACCGTCAGCATCGTGCCGCAGCAGTAGTTTCTCCGGCGCAGCGGGCCGCGGACCTCGTGTCCCGGCCCGCTTCGCCTTTTCTCGTGCGGGGAGTCGACCTCGCTGGAAGGATTGACGCCCGTGGCGACGTTCGTTGACCGGGTCGTCCTGCACCTGCAGGCCGGCGATGGCGGGCACGGTTGTGTCTCGATCCACCGGGAGAAGTTCAAGCCCTTCGGCGGCCCCGACGGCGGCAACGGCGGGCACGGCGGCAGCGTGTCCCTCGTGGTCGACCCGCAGGTGACGACGCTGCTCGACTTCCACTTCCGCCCGCACGTCAAGGCCGAGAACGGCCGGGGCGGCGCCGGGTCGAACCGGGACGGCGCGAACGGCCACAACCTCGTGCTGAAGGTGCCGAACGGCACCGTCGTGCAGGCCCTCGACGGCACCGTGCTGGCCGACATGGTCGGCGCCGGCACGACCTTCGAGGTGGCCCGGGGCGGGCGCGGCGGCCGGGGCAACGCGTCGCTGGCCAACGCCCGGCGCAAGGCCCCCGGCTTCGCCGAGCTGGGCGAGCCCGGCGAGCAGCTCGACGTGGTGCTGGAACTCAAGAGCGTCGCCGACGTCGGCCTGGTGGGCTTCCCGTCGGCCGGCAAGTCGTCGCTGATCTCGGTGATCTCCGCCGCCAAGCCGAAGATCGCCGACTACCCGTTCACCACCCTGGTGCCCAACCTGGGCGTGGTCCGGGTGGACAACCACACCTTCACCGTCGCCGACGTGCCGGGCCTGATCCCGGGGGCGGCCACCGGCAAGGGCCTCGGCCTGGAGTTCCTCCGGCACATCGAGCGCTGCTCGGTGCTGGTGCACGTCATCGACACCGCCACCCTGGAGCCCGGCCGGGACCCGGTGGCCGACATCGACACCATCGAGGCCGAGCTGACCGAGTACGGCGGCCTGGCCGACCGGCCCCGGCTGGTGGCGCTGAACAAGGTCGACGTGCCGGACGGCCGGGACCTGGCCGAGATCGTCCGCCCCGACCTGGAGGAGCGTGGCTTCCGGGTGTTCGAGGTCTCGGCGGCCACCCGGGAGGGTCTGAAGGAGCTGACGTACGCCATGGCGGAGCTGGTGGAGCAGGCGCGCAGCGCCGCGCCGCCGGCCGAGCCGACCCGGATCGTGATCCGGCCGAGGGCGGTCGACGACGCCGGCTTCACGATCGAGGCCGCGCCGGACGGCGGCTGGCTCGTGCGCGGCGTCCGCCCCGAGCGGTGGGTGCGGCAGACGAACTTCGACAACGACGAGGCGGTGGGCTACCTGGCCGACCGGCTGGCGCGCCTGGGCGTCGAGGAGAAGCTCGGGAAGGCCGGCGCGGAGCCGGGCGACCTCGTCCGGATCGGCGACCGCGAGTTCGACTGGCAGCCGACCCTCTACGCCGGCGCCGACTTCGTCCCGGGCAACCGGGGCACGGACGTCCGGCTGGAGGAGAAGTCGACCCGCGCCTCCGCGGCGGAGCGGCTGGCGGCCCGCAAGGCCCGCCGGCAGCGCCCGGCCGACGAGGTCGAGGCCGGCCCGTCGGACGAGGCCGGCCCGTCGGACGAGGTCGGCCCGTACGACGGGGTCGGGGAGGGCGACGCCGAATAGCTCGTCGCGCTCCGTGAGCGGGTCGACTGCCGGAAACCTGCCCGAAATCCGCGCCGCCTAGCGTGGCCTGATGCTGATCGAGTCCCGCCCCGCCACGGATCCGGAGATCGACGCCCTGGTCACCGCCCAGCAGCGGGAGCTGCGCGAGGCGGACGGCGGGTTGGACGGCCAGGCGACCGTGACCCACGACGACATCCGCTACCTCGTGGTGGTGGCCGACGGGCGGGCGATCGCCTGCGGCGGGATCCAGGCGCTCGACGACGGCACCGGCGAGCTGAAGCGGATGTACGTCCGTCCGGCGTACCGGGGGCGGGGCATCGCCCGGCAGTTGCTGGCCGCGCTGGAGGAGTTGGCCTTCCGGCAGGGGCACGCGGTGGTCTGCCTGGAGACCGGCACGTACCTGCCGGCCGCGATCGGGCTCTACACCTCGTGCGGGTACGAGCCGATCCCGGTGTACGGCGGGTACGTGAGCAACCCGTACAGCGCCTGCTTCGCCAAGCGGCTGCGCGTGCCGGCCTGACGGCGGCCGCCCGGCCGGTCAGTCGCCGGTGTGCGCGTGCGCCACCGTGACCGGCTTCGACTCCGGCGAGGCGTGCTGACGCAGGAAGATGCTCAGCACGATCAGCGTGCCGACGGCGAGGAACTCGCTCTGCCAGTTCTGCATGGACTGGAACCAGAACTCGCTGGTGCCGAGGAACTCCCCGACGCCGATCGGCGGCGCCCCGCTCTGTAGGGCCTGCTGCTCGTTGTACTCGGCGGTCCCGCCGAGCAGGTGACCGACGAACGAGCCGGCGAAGATCAGCAGCAGCGCGATGGAGAGGCTGTTCCGGTAGATGATCAGGGGCAGCCCGCCGACGCGTACCGGCCAAGGCGAGTCGGGGGTGGCCCGCCGCTCGTCGTCCTCGGGGCGGTCGGTCTGCTCCATCGGCTTCGACTCGGCCGACCCGCGCTGCACCAGGTACGCGGTGAGCAGGACGTAGCCGCCCATCTGGAGGAACTCCGACTCCCAGTTCTCGAAGACCGACTCCATGAAGTGCCCGCTGCGCAGGTACGCCGGCCAACTCGTCGGCGCGGCTCCGAACTCGGCCAGCTCCTCGTTGTGGGCGTGCCAACCGAAGACGCTCTGCAACACCAGGAAGACGAGGAACGCGCCGAACATCGCGATGGTCAGTGCGTTGTTGCGCAGCCACTTGGGCATGGCACCTCCTCGTTCTCGGCTCTTGATCCTCCGGTGCCCTGATGTCGAGCCGGGCAAACGCCACGAGCCGGCGACCGGTCAGGGACGGTCGAAGGGATCGTCCAGCCGGGTGCCCATGCCCACCCGGTTGGACAGCAGCAGCCCGAGGGCGAGCATGCCGAAGCCGAGGGCCAGGTGGAGCCAGTTGTCGGCGTTGTTGACCGGGATGAAGTTCAACACGGTCTCCCGGTCGATCGCGAAGCCGTACAGCCACAGGCCGAGGTAGAGCGCGCCGCCGCCGGCGAGGAAGATCCGGGCCCCGGCGACGGTGCGGGCCAGCACCAGCCCGGCCAGTCCGAAGCCCAGGTGCAGCGCGTTGTGCAGGATCGACACCTGGAACAGGCCGAGCAGCCGGGCCTCGGAGTGGTGACCGGCGAACGTCATGTCGCCGTAGTCGGTGGTGACGCCGGGGATGAACCCGAGCACCCCGACCAGGGTGAAGATCCCGGCCGCGGCCACCGCGGCGAACTGCACCGCGGGCTTCGGTCCCGGTGGGGCGCCGCGTGCGTTCCGTGCCATCGATGTCACCTCCGTGGACCCGCGGAACGCCCTGCCCGCGGTGCGGGTCGCGGCGACCGGCCGTCACTGTCCGTGATGGCATTGGCGTCCGGCCCGACGATCCTCCATTTTGTAGTCCTCGCGGGACGGGCCGCAGGAGAAGTCACGAACGAGGTATGGAAGCGGCGACGGAGGGTAGGTCAGAGGAGGCGGCGGCAGCAACGGCCGGTCGCATCCCCCCAGCACAACCGCGACGACTCTCCGAGCGGAAGGGACATCATGACTTACGATCTGTCACCCACGACTTCCACGTACGGGCAGGAGTCGACCAACGGCGGCGGCGTCCGCGAGCAGGCCCGCCAGGTCGGGTCGGAGGCGAAGCAGGCCGGCGGCGCCGTCGCCGGGACGGCCAAGGAGCAGGGCAGGGAGGTCGTCGGCGAGGCGACCCGCCAGGCGCGCAACCTCTACGGCGAGGCCCGCAGCCAGGTGGCCAGCCAGGCCGGTGAGCAGCAGCGGCGCGCCGCCGGTGGGCTCCGCTCGCTGGCCGACGAGATGCGCTCGATGGCCGAGCAGGGCGGTCAGGCCGGGCCGGTGAGCGAGATCGCCCGCCAGGCCGCCGACCGGGTGCACGGCGTGGCCGGCTGGCTGGAGCAGCGGGAGCCCGGCGACATCATCGCCGAGGTGCGTGACTACGCCCGCCGCAACCCGGGCACCTTCCTCGTCGGCGCCGCCGTGCTGGGCGTGCTCGCCGGCCGGCTGACCAGGAACATGTCCGCCGCCGGCGACGGCCAGGGCGGCAACGGCCACTCCGCGTACGGCTCGGGTGCCGGCTACGACCCGGACCGGACGGCGGTCATCCCGACGACGCCGGCCGCGCGCGCGGTGCCGGACGCCGTGCCGCCGGGTGGCTACCTGGACCCGGCCCCGGGCGCGTACGCCGATCCGCAGACCACCACCGGCTACGCCGACCCGGCGGGTGGCGTCGGTCAGCCGCTGCCGCCGGTGACCCGGACCGACCCGCTGCCGGGCGTGCCGTCGAGCGGAACCCGTCCGTGAGCCCACGAGTCATCCGAAGGGAGGCGGCGGCATGAGCGTGCCGACGCAGGGGGCGGGGCTGAACTCCGGTCACCACCCCCACGACGCGGACGAGGTCCGGGGCAGCTCGATCGGTGAGCTGATGCGCCAGGTCACCACCGACCTGTCCACCCTGATGCGGCAGGAGGTCGAACTCGCCAAGGCCGAGATCCGCCAGGAGGGCAGGAAGGCGGGCAAGGCCGCCGGCTTCTTCGGCGGCGCCGGCTTCGGCGGCTACATGGTGGCCCTGTTCCTGTCGCTGGCCCTCTGGGCCGGGCTGTCCAACGTGATGGACGCCGGCTGGGCGGCGCTGATCGTGGCCGTCATCTGGGGCGCGATCGCCGCGGTCCTCTACTCCATGGCCAAGAGGAACGCCGAGCGGATTCGCGGCCTCAAGCAGACCAACGAGAGCGTGCAGCGGATTCCCGACGTGCTCAAGCCCCACCCGCAGGAGGTCCCCCGATGAGCACCGACCCGGACCAGATCCGCCGGGAGATCGAAGCCACCCGGAGCAACCTGAGCTCCGACGTGGACGCGCTGGCGTACAAGGTCAGCCCCGCCCGCATCGTCGACGACCGCAAGCAGCGGGCCCGCAACGCACTGCAGAATGTGAGGGACAAGGTGATGGGAACCGCTTCCGACCTGGGTCACAGCACCAGGCACGGCGCCCACTCGGTGGGCGACCACGCCTCGTCGGCGGCGTCCGCCGTCAGCGACAGGGCGCACTCGGCCGCCTCGACGGTCGGCGACAGGGCGCACTCGGCCGCCTCGACGGTCAGCGACGTCGCGCACCGGGCCCCGCACGCGATCCGGCAGAAGTCCGAGGGCAACCCGCTGGCCGCCGGCCTGATCGCCTTCGGCGTCGGCTGGCTCGCCTCCTCGCTCATCCCGGCCACCCGCCGTGAGCAGCAGGTGGCGACGCAGGTCAGGGAGAAGGCCGGCGAGCACGCCGGGGTGGTGAAGGAGAAGCTGGGCGAGGTCGCCAGCGAGCTGAAGGAGGAGCTGCGTGAGCCGGCGCAGCACGCCACCGAGTCGGTGAAGTCCACCGCGCAGGAGGCCGTGCACGCCGTCAGGGACGACACCCGCTCCGCCGCGCAGGACGTGAAGGACCAGGCGCAGCAGCCGCGCGAACAGGTGCGGTACTGACCGACCCGGCCACCGCACGCCGCAGCTCGCGGCCACTCCCGGAACGTTCCGGGGAGTGGCCGCGAGCTGTCGTGTGCGTCCCGCCCCCGCGCCGCCCTCCCGGCCGCCGCGATCTTGCAGTTTGTGCTCACCATCTGCGGCTTTGTGGCCGGATTGTCCGGGCAGGAGCGCAAGATCGCGTGGGTGTGAGCGTGGGCGTCCAGGTGGTGCGGGAGAGGCGTGGGGCGGGTCAGCGGAGGCGGCGGCGGAGGGTGCGGTCGAAGTGGGCGGCGCGCCGGACCCGGCCGCCGGCGTAGCGGACCCCGCCGAAGAGGAGCCGCCGGCCGAGGGCGAGCCAGCTGCACGCGCCGCGTTCCAGCACCCAGAGCGGGGCCGCCAGGGCGGCGGTCGGCGGGAAGACCGCGCTGCCGCCGGCCCGGCGCCGGCCCGCCTCGGCCAGCACCACGGTGGTCCCGGCCGCGCCGAGCAGCAGCCCCGGTCGCCGGGCCGCGACCGCCGCGGCCAGCGCCGGCAGGACCGCGAGCGAGGCCACCAGGCGGGCCGGCTGGGCCAGGTCGTCGTACGCCTGGCGCACCCGCTGGCCCAGGAAGTGGGCGGTGTCGGGCGGCAGCCGGCGTACGTGCAGCCAGGCGGGTGCCGCCTCGGTGCCCCCGTACGCGCGCACGGTGCGGATCAGCTCCAGGTTCTCGAAGAGCACGTCCGGGTCGTAGCCGCCCATGGCGAGGAAGGTGCTCCGGCGCACCGCCAGGGTGCCGGGGTAGTCCGCGCCGAACGCCCGGTTGAGCAGGGTCCGCCCGGTGTCCCACCACGCGTGCCAGGGCAGCGGGTCGAAGTAGTTCTGCGGCCGGACCAGGTCCACCCGGTCGAGCAGCCGGTGCACGGCGCGCAACCCCGCCTCGTCGTACCGGACGTCGTCGTCGGCGATCACCACGTGCTCGTGCCGGGCCGCGGCGACGCCGGTGAGCACGCCGGTCAC
Source organism: Micromonospora sp. NPDC047465 (assembly GCF_040643125.1). NCBI lineage: Bacteria > Bacillati > Actinomycetota > Actinomycetes > Micromonosporales > Micromonosporaceae > Micromonospora > Micromonospora sp. NPDC047465. Next base: position 31,020 of record NZ_JBEYTP010000026.1, read on the forward strand.
CTTCCCGTTGACGCCCCGTACGGCGGGATCGGGTGGCAGGTGCCGGACCAGTCCCCGCCAGGCCACCCGGTGCCGGGCGAACAGCTCCGGCGGCGACCCGTCCACCACGGTCACGTCGACCCGCGAGCTGAGCCGGCGCAGGTAGCCGGTCAGCTCGGGGAGCCCGGCGTCGTCGGTCCAGCGCAGCGGCAGGACGTACGCGATCGGCAGGCCGCGGTCGTCGGCGCTCCCGGCCGTCGGTGTCGCCGTGGCGTGCCGGTCGTCGACGGGCCCGGCGGTGGGGGCGCTCACGGCCGCTCCGGGCGGCGGTAGACCGACACGTGGTCGCGGCTGTCGTCGGTGAACGGCCGCCCGGTCCAGTCCTGCCACCGGTGTTCCCGGCGCATCCCGGCCAGCTCGGCCATCAGGTCCAGCTCGGCGGGCCAGGCGTAGCGGTGGTTGGCCGGCAGCAGCCGCACCCCGGCGTTGCTGAGCAGGACCTTCGTCGTGGTCATCCGCTGCTCGGCGGGGTGCAGCAGGGCCGCCTCCAGCAGCACCGCGTCCTCGGCCACCCGCACCGGGCGCAGCGCGCCGCCGGCCCGGAAGGCCCCGGGATCGGGCACCCAGGCCTCGACCACGAACCGGCCGCCGGGGCGCAGGTGGGCGGCGGCGTTGCGGAAGCAGGCCACCTGGGCGGCCTGGTCCGGCAGCGCGAAGATCGTGTTGAACGCGAGCACCACCAGCGCGAACTCGCCGGGCACGCGGGTCCGCGCGAAGTCGCCGACGGCCACCTCGACCGCGTCGCCGCCGGGCTTCGCCCGTAACCCCGCGACCATCTCGGGGGAGCCTTCGATGCCGGCGACGGTCAGCCCCCGGGCGACCAGCGGCAGCGCGAGCCGTCCGGTGCCGACGCCGAACTCGCACACCGGGCCGCCGTCCGCCAGCGCGGCCAGCCGCTCCACCGCGGCGTCCGGTGTGAGGTGGGCGTACGTCTCGTCGTAGACCTCGGCCACGTGCCGGCCGTACTCGCTGGAGTCGAAGGACAACGGTGTCTCCCGGTGACGGTGGTTGCCCGCAGCAGGTGCCCGCATATCGGCCGGTCAAACCGGTTCGTCGTTTCGGCCGGGCGGCGCCGGGTAGCGCAACGGATGCGGGTGGTCCATCCCCGGGCGCCCGGGTGGAGGAGACGTGATGACCAGCAACGGAACGAGGTGGGCGCTACTCGGCGCCGCCACGGTGACCGCGGTCGGCGTCGGCCGGGCAGTGGCCCGTCGGCGGCGCCGGCACCAGCCCGCGCGGCGCGACGGCTGGTACGTGGTGCGGCGCGGGGTGACCGTCGACCGGCCGGTCGAGGCGGTGATCGGCTTCTGGACCGACCGGGAGCGGATGGACCGGGCGCTGGCCGAGTGGGCGACCCTGGAGCAGCTCGACGACAACCGGTGGCGCTGCGTGGCGCGTGACCCGGACGGCGGCGGCACCGAGTGGCGCGCCGAGATCACCGTCGACGGCCCCGGCCGGCTGCGCTGGCAGGTGACCGACGGGCCGGCGCAGGAGGGCGCCGTGGAGCTGGCGCCCGCGCCCCAGGACCGGGGCACGGAGGTCCGTGCCGAGTTGCGGTGGCGCTCCGGCCCGGTGCGCCGGGCGCTCGGCCTGGTCCGTGGCGACGAACCGGACCTGGCGCTGCGGGACGTGCTGCGCCGGGTGAAGTCGCTGGTGGAGTGCGGGCAGGTGATCGACACCCGGCGGGACCCGTCCGGGCGCGGCCCGGCCCAGGAGAAGGAGACCGACGAGGTCCGCGAGCGGCTGACGACGGGAGGACGGGCGTGAGGGCGCTCTGCTGGGAAGGCGTCGGCAAGCTGGCCGTACGCGACGTGCCCGAGCCGCGGATCCGCGCCGAGGGCGACATCATCGTTAAGGTGCGGGCCAGCAGCGTCTGCGGCTCCGACCTGCACCTGATAAACGGGTTCCTGCCGGCGATGCGGGAGGGCGACGTCCTCGGTCACGAGTTCATGGGCGAGGTGGTGGAGACCGGCCCCGGCGTACGGCGGCTGCGCGCCGGCGACCGCGTGGTGGTCGGCTCGGTGGTGGCCTGCGGCGGCTGCTGGTACTGCCGCACCGAGCAGTACTCGCTCTGCGACAACTCCAACCCCCAACCGGTCTTCGTGGAGAAGCTCTGGGGGCACTCGCCGGCCGGCATCCTCGGTTACTCGCACGCCGCCGGGGGCTACTCCGGTAGCCACGCCGAGTACGTCCGGGTGCCGTTCGGTGACGTCGGGGCGTTCCCGGTCCCCGACGCGGTGCCCGACGACTCGGTGGTGTTCGCCTCCGACGCGATGCCCACCGGCTGGATGGCCGCCGACTTCTGTGGGCTGAAGGGTGGCGAGGTGGTCGCGGTCTGGGGCGCGGGCGGGGTCGGCCAGATGGCGGCCCGGGCCGCGCAGCTCCTCGGCGCCGAGCACGTGATCGTCGTCGACCGGCTGCCGGAGCGGCTCGCCACCGCCGCCGACCGGCTCGGCGTGGAGACGGTCAACTACGCGGAGACCGACGTGCTGGAGGCGCTGCGGGAGATGACCGCCGGCCGAGGGCCGGACGCGTGCATCGAGGCCGTCGGCATGGAGTCCCACGACGTCGGCCCGGCGCACGCGTACGACAAGGCGAAGCAGACCGCCCGGTTGCAGACCGACCGTCCCACCTCCGTACGGCAGGCGATCATGGCCTGCCGCAAGGGAGGCACGGTGAGCATCGTCGGCGTCTACGGCGGCCTGGTGGACAAGTTCCCGCTGGGCGCGGCGATGAACAAGGCGCTGGTGCTGCGGATGGGGCAGATGCACGCCCAGCGTTACATCCCGATGCTGCTGGACCGGCTCGCCGCCGGGGAGATCGACCCCAGCTACCTGGCCACCCACCCGATGCCGCTGGAGCAGGGCGCGCGGGGCTACGAGATGTTCGAGAAGAAGCAGGATGGCTGCCTGCGTACCGTCCTGCACCCGGCCTGACCGGTCCGCGCCGCGGGGATCGGCCGGTCCCCGCGGCGCGGGCGCGGCGTCGCTCAGGCGGTGCGGCGGACGTTCGTGATCACGAAGCCGCTGGGCGGCAGCGTCGGCATCCGGCTCAGGCTCAGCGCCAGGTCCTGCGGGGGCACGTCGTAGCGCATGGCGGTGGTCAGGTTCGTCACCGCCCGCCTCATCAGCTCGATGGTGATCCACTCACCGGCGCAGCGGTGGCCGGACAGATGGTTCCCGCCGCCCTGGGGGACGAAGCGGAACGGGTCGCCCCGCCAGCCGGTGAAGCGCTCCGGGCGGAACCGCTCCGGCTCGGGCCAGAGCTCCGGGTGGTGGTCGGTGCCGTACAGGTCGAGCAGCACCCGCCTGCCGCGCGGAAAGTGGTAACCCTGCCAGTCGAAGGAGCGACGGACCCGGGCGGCGGCCACCGGGAAGAGGGGGTAGAAGCGGCGTACCTCCTGCACGAAGCTCTCGATGGACTCCCCGCTCTCGCGGGTCCGCTGCCGCCAGGACGGGTGGTCGTGCAGCGCGAGCGCGGCGAACACGACGAACCGGTCGACGGCGACGGTGGGGCGCAGCACGTTGAGCAGTTCGACGGCGGCGATCCGGCGGGGGAGCAGCCGCCCGCGGGCGTCGCGGTGCTCGGCGATCACCCGCAGCGCGCTGCCCTCGGGCGCCGGGAGCGTGCCGACGCGCTCGCGGTCGATGACGCCGCCGATCCAACGCTCGCCCCGGCGGCGGCCCAGCAGGCCGCGCCAGTGCCGGGGGCCGAGCGTCGCCGGTCCCTCGATCATCGCGTGCAGGTCGGCGGTGCGCCGGTCGACCTCGGAGGCCGCCAGGGGCACGCCCGCCCAGGCGCAGACCGCGCGCGTCAGCATCCGGCCGACCTCGTCGTACAGCACGACGGGCCCGCCCGACTCCCAGGCCGGGACGCGGGCCCGCCACTCGTCGTCGAAGAGCTGGCCGAGGTGCCGGACTGCGGTCGGCGTCATGATCGACATGAACATGGCCTTGCGGTCGCGGTGGTCGGCGCCGTCCAGGCCCTGCACGCCGCCCCGGCCGGTCAGGGTGCGCTGCGCCCGCATCGGCATCGCACCCGCGCGGACGAACCGCTCGGGGTCGTAGAACAGCTCGGCCGCCGGGCGGCCGCGCAGGCAGATGGTGCGCTCCAGCAGCAGCCGGGCCTGGAAGATGTCGCTGCCGTGGCGGTCGCAGCGGCGGCCGACGAAGCGGTAGCCGTCGCGCAGGAACGCCACCGAGCTCTCCGGGCTGCGCTCCGTCGGGATGGTCGCCATCGGGCCTCCTGCAGCGGGCGGCGGCCGTTGCCGGCCTGCCGGTCTCGTCGATGCCTCTCCGTCTACCCAGGCCGGCGTGGCGCAATCCCGCCGCTGGCCGGCGTGCGGCCGGCGCCGGGCGGCGTGCGGTCGGGCTGGCCGGTGTTCGGCCGGTGCCGGGCGGCCGGCGGTCGGTCGGGCCGGTGCCGGGCGGCGGGCGGTCGGGAACCCGTCCCGCCGGGTTGGCCCGGTGCCGCCCGGGACTCGCATGTGGCTCCCGGTCGCCGGCCACGTCCGGCCGGAGGGCGGAACGTGAGGGGAGGGGGCCAGCGCACGGCGCGCCCGCTGGCCCCTCCCAGGGGCGCGGAAAGCTGGTTGGCTCGGGGGAGCGGTCCGGTCGGGCCGCCGACGGCGTACCGACGGCAGGCAGCCGGGCCGGAACCCGGGCAGGTCACCCGGGGGAGGCCGCGCCCACGATCGCCACGGGAGGACCCATGCGGGACAACAGGCCGCCGTACTGGCGGCAGCGGCAGGCGCTGGGGGCGCTCGGCGCGGCACGGGACACGGCCGACGCCCCGTTGATCGCGCCGCCTCGCCGCCCGGCCCGGCCGGGCCGGTTCTTCACCGTGCACCTCGGCTTCACCGCGCCCGACCTGGAGTCGGCCCGGGAGATCGCCGTCGGATACGCGGAGGCGCTGAGCCTGCTGCGACCCGAGCTGGCCCTGGGCGCGTCGGCGCTGTCGCCGGCCGAGGCGTGGCAGCACGCCGAGCGGCTGTTCTGCGGTGCGTCCGGGCCGGACGGCGAGCGCTGTGTCGACGTGGCCGGCCACCCCGGCTTCCACCACGCCCCCGGCCCCGGCGGACTGGGCTGGGGCGACGGCGACTAGGGCCGCGCGGCCCACGGGATGCCCGGCCCGCCCGCCCCGCCGCGGGAGCGGGCCGGGGGCCGACGGCGGGGCCGCGACCGACCCGACCGGCGTCCTCGGCTCAGTCCAGGTCGAACTCGCCGTCCTGGGCGCCGGCGACGAACGCGTCCCACTCGGCCTGGGTGAAGACCAGCACCGGGCCGTCCGGCTCGGCGGAGTTGCGCATGCCGATCAGGTCGTCGACGAAGGCCACCTCGACGGCGCTCTCGGAGGTGTCGCCTTCGGCCCGCTGCCAGACCGCCCGGGAGAGGTCGAAGTCGCCCTTGGGGTGCGAAGCCATGGTTCAGTCCTCCAGTGCCACGGGGTCATGGGAAACACGTGCGGATCCCCATCGGGCAGGATAAGCGGATGCCGAGCCTGACCCGTGTAGAGGCGACCGCGCGTGGCGCGGCGATCACCGTCGAGTCCTACCAGGTGGACCTCGACCTGACCGGCGACGGCGAGAGGTTCCGCTCGACCGCGACCATCCGGTTCCGGGCCGCCGCCGGGGCGCAGACCTTCGTCGAGGTCAAGCCCGCGAAGCTGCTGACGGTACGCCTCAACGACCGGGACCTCGACCCGGCCGCGCTGGCCGACGGCCGGTTCCCGCTGGCCGACCTGGCGGCGGAGAACACGCTCACCGTCACCGCCGAGATGGCGTACTCGAACACCGGCGAGGGGATGCACCGCTTCGTCGACCCGGCTGACGGCGAGACGTACCTGTATGCGATGTCCTTCCTGGACGAGGCACCGCGCATCTTCGCCGCCTTCGACCAGCCGGACCTGAAGGCGCCGGTGACGCTCTCGGTCACCGCCCCGCCGGAGTGGACGGTCGCCGCCAACGGGGCGCTCGCCGCGAACCCCCGGCCGGGTCGCTGGGAGTTCGCCCCCACCGCCCCGCTGGCCACGTACTTCTTCTCGGTGGTCGCCGGCCCCTGGCACGTCCGCCGCGACTCCCACGACGGCATCCCGCTCGGCGTGTACTGCCGCCGTTCCCTCGCCGCCCACCTGGACGCCGACCTCGACGAGATCCTCACCGTCACGAAGCAGTGCCTCGACCGCTTCCACCAGCTCTTCGCCGATCGCTACCCGTTCGGCAAGTACGACCAGGCGTTCGTGCCCGAGTTCAACGCCGGCGCGATGGAGAACCCCGGCCTGGTCACCTTCCGGGACGACTACGTGTTCCGCTCGGCGGTCACCGACAGCCAGCGCGAGGTGCGCGCCACCACCATCGCGCACGAGATGGCGCACATGTGGTTCGGCGACCTGGTCACCATGCGCTGGTGGGACGACCTCTGGCTGAACGAGTCCTTCGCCGAGTACCTGGGCACCCGGGTCACCGCCGAGGCGACCCGCTTCGACCGGGCCTGGACGACCTTCGCGATCCGCCGCAAGTCCTGGGGCTACACCGCCGACCAGCGGCCGTCGACCCACCCCGTCGCCCCGACCGAGGTCGCCGACGCCGCCGAGGCCCTGCTCAACTTCGACGGCATCTCGTACGCCAAGGGGGCCAGCGTGCTGCGGCAGCTGGTCGCCTGGCTGGGCGACGAGGCGTTCCTCGCCGGGCTGAACGCGCACTTCGCGAAGCACCGGTTCGGCAACGCCACGCTGACCGACCTGCTGGCCGCCCTCGGCGACGCCGGCGGGCGGGACCTGGGCGCCTGGGCCGACCGGTGGCTGCGCAGCGCGCAGGTCAACACGCTGCGCATCGAGACGTCGGTCGACGCCGACGGGCGCTGGCGGGACGCGGCGATCGTGCAGACCGCCCCCGCGTCGCATCCGGTGCTACGCCCGCACCGCGTCGGCGTGGGCCGGTACGCCGAGGGCACGGCGAGCCGCTTCGAGGTCGACCTGGACCCGGACGCCGACGGCGGGCGGACCACGCTGACCCCGCTGCTCGGCGAGCCGGCCACCGGGCTGCTGCTGCCGAACGACGGCGACCTGACCTTCGCCAAGATCCGCCTCGACCCGGCTTCGGCCGACGCGGTGCCCATGGTGCTGCCGGGGCTCGCCGACCCGCTGGCCCGGGCCCTGCTCTGGGGCGAGGCGCTCGACGCGGCCACCGACGGGGAGCGCCCGGTCACCTCGCTGGTCGCCCTGGTCGACGCGGCGCTGCCCGCCGAGACGGAGGTGACGATCGCCGAGGAGGTGCTCACCCTGAGCCGCCGGCTGATCGACCGCTACCTGGACCCGCTCGCCCGGGACGCCGCCCTGCTCCGGGTCGCCGGGGCGTGCGCGGCGCTGCTCGCCGGGGCGCCGGCCGGGGGCTCGTTGCAGCTCGCCGCCGCCCGGGGCCTGATCGCGGCCACCACCGACACCAGGCTGCTCGCCGGGTGGCTGGCCGGTGACGGCGTGCCGGAGGGCTTGGCCGTCGACGCCGACCTGCGCTGGGCGCTGCTGCTGCGCCTGGTGGTGCTGGGCGCGGCCGGCGAGGCGGAGATCGCCGCCGAGGCCGCCGCGGACCGTAGCGCCACCGGGGCGGAGCGGGCCGCCTGCTGCCGGGCGGCGCTGCCCGACGGGGAGGCCAAGCGGGTCGCCTGGGAGATCGTGGTGCGCAACACCGAGCTGTCCAACCGCCTCGTGGAGGCGACCGCCGAGGGTTTCTGGCAGCCGGAGCAGGCCGAGCTGACCGCACCGTACGTCGAGCGGTACTTCGCCGACATGCCGGCGGCGGCGAAGCTGCGTACCCCCTGGGTGGCCGACGCGGTCACCGTGCGGGCCTTCCCCCGGTACGCCGTGGCGCAGCCCACCCGGGAACTGGCCGCGGCCCTGCTGGCCCGGGACGACCTCACGCCCGGCCTGCGGCGCTGGGTCACCGACCTGGACGACGACCTGCGCCGGGCGCTGGTGGCCCGGACGGCGACGGCCGCCGCGTCGGCCTGAGCGGACCGTAGGCCGGGACGGCCGGCGGCCCCGGGTCGCCGTCGGCCGTGCCCGGCCTACGATCATCGGATGGAGGAGGACATCCGGCGGATCGGCATCATGGGCGGCACCTTCGATCCGATCCACCACGGGCACCTCGTCGCGGCCAGCGAGGTGGCGGACCGGTTCGGCCTGGACGAGGTGGTCTTCGTCCCCACCGGCCAGCCGTGGCAGAAGGAGGACCAGCCGGTCAGCCCGGCCGAGGACCGCTACCTGATGACGGTGATCGCCACCGCCTCCAACCCCCGCTTCCAGGTCAGTCGGGTCGACATCGACCGGGGCGGGCCCACCTACACGGTCGACACGCTGCGGGACCTGCACGCCGAGTACGGCCCGAAGGTGCAGCTCTTCTTCATCACCGGCGCCGACGCGCTGGAGAAGATCCTCTCCTGGAAGGACCTGGACGAGATCTTCGAGCTGGCCCACTTCATCGGGGTGACCCGGCCCGGCTTCGAGCTCACCGACGCGCACCTGCCCGCCGACACGGTGAGCCTGGTGCAGGTGCCGGCGATGGCCATCTCGTCCACGAACTGCCGCGCGCGGGTCGCCCGCGGGGAGCCGGTCTGGTACCTCGTGCCGGACGGTGTGGTGCAGTACATCGCCAAACGGCGCCTCTACCAGCGGTAATTCGACCCGGTATCGGGTGGTTCGGCCGGGTAACGCGTCAGAACTGACGAGTCGGGATTCTGCCGTGTGTGAGAGGCTTGGAGGATCGCACGGTTGATCGAAGGAGAACGGTGACAGTTTCCGAACGCGCTCACGAGTTGGCGATCGCCGCCGCCCAGGCCGCGGCCGACAAGAAGGCGCAGGACATCGTCATCATCGACGTGGGCGACCAGCTCGCCATCACCGACGCGTTCCTGCTCGCCGCCGCCCCGAACGAGCGTCAGGTGCTCGCCATCGTCGACGCCATCGAGGAGCGCCTCCTCCAGCTTCCGGAGAAGGCCAAGCCGGTCCGGCGCGAGGGTGAGCGGGGCGGCCGGTGGGTGCTGCTGGACTACGTCGACATCGTGGTGCACGTCCAGCACACCGAGGAGCGCGAGTTCTACGCCCTCGACCGGCTCTGGAAGGACTGCCCGACGATCCCGTTCGTCGACCGGGACCTGGTCGACGCCGAGTCCGGCACCGGCTCCGCCGCCGCGGAATGACCCGTCTGATCATCTGGCGGCACGGCAACACGGACTGGAACGCCGCCAGCCGGGTCCAGGGGCAGACCGACGTGCCGCTGAACGACCTCGGCCGCGAGCAGGCCCGCACCGCCGCGCCCCTGCTCGCCGCGCTGCGGCCGGACGCCATCGTCGCCAGCGACCTGAGCCGCGCGGCGGACACCGCCGCCGCGCTCGCGGCGCTGACCGGGTTGCCGGTGCGCACCGACCCACGGCTGCGGGAGCGGCACTTCGGGCTCTGGCAGGGGCTCGTGCTCACCGAGGCGGCCGAGCGACACCCCGCCGAGTTCGCCCGCTGGCGGGCCGGTGACCCGGATCCGGGCGCCGGCATCGAGACCCTCGACGACCTCGGCAAGCGGATCGGCGCGGCGTTCCAGGACGCCGCCGACCTCGCCCCCGGCGGCACCGTCGTGGTGACCACCCACGGCGGCGGCGCCCGGCAGGGCGTCGGCCAGCTGCTCGGCTGGGAGCACGCGGTGCTGCGTACCGTGGGGTCGCTGTCCAACTGCCACTGGACGGAGCTGCGGCACGACGACGCCCGGGGCTGGCACCTGCGCGCCCACAATGTCGGCCTGATCACTGTGCCGGCCACCACCGAGGCCGTCTGACCCCGGCGTTCCCCGCCGCGATCGGCTAGCGTGCCGGGCATGCCCGTCGCGGTCGTCACCGACTCCACCGCCTACCTCCCGCCCGAGCTGCCGCACGCCCGCCGGCTGACAGTGGTGCCCTTGACCGTCGTGCTCAACGGCGCGGAAGGGCTGGAGGGGGTGGAGGTCACCCCGGCCGACGCCACCCGGGCGCTCGGCGGGCGGCGGGTCTCGGTGAGCACCTCCCGCCCCGCCCCGGAGCAGTTCGCGCGGACGTACCGGGACCTGTTCGACGCCGGCGCCGACGGCATCGTCTCGGTGCACCTGTCGGCCGAACTCTCCGGCACGGTGGAGGCCGCTCGGCTGGCCGCCGCCGAGTTCGACGACCGGGTCGCCGTGGTCGACAGCCGCTCGACCGGCATGGGCCTGGGCTTCCCGGCCGTCGCCGCCGCCACCGCGGCCGAGCGGGGCGGGGACCTTCCGGGCGTACGCGACGCGGCGCTGGCGGCGGTCGACCGCACCAGCATCTGGTTCTACGTCGACACGCTGGAGTTCCTGCGCCGGGGCGGCCGGATCGGCGCCGCGGAGGCGCTGCTCGGCACCGCGCTGTCGGTCAAGCCGATCATGCACATGCCGGACGGTGCGATCGTCGTCAGGGACAAGGTGCGCACCGCCAGCCGGGGCGTGGCCCGGCTCGTCGACCTGGCCGTCGAGGCGGCCGGCGACGACGACGTCGACCTGGCCGTGCACCACCTGGCCGCGCCACAGCGGGCCGAGGCGCTGCTGGAGACACTGACCGCCCGGCTGGGCGACCGCCTGCACCACGCGTACGTCTCGGAGGCGGGCGCGGTCGTCGCCGCGCACGCCGGGCCGGGCCTGGCCTGCGTGGTCGTGCACCGCCGGCCGCCCGCCACCGACTAACGTCGATCCCGCGACGGTCGTGCCCCGCCGACGCTGCCGAGCTGCCCCGCCGGACGGGGCAGCGGGGGCGGCCGGCGACGCCGCCGACGGAATCGGGGAGGATGCGATGTCCTGTGTGGTGACCGGTGGCGGGCGCGGCGTCGGGCGGGCCGTCGTGGAGCGGCTCCTCGGCGCGGGGGACGCGGTCGTGGTCGTGGAGCACGATCCCGACGCGGTGGCCTGGCTGGCCGCGCACCCGGCCGCCGACCGGCTGGCGGCGGTCGTCGGCGACGCCGGCGATGAGCAGGTCGCCGCCCGGGCCGCCGACCTCGCCGAGGAGACCGGGGCGCTGACCGGCTGGGTCAACAACGCGGCGGTGTTCCGGGACGCCTCGCTGCACGCCGATCCGGTCGGCGAGGTGCTCGACCTGATCGGGCGCAACCTGCGTCCCGCCGTGGTCGGTGCGGCGACGGCGGTGCGCCGTTACCTGGCGGCCGGCACGGGCGGGGCCATCGTGAACGTCTCCTCCCACCAGGCTCGGCGGCCGGTGCCCGGCTGCCTGCCGTACGCGACCGCGAAGGCCGCCGTCGAGGGGCTGACCCGGTCGCTGGCCGTCGAGTACGGCCCACGGGGCATCCGGACCAACACCGTGGCGTTGGGCTCGATCGCCACCGAACGGCACGCCGCCTTCATGGCCGGGCAGGAGCCGGCCGCGGCGGAGTGGATCGACGCCGAGCTGACCCGGCTGCACCCGGTCGGCCGGATCGGCCGGCCGGAGGAGGTGGCGGAGGCCGTCGCGTACCTGCTGTCGCCGGCGGCGGGCTTCGTCAACGGGGTGACCCTGCCGGTCGACGGGGGACGGTCGGTCTTCGGCCCGGATCCGGAGGCGCGCTGACCTGCGGCTTTCCGGGGCCTAGCACAGCTTGGGCATGATCAGGCGGTTGTCCACAGGGGGCCGCGCCGTCCACAGCCGGCCTCGCGACCCCCATCGGAGGGCCACCGCGGTCCTAGCCTCGCGTCGTGTCAGACGACGAGGAGACGGTGGTCCGGGAGCGGCTGCGCCGGCTGGTGACGGGCCCGCCCTCGGCCGGTACGCCGGCGCGCGAGACCCGGTTCGCCGAGCACACCGGATGGTCCCCGCCGGCACCGGCCGGGACCGACCCGGAGTCGTGGCCGGGGCCCGGTCCCGGCGCCGCTCCGGCGTTCCGGTCGGCGCCGGCCCTCGCCCCGGTCCCGACCGGGCGGACGACGCCGCCGGAACCCGATCCGCCGCCCGAGGCCACGGCCGGGGCGGCGACGTCCTCCCGGTTGCCGGGGCCGGGCGCGTTCGACCCCGGGCGGTGGGGTGTGCGGGCGCTGGCCGTCGTCGCCGTGCTGGTGGTGCTCGGGGCCGGCTTCTGGGCCTGGCGGTCCCGACCGCAGGCCGAGCCGGTCCGGCCCGTGGCCACCGCCGAGCCGCCCGCGGTGTCGGCGACCGGGCCGGTGGAGCCGGGGGAGTCCCCGGCCGGCGAGCTGGTGGTCGCGGTCGCCGGCAAGGTACGCCGTCCCGGGCTGGTCCGGGTGCCGGCCGGCGCTCGGGTCGCCGACGCGGTCGAGGCGGCCGGCGGGGCGCTGCCCGGAGTGGACGTGGCCCTGCTTAACCCGGCCCGCAAGGTCACCGACGGGGAGCTGATCCTGGTCGGCGTCGCCGCCGCGCCGGGAGCGGCGCCACCACCCGGCGCGGCACCCGGCGGGGCGCCGGGAGCGGCGCCCGGCGCGGGCGGCCGGCTCAACCTGAACACCGCGACGCTCGCGCAGCTCGACGCCCTGCCCGGAGTGGGTCCGGTGCTCGCCCAGCGCATCCTCGCCCACCGCGACCAGCAGGGCGGCTTCCGTTCGGTCGGCGACCTACGCCAGGTCGACGGCATCGGCGACGCCCGGTACGAGCAGCTCAAGGACCTGGTGACGGTGTGACGGCGGGCGGAGCGCCCGCGCGGGCCGAGGGACCGTCGCCGGTGACGGCTGCCGCCGGCGGCACGCCGGGCGTCGCGGGGCGCCGGCCGGCGGAGGAGCCGGACCTGCGGCTGGCCGGCCTGGCCCTGGCGGCCTGGCTCGCCGCGCTGGCCGGGCTGCACCTGACCGCCGTCGGGACGCTGTTGCTGGCGGCGGTGGCCGCCGGGTTGGCGGGCCTGGCCGGGCTCCACCTCGTCGGCGTCCTCGGCCGGCCGTCCGCCCCCGTCCGGCGGTACGGCTGGATCGCCGTCGCGGTGCTGATCGGCGTGGTCTGCGGCGCGACGGCGACCGCCGCCCGGGTGTCCCTCCGCGACGCCGGGCCGGTACGCGCACTGGTCGAGGAGCGTGCCGTCGTCACCGCCGAACTCGTCGTCCGCGACGACCCCCGCCCCGTACGCGGTGTCGCCGGACGGCCGGCCACCCTGCTCGTGCCGAGCGAGCTGACCGGGGTCACCGGCCCGGACGGGCGGCGGGTTGTCGCGCCGGTCCGCGTGCTGGTCCTCGCCACCGACCCGGGTTGGAAGGGATTGCTGCCCGGGCAGCGGCTGACCGCCGAGGGGAGGCTGGCCGTCCCGCGCGGAGGGGACCTGACGGCCGCCGTGCTGAGCGCGGCCGGCCCGCCGGAGCGGCACGGCGCGGCGCCGACGTCGCAGCGGGCGGCCGGGGCGCTCCGCGCCGGCCTGCAACGCGCCTGCGCGCCGCTCCCCGACGAGCAGGGCGGCCTGCTGCCCGGCTTGGTCGTGGGCGACACGAGCCGGTTGCCGCCCACCGTGGAGGAGGATTTCCTCGCTACTGGCATGACCCACCTGAACGCCGTCTCCGGCTCCAACGTGGCCATCGTCGTCGGCGCCGTGCTGCTGCTGGCCCGTTGGGCGCGGGCCGGCCCCTGGCTGGCCGCCGGGCTCTGCGGGCTGGCCCTGGTGGGGTTCGTCGTCCTGGTCCGCCCCTCGCCGAGCGTGGTGCGGGCCGCCACGATGGGCGCGATCGGGCTGGCCGCGCTGGCGGCCGGGCGTCCCCGGGCGGCCCTGCCCGCGCTGTCCGCCGGCGTGGCCGTGCTGTTGCTGTTCGACCCGGAACTGGCCGGTGACGCCGGCTTCGCGCTCTCCGTGCTGGCCACCGGCGGCCTGCTGCTGCTCGCTCCGAGGTGGCGCGACGGGCTGCGTCGCCGTGGCGTGCCGGCCGGGTTCGCCGAGGCACTGGCGGTGCCGGCCGCCGCGCAGCTCGCCTGTGCCCCGGTGGTGGCCGGGATCTCGGGCACGGTGAGCCTGGTCGCCGTGCCGGCGAACCTGCTCGCGGTGCCGGCGATCGCGCCCGCCACGGTGCTCGGCGTGCTGGCGGCGGCAGTGTCGCCCGTCTGGCCCGCCGGGGCCGAGTTCCTCGCGTGGCTGGCCAGTTGGCCGGCCTGGTGGCTGGTCACGGTGGCGCGGCACGGGGCGCGGCTGCCGGCCGGGACGCTGCCGTGGCCGGGCGGGGTTCCCGGGGCCCTCCTGCTGGCCGGGCTGACCGTCGCGCTGCTGGTGGCCGCCCGACGCCCGGTGGTCCGCCGGCTGGTGGCGGTGGTCGTCGTCGCGGTGGTGGCCGGCGCGTTGCCGGTGCGGCTGGCGGCCCCCGGCTGGCCCCCGGCGAACTGGGTGGTCGCCGCCTGCGCGGTCGGCCAGGGCGACACCGTCGTGCTGCCGGTCGCCCCGGGTCGGGCGGTGGTGGTCGACGCCGGGCCGGATCCGGCGGCGGCGGACGGCTGCCTGCGCCGGCTCGGCGTACGCGAGGTCGCGCTGCTGGTGTTCAGCCACTTCCACGTCGACCACGCGGGCGGTGTGGCGGGCGTGTTCCGGGGACGGCCGGTGGACGCCGTGCTCGCTCCGCAGTGGGCGGAGCCGGCGGCCGGGCGGGACCTCGTCCGCGCCGAGGCGGCGGCGCACTCGACCGAGGTGGTCGCCGGCCGGGCCGGTTGGCGGTACCGGGAGGGCGTGCTCGACCTGGTCGTCGTCGGTCCGCCCCACCCGCTTCGGGGCACCCGGTCGGACCCGAACAACAACTCGCTGGTGCTGCTCGCCACGGTCGCCGGGGTGCGGATCCTGCTCGCCGGCGATGCCGAGACCGAGGAGCAGCGGGCGCTGCTCGACGGCGCCGTGCCGGGCGGGCTGCGGGCCGACGTGCTGAAGGTGGCGCACCACGGCTCCGCCTACCAGGATCCGGCCTTCCTGGACGCGGTCCGCCCGGCGGTCGCCCTGGTGCCGGTCGGGGCCGGCAACACGTACGGGCATCCGCACCCGGCGGTGCTGGGGCGGCTGGCCCGGGGCGGGGCGCGGGTGCTGCGTACGGACACCGACGGGGACGTGGCGGCGGTGCTCGGCCGGTCGGGCCTCGCGGTCGTGACGCGCGGCACCCCGCCGGGTCGGCAACCGTAGGAGTCGATGCCAATTCTCGGCTTTGGCGGCGTACTGAGATAAATGTCTGGATTTGCACTGAGTGCGGGCTCTGCCGTCACAGAGCGGATGACCAGGCTGGATCGGGCCGCCGGCCGTGCGAATATGGGCGGCGTGACCGCCGCCAGCCTCGCTCCCATTCTGCTCGTCCTCGGCGACGAGGAGCTGCTCGCCACGCGCGCGGTCACCGAAGCCGTCGCCCGGGCCCGCAGTGTCGACCCCGACGTGGACGTCCGCGAGTACCAGGCCGGCGCCCTGGCCGTCGGCGAGATCGCCGAGATGCTCAGCCCCTCCCTCTTCGGCGGGCGGCGGGTGCTGGTGCTCCGCGCCGGCCAGGACGCCCGCAAGGACCTGGTGGCGGCCCTGCTCGCGTACGCGAAGAACCCCGACCCCGAGGTGCAGCTCGTCGTGCTGCACCTCGGCGGGGCCAAGGGCAAGGCGTTCGCCGACGGGCTGAAGGCGGCCGGCGCGACGGTCGTGCCGGCGGCCAAACTCAAGGGGCACCGCGACCGGGTGGCGTTCGTCCGCGACGAGATCCGCCGCGCCGGCGGGAAGTGCACCGACGACGCCGCCGAGGCGCTCATCGCGGCGGTCGGCAACGACCTGCGTGAGCTGGCCGCCGCCTGTTCCCAGCTGATGGCCGACACCGACGGCCGGATCGGCGCCGACACGGTCGCCCGCTACTACCGGGGCCGGGTCGAGGTGAGCGGCTTCACGGTCGCCGACGCCACCATGGTCGGCGACGTGCCGGCCGCCCTGGAGGCGCTGCGCTGGGCGCTGCACGTCGGGGTCGACCCGGTGCCGATCGCCGACGCGATCGCCGACGGCGTACGCACCGTGGCCCGGGTGGCGTCCGCCGGTCGGGGCAGCCCCTACCAGTTGGCGAGCAGTCTGGGCATGCCGGCGTGGAAGATCGAGCGGGCGCAGCGCCAGGGGCGCGGATGGACGCCCGAGGGCCTGGTCGAGGCGATGCGGGCCGCCGCCGAGTGCAACGCGGCCGTCAAGGGTGGGGCGGACGACCGGGCGTACGCGCTGGAGCGGGCCGTCTTCTCGGTCGCGGCCGCCCGGCAGGGTGGCGCCCGGTGAGCGGAGCCCTCCGCGGCTCGTGGGCCACGATCCCCGCCGACGAGGAGCGCTACCGGCCGCTCTACGCCCGGGTCCTCGGGCTGCGCGTCGTCAACCCGGGCGGGGTGCTCTGCTTCCTCTTCTTCGAGGGCGCCGTCGCGCTCGCCGCGCTGCTCGCCCTCGCCGAGCTGGTCACCTGGTGGGCGGTGCTGATCCTGCCCGCGACGGTGGCGGTGATGGTGAAACTCAACGACATGGTGGCCGCCATGGTGGTCCGGTCCGCGGCCCTCGTGCCGGAGCAGGAGCGGGACCGCTTCCGCCAGCAGATGCAGCCCGTGGTCGGGCGGGCCAGGGTCGACTGGATCACGCACAGCGTGCCCGGCGTGGTCGTCACGGCCGAGCCGGTGGCGCGGGCGGCCGGTGACGGGACGGAGACCCGTCGGCCCGCCCGGCCGTGATCGTCGGCCCGCCCGGCCGTGATCGTCGGCATGCTCAGCCGTGATCCGCAGCCCGCTCAGCCGTGATCGTCGGCACGCCTGAAGCCCGGCCGGGTTCTCCCGGCCGGGTGGTGGTGCGGAACGCAGAAGGGCAGACAGCCGGAAGCCCCGGGGAGTGCCCGGGGCTTCCGGTCAGGTCTGAGGTCGCCGCGTCAGGCGGAGAGCGACACCACGCGCTTGGCGATCGCGGACTTGCGGTTCGCGGCCTGGTTCGAGTGGATCACGCCCTTGCTGACCGCCTTGTCCAGCTTGCGCGAGGCGTCGCGCATGAGGATGGTGGCCTTCTCGACGTCACCAGCCTCCGCGGCCTCGTGGAACTTCCGGACGGCGGTCTTCAGCGACGACTTGACCGACTTGTTACGCAGCCGGCGCTTCTCGTTCTGCCGGTTGCGCTTGATCTGGGACTTGATGTTCGCCACGCGACAGCCTCGTCTTGATAGCTCGGGTTGGTCTGCTTTTGCGCGCGACGAGCAGGCGTCATCGCTGCGCGAAAAGCCAGGTTACCAGGTCGCCCGGGACGAGCCAAAACGGCTCCGCCCAGGCCCTGGTGGGGCGTGTCCGGTCGGGCACGGGCCGGTCGGGCACGGGCCGGTCAGGAGCCGGACACCGGTCGGGCACGGGCCGGTCGGGCACGGGCCGGTCAGGAGCCGGACACCGGTTGGGCACGGGCCGGTCGGGAGCCGGACCCGGCCGGGCGCGGGCAGCCGGGGCGGGGAGTCCGGCCGGCGCGTGCGGAGAGGCCCGGGTGCCGGCCGAGGGCACAGGGGGTCAGGCCCAGCCCTGCCGGTGGGCGAGCCAGGCAAGTGACTGCTCGCCGCTCCACCGCTGGTGCGCCGGCAGGTGCGGCGACGCCGTCGCGGGCACCGAGGCGGCCGTGGTGAGAAAGTAGCCGGACAGGGCGGCCAGCGTGACGTCCAGCGCGTCCGGGGGCGCGCCCGCCGCCGCCGGATGCCGGGCGAAGAGCGCGTCGGCGTCCAGGCCGCCGGCGTACGCGGTGAGGAGCAGGCTGACCAGGTCGAACCAGGCGGGTCCGTGGCAGAGCCAGGTCCAGTCGCAGAGCCAGGCTCGGCCGGTCCCGTCGATCAGCACGTTGTCCAGCCGGAGGTCGCCGTGGATCAGGCCGTTCGCCCCGGCGGCGTACCCGGGGAGGCGGGACTCCAGCGCGACCAGGTCGGGCAGGCGGTCGCGCACCCGTTCGGGCAGCGGCGGCGACGGCTCCCGTCCGGCGGCCACCTTGCCCCACCAGAGGATGTCCTCGCGGGCCAGGTCGGCGAGGTGGGGCAGCCCGAGCGCGGCCAGCGGGGCCGGGGGCGCGGCCAGCGCGGCGGCGACCTCGGCGTACCCGGCGAGGGTGGCGGTCAGCTCGGCCGGGTCCCAGGGCAGCCGGGGCGTGTGGCCGTCGACGGCGTCCAGGCAGAGCGCGAACCAGCCGGCCTCGTACAGCGTCCAGCGGGGGCGGGGAGCCGGCAGGCCGTCGGGGAGCCGGTCGAGGATCGCGGCCTCCCGGGCGTACCAGTCGACCAGGCGCGGTTGCTCGGCGGCGGACGCGGCCTTGACGAAGGCCCGGTCCCCGGCGGCGGTGGTGAGGACGGCGGCGAAGCCCCGGGTGAAGCCGGCGCCGGCCACGCGGGCGGCGACCACCGGGGCGCCGATCCGGGCGGCGATCGCGGTGCGCAGGGCCGCGGGCAGCGTCTCCCACGCCGGCCGGCGGGCGGTGGCGTGGTACGGCACCGGGGGCGGGAAGGTCGGGGTCACGCCACCATGCTGCCGGGGCACCGTGCGGGCCGCGACTCGTCGGGGTGTTCCCGCTGCCGCGGGACGGGCGGCGCGGTCTGCCAGACTGCCAGGCCATGAGGACCGACGACTTCTGGCAGTTGATCGACCGGGCCCGGGCGGGCGGCGGGGGAGAGCCGCACGCGGTCGCCGCGCGGGCCGTCGCCCTGCTCGCCGAGCGCGACCCGGACGACATCGTCGGGTACGCCCGCCACCAGGCCCGGGTGCTGTCGGCCTCGCACAAGGCCGACCTCTGGGGTGCGGCCTACCTGATCAACGGCGGGGTGTCCGACGAGGGCTTCCACCACTTCCGGGGCTGGCTGATGGCCCAGGGCCGCGAGGTCTTCGCCCGCGCCGTCGGTGACCCGGACTCGCTGGCCGGGCTGCCGCAGGTGCGGGCGGCGTCCCTCAGCGGCGAGGAGTTCTCGGCCGAGGAGATGCTGGCGGTGCCGTGGGACGCCTACCGCAGGGCCACCGCCACCGAGCTGCCGGCGGACCGGGAGCCGGCGCCGGTGCCGGACCTCAACGACCTCTGGGACTTCGACGACGAGGAGGAGGCCAGGCGGCGGTTGCCCCGGCTCGCCGCCCTCTTCGTCGAGCCGCCCGCCGAGTGACGCCGGCCGGGGGCGTCGGCGCAGTGACGCCGTGCGCCGGCATGCCCGGCGTGGGGTCCGCGGGTGATCCTCGGCGGCGGGGATCGCCCGCGCAGTGGGCGCGCGGCGGCGACGTGGGAGCATAGAGGGGGCCGGCGTCGTGCCGGCCCGCTCACGTCAGCCGACCAGAACGGACCGCTGTGCCACCGACGCTCGATTCCGGCGCGAACGCTCCTGGTGCCACCGACCCGGCGCGCATCAGGAACTTCTGCATCATCGCCCACATCGACCACGGGAAGTCGACCCTGGCCGACCGGATGCTGCAGCTCACCGGCGTGGTCGACCCCCGGCAGATGCGTGCGCAGTACCTCGACCGGATGGACATCGAGCGCGAGCGCGGCATCACGATCAAGAGCCAGGCCGTCCGGATGCCCTGGACCGTCCGGGAGGGCGACCGGGCCGGCGAGACCGCCGTGCTCAACATGATCGACACTCCGGGCCACGTCGACTTCACCTACGAGGTGTCCCGGTCGCTGGCCGCCTGCGAGGGCGCGATCCTGCTGGTCGACGCCGCGCAGGGCATCGAGGCGCAGACCCTGGCGAACCTCTACCTGGCGCTCGAGAACGACCTGCACGTCATCCCGGTGCTCAACAAGATCGACCTGCCGGCCGCCCAGCCGGAGAAGTACGCCGAGGAGTTGGCGCGCCTCATCGGCGGCGACCCGGCGGACTGCATCAGGGTCTCCGGCAAGACCGGCGAGGGCGTGCCGTACCTGCTCGACGAGATCGTCCGGCAGTTCAAGCCCCCGGTCGGCGACGCCGAGGCCCCCGCCCGCGCGATGATCTTCGACTCGGTCTACGACGTCTACCGGGGCGTGGTCACCTACGTCCGGGTCATCGACGGGCGGATCAGCGCGCGTGACCGGATCAAGATGATGTCCACCGCCGCCGTGCACGAGCTGCTGGAGATCGGCGTCATCTCGCCGGAGATGGTGAAGGCCGACGCGCTCGGCGTCGGCGAGGTGGGTTACCTGATCACCGGCGTGAAGGACGTCCGCCAGTCCCGGGTGGGTGACACGGTCACCATCAACTCCCGGCCGGCCGCCGAGGCCCTGGGCGGCTACAAGGACCCGAAGCCGATGGTCTACTCGGGCCTCTACCCGATCGACGGCTCCGACTACCCCAACCTGCGCGAGGCGCTCGACAAGCTCAAGCTCAACGACGCCGCGCTCGACTACGAGCCGGAGACGTCGGGTGCGCTCGGCTTCGGCTTCCGCTGCGGCTTCCTCGGCCTGCTGCACCTGGAGATCATCCGGGAGCGGCTGGAGCGCGAGTACAACCTCGACCTGATCTCGACCGCGCCGAACGTGGTCTACCGGGCCATCACGGAGGACGGCCAGGAGATCGTCGTGACGAACCCGAGCGAGTACCCCACGGGCAAGATCGCCGAGGTGTACGAGCCGGTCGTGCGCGCCACCGTGCTGACCCCGAACGACTACGTCGGCGCGGTGATGGAGCTCTGCCAGGGTCGCCGGGGGAGCCTGCTCGGCATGGACTACCTCTCCGCCGACCGGGTGGAGCTGCGCTACACGCTGCCCCTCGCGGAGATCATCTTCGACTTCTTCGACCAGTTGAAGAGCCGCACCAAGGGCTACGCCTCGCTGGACTACGAGCCCTCGGGCGAGCAGTCGTCCGACCTGGTCAAGGTCGACATCCTGCTGCACGGTGAGCCGGTGGACGCGTTCAGCGCGATCGTGCACAAGGACAAGGCGTACAACTACGGGGTCACCATCGCGGCGAAGCTGCGCAACCTGATCCCGCGCCAGCAGTTCGAGGTGCCGATCCAGGCGGCCATCGGCAGCCGCGTGATCGCCCGGGAGACCATCCGCGCGATCCGCAAGGACGTGCTTGCCAAGTGCTACGGCGGTGACATCAGCCGCAAGCGCAAGCTGCTGGAGAAGCAGAAGGAGGGCAAGAAGCGGATGAAGATGGTGGGCCGCGTGGAGGTCCCCCAGGAGGCCTTCATCGCCGCGCTCTCGTCCGACTCCGGGGATGGCAAGGCCCCCGGCAAGAAGTGACGCGCCGCCGGTCCGCCGGCGGATGACGACGTACGACGGCCGGCGCCCCGGCCGGGCAGCGGACCTCGGTGGTCCCGCCCGGGCCGGGGCGTCGGCCGTTCGCGTCCGAAGAGTTCCTGCGGCCCGCCCGAGGCCGGGACGGCCCGCGACGGGACGGTCCGCCACCTGCGCAAACGGCTCCGCGGCGGTATTCGCCGCGGCGCGCCATTGACGGCCGACGCCGCCTGTCCGGGTGCGAACCGGTTTGGCTTTTCCCCGATTCGGGCACATTGCGGTCACGACAGGAACACCACAGACCGTGGAATTGATTATTCGCAGAAGGAGGGCGACGTGGAGCTCACCGTTTGGGGCATCATCACTGCGCTCATCGTTGGTCTGATCGTCGGCGCTCTGGGTCGCCTGCTCGTGCCGGGCCGCCAGAACATGCCGATGTGGCTGCACATGCTGATCGGTGTCGGCGCCGCGCTGCTGGGCACCGTCCTGGCTCGGGCGATGGGCATCGCCACCGAGACCGCCGGTATCGACTGGGGGGAGTTGCTGGTCCAGGTCGTGTTGGCCGCCGTCGCCGTGGCGCTGGTCGCCGGCGTGGGTCGTCGCCACAGCGTCACCCACCGGTAACCCCCACCGCGTTCGACGGGCGTCCGACCACCGGGTCGGGCGCCCGTTTCGCGTCCGTCGACGGTCCGGTCGACCTCCCGGACGCCCCCGGCCCCCGCCGGGGGCCGGGGGCGGGGGCGCGGCCCGCGTGAGCACGTGTCCGGACTCCGCATTCCACGGCGTGCCGCCGCCCGGCCCGGCCCCTTTTCGCGGTCGGCGTCCCGTCTGGGCGGGCGGGCCACCCGGTGTCCCGGAAAGCCGGTTTGGGGCTGTGGCGGGCAGGGAACCTATCGGTCACGACAGGAACACCACAGATCGTGGAACTCATTTCTTTCATCCGAAGGAGGGCGACGTGGAGCTCACCGTTTGGGGCATCATCACTGCGCTCATCGTTGGTCTGATCGTCGGCGCTCTGGGTCGCCTGCTCGTGCCGGGCCGCCAGAACATGCCGATGTGGCTGCACATGCTGATCGGTGTCGGCGCCGCGCTGCTGGGCACCGTCCTGGCTCGGGCGATGGGCATCGCCACCGAGACCGCCGGTATCGACTGGGGGGAGTTGCTGGTCCAGGTCGTGTTGGCGGCCATCGCCGTGGCGCTGGTCGCCGGCGTGGGTCGTCGCCGCAGCGTCACCCACCGGTAACAATCACAGCCTGAACTCGACGGGCGTCCGACCGGCAGGTCGGGCGCCCGTTCGCGTGGGTACGACCTGATTCGCCCCGCTGCCGACCCCCGCGGGATCTTCCCCTGCGGTACCGTCGCCTCGCTTCCGCCGAACCGCCCACTGTCGTAAAGGATTTTTTCCTACTAAGGTGCGGCGGAGAAGGTTAGTGCCAAGTGGCGCGAGGGAGATATGGCGTGAACAGGTGGAAGCGGCTGGCCCCGGTCACCGCCGTCGTGGCCTCGGCCGCGATGGTGCTGGCCGGCTGCGGTGGCTCCGATGACGAGAAGGCCGCAGACAACAGCAAGCTGACGGTCTGGATGATGGGCGAGGGAAGCGAGGCCCAGACCAAGTTCCTCGACGGCGTCGAGGCCGAGTTCCGGCAGAAGCACCCGGACACCGACGTGGTGGTCCAGTACATCCCCTGGCTCGAGGCGCCGAAGAAGTTCCAGGCCGCCCTCGCCGGCGGTGAGGGGCCGGACGTCACCGAGCTGGGCAACACCGAGACCCAGGGCTGGGCGGCGCAGGAGGCGCTGGCCGACGTCACCGACAAGATGAACGGTTGGGCCGAGGGCAAGGACATCCTCCCCGACCTGGTGAAGAACGCCCAGCTCGACGGCAAGCAGTACGGCGTGCCGTGGTACGCCGGCGTCCGGGCGATGTACTACCGCACCGACTGGTTCGCCGAGGCGGGCGTGAAGCCGCCGACGAATTGGGACGAGCTGGTGGCCGCCGCCAAGGCCGTGCAGGCCAAGAAGCCGGGCAAGTACGGCATCGCCCTGCCGGGCAACTCCGAGCTGCCGTTCTACTCGTTCCTCTGGGGCGCGGGCGCCGAGATCGCCACCCAGCAGGGCGACACCTGGAAGTCCGGCTACACCACGCCGGAGGCGCAGAAGGCCGTCAAGTTCTGGACCGACCTGGTGACGGTGCACAAGGTGGCGCCGCCGGCCGCCGCGGGCTGGAACGAGATCGACGCCCGGACCCAGTTCGCCACCGGCAACGCGGCGATGGCTTTCGGCGGCAGCTGGCAGCAGGGCGCCATCAAGAAGGACAACCCGGAGATCGAGAAGGTCTGGGGCACGTTCCCGATCCCCGGCCCGGACGGCAAGGCCGCGCCCGGCTTCGCCGGCGGCTCCGACATCGCGATCTGGAAGGACAGCGAGCGGCAGAACCTCGCGTGGGACTACCTGACCGTGCTGCTGAGCAAGAAGAACGACCAGGCATTCGCCGACAGCCTCGGCTTCTTCCCGGTCTACAAGGACCTGGTCGGTGGCGACAAGTACGCCAGCGACAAGATCATGGCGGCGTTCGCCACCACGATGCAGAACACCAAGCTCACGCCGCTCACCCCGAAGTGGGTGGAGGTCAGCCGCACCAAGACGGTGACCCAGGCGATGAACAGCTCGGTCATGAAGGGTCAGAAGACGGTCGAGAAGGCTACCGCCGACGCGGCCGCGGAGATGGAAAGCATCCTCAACGCCAAGTGACCACGCTGACCGAGGCGCCGGAGGCGGCCGCCGCGCGGGAGAACCCCGCGCGGCGGCGCCGCCGGGTGGACCGCCTGCCCTACCTGCTGCTCCTGCCCTGCCTGGTGATCATCGGCGTGCTGCTGCTCTGGCCGCTCGGCCAGGTGGTGGTGATGTCCTTCCACCAGCTCAACAACGTCCGCCAGCTGCGCGGTGACCGCGAGTGGCCGTGGGTGGGGCTCGGCAACTACACCGAGATCCTCGGCGACCCGTTCTTCCTGACGGTGCTGCGCAACACCGTCCTCTTCGCCGCCGCCAACGTCGTGCTCACCATGATCCTGGGCACCCTGGTCGGGCTGCTGCTCAACCGGCTCGGCAAGCGGATGGCCACCTTCGTCGCCAGTTGCGTGATGCTCGCCTGGGCCACCCCGGCGCTGACCGGCACGATCGTCTGGAAGTGGATCTTCGACGACACCAGCGGCCTGGTCACCTGGCTGTTCAACGCGCTGCCCGACGGGCTTTCGCAGAGCCTCTTCGGGCGCAGCGACTGGACCGGCTACGGCTGGTTCAACTCGCCCCTGTTGTTCTTCTCGATCCTGACCCTGGTGGTGGTCTGGCACTCGTTCCCGTTCATCGCGGTCAGCGTGCTGGCCGGGCTGAAGAGCGTGCCGAGCGAGCTGCACGAGGCGGCGCGGGTCGACGGCGCCGGGCCCTGGAGGGTGTTCTGGAAGATCACCTTCCCGCTGCTGCGGCCGGTGTTCGGGATCCTGATCGTGCTCTCCACCATCTGGGACTTCAAGGTCTTCACCCAGCAGTTCGTGCTGGCCGGCGGCACGCAGGACCGGCCGACGTTCATGCTCTCCATCTACTCGTACGCGGAGGCGTTCTCGCCCCCGCCCAAGTACGGCCTCGGCGCGGCGATCGCGGTGATCCTCACCCTGATCCTGCTGGTGGTGACCGGCCTCTACGTCCGCATGGTGCTCAAGCAGGAGGAGGACGCGTGACGCGACGTGGAGGCGGTGCAGGCGTGAAGCGGATCGCCCTCAACGGCGCGGGGCTGCTGGTCGCGCTCTTCGCCGCGTTCCCGGTCTACTGGATGATCGCCACCTCGCTGAAGCCGAGTTCGGAGATCTTCTCGTCCACGCCCCGGCCGGTGCCGTCCGAGCCGACGCTGGAGCACTACCGGCAGATCCTCACCGGCAACCTGATCCCGGGCGTGACCTTCGCCGACTTCTTCCTCAACAGCGCGCTGGTCGCGGTCTCCACGGTGCTGCTCAGCGGCCTGGTCGCGCTGCTCGCCGCCACCGCCGTGGCCCGGTTCCGGTTCAAGCTGCGGACGTCGTTCCTGATCATGCTGCTGGTGGTGCAGATGATCCCGCTGGAGGCGCTGGTCATCCCGCTGTTCCTGATGATCCAGCGGCTCGGGCTCTACAACACCCTGCCCAGCCTGATCCTCACCTACCTCGGCTTCTCGCTGCCGTTCGCGGTCTGGATGCTGCGGGGCTTCGTCGCCGCCGTGCCGAAGGAGCTGGAGGAGGCCGCCGCCATCGACGGGGCGAGCCGGGCGCAGACCTTCCGGAAGGTCCTCTTCCCGCTGGTGGCCCCCGGCCTGGTGGCGACGAGCATCTTCTCGTTCATCACCGCCTGGAACGAGCTGATCTTCGCGCTGACCTTCATCAACGACCAGGAGAGCTACACCCTGCCGGTCGCGATGACGTTCTTCTTCGGCCGCGACGACACCGCCTGGGGCCCCGTGATGGCCGCCTCCACGCTGTTCACCCTGCCGGTGATCATCTTCTTCCTGTTGGTGCAGCGGCGGATGGTCTCGGGCCTGGTGGCCGGCGCCGTCAAGGGCTGACGTCCGCGTGAGGAAGGGTCCCTGGTCAACGCACAGCGTCGACCAGGGACCCTTGTTTTGCCCCCTCCGGGCGCGTCCGCGGGGCGGGCTAGGCTGACCGCCATGACGGGCAGGCTGGCAGCGGTGAATCTCGGCGGTGTGACCGAGGCGGAGTGGGCGGGCGACGCGAGCGGGCGCACCGGCATCGACAAGCGGCCGGTGGACGGCCCCGTGCTGCTGCGCGCCGACGGGGTGGCCGGCGACTTCATCGGCGAGCGCGCCCACCACGGCGGCCCGGACCAGGCGGTCTACGCGTACGCCGAGGAGGACGCCGGCTGGTGGGCGACCGAGCTGGGCCGCGCCATCCGCCCCGGCGGGTTCGGCGAGAACCTGACCACGTACGCGGTCGACGTGACCGGAGCGGTGATCGGCGAGCAGTGGGCGATCGGGTCGGCGCTGCTCCAGGTGACCAAGCCCCGGACGCCGTGCACCACCTTTGCCGGCTTCTGGGGCGTACCGGACCTGATCAAGCGGTTCACGGTGCGGGCGAAGCCCGGGGCGTACCTGCGGGTGCTGCGCGAGGGCGAGGTCGGCGCGGGTGACCCGGTCGAGGTGGTCGACCGGCCCGCGCACGGGGTGACGATCGGCGAGGTGTTCCGGGCGTTGAACCTGGAGCCCGACCTGCTGCCCCGGCTGCTCGACGCGCCGGAACTGCCCGAGCCGATCCGGGAGAAGGTGCGCCGCCGCCTCGCCCGCCGCCGCTGACCCGCCGCCTCGCCGGCTGACCCGCCGCCTCGCCGGCGGTACGGGTGCCGGAGGCGTGGGAACGCGGAACGGGCCCCGTCCCGTGGGGGAGGGGCCCGTTCGGTGTCGCCTCGGCGGGGAGCCGGGTTACCGGCTCAGCGGAGCCAGGGGATGCTGCGGTCGAGCAGGCCGCGCTGCTTGAGCTCCTTGCGCAGCGGGATCTCGTCGTCGATGTAGCCGTCCCAGTTGATGCCCCAGTAGTTGGCGGTGTGGGTGCCCTCGCCGCAGAGCTGGCGCTGCACCGGCGTGCGGTTGGCCCACCACTCGCCGTCCTTGTCGATGTGCAGCTCGTCCAGCGGGCGGATCCACCGGTAGGTGTAGCCGACGAAGAGCATCTTGCGCGTGATGGTTGACAGGTTGGTCGACCGGGAGTGCCACTGGCGGCGGTCGAAGATGAAGGCGTCACCGGGGTTCGCGGTGATCTCCACCGTGCCCTCCGGGTCCGGGTTGTGCACGGAGGTGTCCTCCGGGCGCGGCAGGGAGTTCCACAGGTGGCTGCCCGGGATCACCTTGGTGGCGCCCCGGCCGTTCTCCGACAGGTCGGAGAGCACGTAGGCCACCTTGAGGGAGAACATCGGCCGGGGAAGGTTCGGGTCCATCGTCTCCGGGTCGGAGTTCTGCCGGTACCCGTCCTGGTGCCAGCCCCAGTACGGCTTCTCCGGCTCCAGCGCCGGCGGGGTGACGTCCAGGTGGTTGTGGTGGGTGTAGATGTTCCAGCCGGCGAGGCCCCACATGTACGGGAAGGCGATCGGGTGGGTCAGCAGGTCGCCGAAGAGCTCGTCCCGCTCCAGGAAGCCCAGCAGGTGCAGGGTGCCGTCCTTGGTGGTGTTGCCCTTGGCCTTCTCCTCGGCGTAGACGCGGTCGACCGCCGCCTCCAGCGCCGCCCGGTGGTCCTCCGTCAGGACGTTGCGCAGCAGGAGGAAGCCCTGCTCGTGGAACTCCTTGCGGTCGGTGTCACTGATCGGTTCGTAACCGGTCCGGTCGCCGTAGTCGAACACCTCGACGTCCCCTCCCCATCGGGCGAAAACCATTGCTGGCACAGGCCGCCGATCGTAACGCGCTGGTTCCGGTGCGGGGTACTACCCCGCGTGATATGCGACCGTTGCCCGAACCGTGGGGAGTTGAACGGCTACAATCCGTTGCCCTGAGGGGGATGGCCGGGGCTTCTGTCCTGGAATGACGGATTGTGCGGTGACTGCCGGTAAGGAGATGGGAGTCCCTACGCCTCGGCGAAGACCTCGGCGACCACCCGGTCGCCGGTGGCATCGTCACCGACCTGGTTCCAGGTGCCGTCGCGGGCGGTCCACTCCAGGCCGCCGAAGCGCACCCGCTTCACCCCGTGGTCGTGCGCGTGGGAGACGAGCCAGTGCGCGTAGCGCCAGCCCCGGCGCTCGTCGGCGGCGGGGACCGTGAGGCCGGTCAGGTCCGCCGCGGTGGTGGCGGCGGCCAGGCCCCAGTCCAGTGACAGCCCGCGGGTCAGCGCGGTCGCGGCGGCCGCCCCGCGCATCGCCGGGTCGCGGCCCACCGTGCAGGCCACCGCGCCGGTGGCGTGCCCGAGCAGGGCCCGCGTCAGCACTTCCGACTCGTCCGCCCACTTCTGGTACGCCTCCGGGAAGGCGGAGCGCTGCACCTTCTGCGCCGCGTCGGTGACCCGCATCCGCTCCCAGCCGCGCACCTTCTTCAGCGCGGCGTAGAACCGGTTCGCCGCGTACCGGGGGTCGCGGATCTCCTCCGGGCTGCCCCAGCCCTGGCTCGGGCGTTGCTGGAACAGCCCCACGGAGTCGCGGTCGCCCCCGGCGAGGTTGCGCAGGCCGGATTCCTGGTACGCGGTGGCCAGCGCCACCACGACGGCCCGCTCGGGCATCTTCCACTGGATGCCGATCGCCGCGATCGTCGCCGCGTTGGCCATCTGGTCGGCGTCCAGGGCCACCCGGCCGTCCGCCTGCACCGTGCACGTCCGGCTGGACAGCGGCAGGCGCAACTGCCCACCCACCTGCCGGATGACGAGCCAGATTCCGACCACGGCGACGAGGACGAGGACGACGCCGCCCGCCACGACTGCCCGAGTTCGCACCCACACCCCCTGTTCGACAGTCCGACAAGCGTACGTCCCCCGTGGTGCCTGCCGGGGTCGTCCGACCGGTTCCCGCCGGCCCGCCGCGCGTGGCACCGGCCGGCGGGGCGCTCCCGAGAGCGCCGAACGGCCCCGGGGGCGGGCCCGGATGTTCCCGTTTCCCGCGCCGCCTCACCTCTCCCGGACGGCCGTGGCCGACGGCGTTCCCTACCGCCTGCCGGTCGACGGCGTCTCCCGCCCGCCTACCGGCCGTCGGCGTCGCCGTCGGCGGCGGGAACCCAGCGGGCCCTCCGCTTCTCCCGGAACGCCAGCACGCCCTCGCGGCCCTCCTCCGAGAGGAAGTACCCGGTCGAGAGGGTGGACAGCCCGGCGACCTCCTCCCGCAGGTCGGTCGCGGGCGGCCGGCGCAGCAGTTGCTTCGCCCCGGCCAGCGCGCCCGGCGCGCCCCGGACCAGCGAGTCGCAGTAGGTGGCGACGGCGGCGTCCAGCCCGTCGGCCGGCACGGCGGCGGTGACCAGGCCGATCTCCGCGGCGCGCCGGCCGTCGAAGGTGTCCCCGGTCAGGTAGAGCTCGGCCGCCGCGCGGGGGTGCAACCGGGGCAGCACGGTCGCGGAGATCACCGCCGGGATCACCCCGATCCGCACCTCGGTGAAGGCGAACGTCGCCTCCTGCGCGCACACCGCCAGGTCGGCCGCCGCGATCAGGCCCAGCCCGCCGGCCCGCGCCGGGCCGGCCACCCTCGCCACCACCGGCTTCGGGCACTCCCAGACCGCCGCGAGCACGTCACCCAGCATCCCGGCCGGCACGCTCCCGCTGGCGTACGCGGCGGCGGTCTCCTTGAGATCCGCCCCCGAGCAGAAGACCGGCCCGGTGTGGTCCAGCACGACCACGCGTACGGCGTCGTCGGCGACCGCCTCGGACAGGCCGGCCAGCAGCTGGGTCATCAGCGGCGTGGAGAGCGCGTTGCGGTTGTGCGGGCTGTCCAGGGTGAGGGTGGTCACCCCACGGGCCGTGGCGGCCCGCACGAGCACGTCGGGAGAGGTCATGCCGGGCACACTAGTGGCCATGCCCGGCGTCCTTCCAGAAGGCGAATCCGTTCCCGTCGACGGCTCGCTGCCCGCCGCCGCCACCCGCGCGGTCGGCGCGCGCGGCTTCGGCGTGTACGTGCACGTCCCGTTCTGCGCCAGCCGCTGCGGCTACTGCGACTTCAACACGTACACGGCGGCCGAGTTGGGCGGCGGGGCGAGCCGGGAGGGCTACGCCGACACCGTGCTGGCCGAGCTGGCGCTCGCCGGCCGGGTGCTGGGCGATGCCCCGCCGCCCCGGGTCGACACGGTCTTCGTCGGCGGCGGTACCCCGACCCTGCTTCCCGCCGACGACCTGGCCCGGATCCTCGACGGCATCGACCGCGCCTGGGGGCTCGCGCCCGACGCCGAGGTGACCACCGAGGCCAACCCGGAGTCGGTGACCCCGGAGTCCCTGCGGGCGCTGCGGGCGGCCGGCTACACCCGGATCTCGCTGGGCATGCAGTCCGCCGCGCCGGGGGTGCTGGCGATCCTCGACCGCACGCACAGCGCCGGCCGGGCCACCGCCGCCGCCCGGGAGGCCCGCGACGCCGGGTTCGAGCACGTCAACCTCGACCTCATCTACGGCACCCCGGGGGAGAGCGAGGACGACTTCGCGGCCTCCCTCGACCAGGTCGTCGCCGCCGGGGTGGACCACGTCAGCGCGTACGCCCTGATCGTGGAGGACGGCACCCGGCTCGCCGCCCGGATGCGGCGCGGCGAGCTGGCGTACCCCTCCGACGACGTCGCCGCGGACCGCTACCTGGCCGCGGAGGCCGCCCTCGACGCGGCCGGTTTCTCCTGGTACGAGGTGTCGAACTGGGCCCGCGGCGACGCGGCCCGGTGCCGGCACAACCTGCTCTACTGGACCGGCGCCGACTGGTGGGGCCTCGGCCCGGGGGCGCACAGCCACGTCGGCGGCGTGCGCTGGTGGAACGTGAAGCATCCCACGACGTACGCGAAGCGGCTGGCCGGCGGCGAGTCGCCCGGCCTGGCCCGGGAGGTGCTCACCGCCGACGAGGCGCACATGGAGGACGTCATGCTCCGGCTGCGGCTCGCCTCCGGGCTGCCGCTGGACGCCCTCGACGACGCCGGCCGGGCCGGCGCCGAGCGGGCGCTCGCCGACGGACTGCTGGCCGGCCCCGACCACGCGGCGGGCCGGGCGGTGCTGACCCTGCGGGGGCGGTTGCTCGCCGACGCGGTCGTCCGCGACCTGCTGCCCTGAGGCGCGGAGGCCCCGCCGTGCGGCGGCGCGGGCGGGGAGGCCCCGCCATGTGGCGGCGCGGTCGGGAAGGCCCACGCCGTGTGGCGGCGCGTGGCCGGTCCGGCCGGGGGAGCGGCCGGCCCGGCTCACCTGGTGAAGCTGTAGGCCATCGGGTAGCGGTAGAGCACGCCCTCGTTGGCCTTGACCCCGGCGACGATCCCGAAGATCAGCGGCACCAGCCAGACGAGCATCGGGACGAAGAACAGGATCCCGCAGGTGATCAGGGTGAGCACCCAGCTCAGCACGCCCACGATCGCCCAGGTGATCTGGAAGTTCAGCGCCGCGACGGCGTGCGCCCGGACGGTCGGCGACTGTTGCCCCCGGGCCATCAGCGCGATGAGCGGCGCGACCCAGCCGAGCAGGCCGCCGCCGACGATCACCCCGACCGCGCCGCCGAAGTGGGCGATCAGGGCCCAGTTCTTGTCCTCGTTGTTGGCGTAGCCGCCGGTGGGCGCGCCGTAGCCGCCGCCGGTCGGATAGCCGACCCCCGGCGGGGGGTAGCCGCCCGGCGGGGGATAGCCCCCGGGCGGCGGGTAGCCACCCGGCGGAGGGTAGCCGCCCGACGGCGGTTGGTCACCGGTGGGCGGCGGATAGCCACCGGGCGGGGGATAGCCGCCCGGGCCCGGTGCCCCGGACAGTGGTGCGGTGGGTTCGTCGGAGCCGGCCGGCCCGGGAACCCCCGACGGAGCGGCCGGGTCCGGCCGGTCGCCGGGGTCCCCCGCTCTGGGAGGGCGAGGTGGTTCAGTCATGGACGTCACGGTAGGGGCCGCGGGCAAGGCCGCACCAGAGCGACTCCGACCGGGATGTCCGGATGATCGGCTCTGGCGCCGCCGCCTCCGCGGGCCGTGTGGCGCCGGTCGGATCGCCGTCCCAGGTTGATCATCGCGTCGGCGGGCGCGCCGACGTAGACTGGCACTCGTCCGTAGCGAGTGCCAGCAACCCGCCCGCCCCTCGGGGCGCGGGGGGTCCGACGTGCGACAGGAGGTGGGGAACGATGGGTCTCGACGACCGCAAGCTCGCCGTGCTGCGCGCGATCGTCGAGGACTACGTCGCCACGCAGGAGCCCGTCGGCAGCAAGTCGCTGGTCGAGCGGCACCAGCTCGGGGTCTCCCCGGCGACCGTCCGCAACGACATGGCCGTGCTGGAGGAGGAGGGCTACATCCGCCAGCCGCACACCAGCGCCGGCCGGGTGCCCACCGACCGCGGCTACCGGCTCTTCGTGGACCGGCTGTCCAAGGTCAAGCCGCTCAGCCCGGCCGAGCGCCGCGCGATCGAGCGTTTCCTGGTCGGCGCGGTCGACCTCGACGACGTGGTGCACCGCACCGTACGGCTGCTGGCGCAGCTGACCCGGCAGGTCGCCGTGGTGCAGTACCCGAGCCTGGCCCGCTCCTCCGTCCGCCACCTGGAGCTGGTGCCGATCTCCACGACCCGGCTGATGCTGGTCATGATCGCCGACACCGGCCGGGTCGAGCAGCGGCTGGTCGAGCTGCCCGGGCCGATCCCCGCCGACGACGTCACGGACCTGCGCCGGCTGGTCAACGAGAAGCTGGTCGGCACCCGGCTGTCCGAGACCCCGCCGCTGGTGCAGGCGCTGGTCGACGAGTCGGTGCCGCACCTGCGGCCGGCCATGACCACCCTCTCCACCGTGCTGCTGGAGACGCTGGTCGAGCGGCACGAGGAGCGGATCGCGCTGGCCGGCACGGCCAATCTCACCCGCGGCGGCCTGCTCGACTTCCAGGGCTCGCTGCGCCCCATCCTGGAGGCGCTGGAGGAGGAGGTCGTGCTGCTCAAGCTCATCGGCGAGGCGGAGCCGAGCACGACCCGGGTGCTGATCGGCGACGAGAACGAGATCGACAACCTGCGCGCCGCCTCGGTGGTCAGCACCGGCTACGGGCCGGGCGCGACGATCGTGGGTGGGCTCGGCGTGCTCGGGCCGACCCGGATGGACTACCCCGGCACCATCGCCACGGTGAGGGCCGTGGCACGCTACGTGGGCGAGCTGCTGGCCCAGAACTGACCAGTCAGGGCCGACGGCCGGCTCCGGCCGACGACCGGCGCAACGCGAGACGAACATGAGGACACGGAACGCAGTGGCCAGGGACTACTACGGCATTCTCGGGGTGAGCCGGGAAGCCTCCGACGACGAGATCAAGCGCGCCTACCGGAAGCTGGCGCGGCAGTTCCACCCGGACGTCAATCCGGACCCGGAGGCACAGGAGAAGTTCAAGGACATCAACGCCGCGTACGAGGTCCTCTCGGACGACCGGAAACGGCAGATCGTCGACCTGGGCGGCGACCCGCTCGCCCCGGGCGGCGGGGGCGCGGGAGGCCCGGGCGGTCCCGGCGGCGCCGGCCCGTTCGTCGGCTTCCAGGACATCATGGACGCGTTCTTCGGCGGCGCGGCCGGCGGGTCGCGGGGCCCGCGACCGCGGACCCGGCCGGGCGCCGACGCGATCCTGCGGCTGGAGCTGGACCTGAACGAGACCGCGTTCGGCGTCGAGGCGCCGATCACCGTCGACACCGCCGTGCTCTGCACCACCTGCTCCGGCGCCGGCACCGCGGCCGGCACCCATCTCGCCACCTGCGAGGCGTGCGGCGGCCGTGGCGAGGTGCAGTCGGTGCAGCGCACCTTCCTCGGTCAGGTGGTCTCCGCGCGCCCCTGCACCGTCTGCCAGGGCTACGGCACCACCATCCCGCACCCCTGCCCGACGTGCGCCGGCGACGGCCGTGTCCGCACCCGGCGTTCGCTGACCGTCAAGATCCCCGCCGGGGTCGAGGACGGCATGCGCATCCGGCTGGCCCAGCAGGGCGAGGTCGGCCCGGGCGGCGGCACCGCCGGCGACCTCTACGTCGAGATCCACGAGCGGCCGCACGACGTCTACTCCCGCAAGGGCGACGACCTGCACTGCCGGGTCACCGTGCCGATGACCGCCGCCGCCCTCGGCACCCGGCTGACCATCAAGACGCTGGACAGCGAGGAGACGGTCGACGTCAAGGCCGGCACCCAGCCGGGCAGCACGCTGCGGCTGCGCGCCCGGGGCGTGCCGCACCTGCGCGGCACCGGCCGGGGCGACCTCTACGTCCACCTCGACGTGCGTACCCCGACGAAGCTCGACGCCGACCAGGAGCGGATGCTGCGCGACTTCGCCAAGACCCGGGGCGAGGAGGTCGCCGAGCTGACCAAGCAGGGCGGCTTCTTCTCCCGGATGCGCGACGCCTTCAACGGCCACGCCTGACGGCACGCCCCCGGGCCGCCGCGCTCCGCGGCGGCCCGGTCGGCTCCACCGCCCTCGCCGCCCCGACGGCCGCCGGGGCGGCTAGCCTGATCGTCGTGTCCGCGCCGCTGTTCCTGGTCGAGTCGCTGCCCACCGCCGACCGGCTGACCCTCGACGGCCCCGAGGGGCACCACGCCGCCACCGTGCAGCGGCTCCGCGTCGGCGAGGAACTGCTGCTCGCCGACGGGCGGGGCGGCACCGCCGCCGCCGTGGTCACCGCCGTCGGCCGCGGCACCCTCGACCTGGAGATCACCTCCCGGGGGTACGTCGACGCCTCCGTCCCGCGCCTGGTCGTGGTGCAGGGCATCGCCAAGGGCGACCGGGGCGAGCTGGCCGTGCAGGCGATGACCGAGGTCGGGGTGGACGAGATCGTGCCCTGGGCGGCGGCCCGCTCGGTCACCCAGTGGCGCGGCGACCGGGGCGTACGGGCGCGGGAGAAGTGGGCGGCGACCGCCCGGGAGGCGGCCAAGCAGGCCCGCCGCGCCTGGCTGCCCGTGGTGGCGGGGACGCCGGACGAGTCCACCGCCCGGGTCGCGCGCCGCATCGGCGGGGCCGCGGCGGCGTTCGTGCTGCACGAGGAGGCGCAGGAGCGGCTGACCACCGTCGAGCTGCCGGCCACGGGCGAGATCGTGCTGGTCGTCGGGCCGGAGGGCGGGATCGCCGACAGCGAGCTGGACACCTTCACCGGGGCCGGGGCCCGCGCCGTCCGCCTGGGCCCGTCGGTGCTGCGCACCTCGACGGCCGGCGTGGCCGCCCTCGCGGTGCTCGCCACCCGCCTCGCCCGTTGGTGACGCTCAGCTGCGCAGGTAGGAGGCGCCGTTCAGGTCGACGATGGTGCCGGAGGCCCACTCCGACTGCGGGGAGGCGAGCCAGTGCACGGCGGCGGCGATCTCCTCGGGGCGGCCCACCCGGTTGAACGGGCTCTGCGCCCGGATGGCGGCGCCCCGCTCCCCGCGCAGGTGCTCCGTGGTCATGTCGGTCTCCACGAAGCCCGGGGCCACCGTGGCGACGGTGATGCCGTACGGGGCCAGGGCCACCGCCAGCGACTGCCCCAGCGCGTTCAGCCCCGCCTTGCTCGCCCCGTACGCCGGCTGCTCCGGCTCGCCCCGGAAGGCGCCCCGGGAGGAGACGTTGACGATCCGGCCGCCCCGGTCGCGCATGTGCTGGGCGGCGCACCAGATGACGTTGCCCGCGCCGGTCAGGTTGGTCTCCACCACCTGCCGCCACTGCGCGCGCCACTGCGCGTAGGAGGCGCCGAAGACCGGGTGCGGGGCGTCCCGGTCGCCGTACACCCCGGCGTTGTTGACCAGCACGTCCAGCCCGCCCAGCAGGCCGGCCGCCTCGTCCACCATGGCCCGTACGGCGTCCGGGTCGGTCAGGTCGGCGCGGACCACCACGTGCCCCTCGCCGGGCAGTTCGGCGCGCAGCCGCCCGGCCGCCTCCGCCGAGTCGCGGTGGTGGATCGCCACCCGGTCCCCGCTCGCCGCGAACGCCGTCGCCACCGCCCGCCCGATGCCGCGCGAGGCCCCCGTCACCAGTACCGCCCGTGAAGTCACGCCGGCCATCATGCCGCGCCGGCCCCGTCCGCCGTGATGAAGGGCCCCCTCGTCCACGGCGGGCGTCGGCAGGGAGCCCTTCCTTACACTGCCCCGATGGGAACCGACTGCCTGTTCTGCCGCATCGTCGCCGGGGAGATCCCGGCCACCGTCGTGCGGGAAACCGCCACCACGCTCGCCTTCCGCGACATCGGCCCGAAGGCGCCGGTGCACGTGCTGGTCATCCCGAAGGAGCACTACGCCGACGTGGCGACGCTCGCCCAGGGCGACCCGGCGCTGGCCGGCGAGGTGCTCGCCACGGCCGCCGCGGTGGCCGAGGACGAGGGGCTGCTCGGCGACGGCTTCCGGCTGATGTTCAACACCGGCGCGCACGGCGGCCAGGAGGTCTTCCACGTGCACGCGCACGTGCTCGGCGGGGCGCCGCTGGGCCCGATGCTGGCCCGGGACCTCGCGTGACGGCGGTCGACGACCGGCTGTCCCGGCTGGTGCGCACGGTCCAGGCGCAGGCCCGGGTGCCGGCGGTCTCGGCGGCCCTGCACCGGGCCGACCGCCCGCTCTGGACGTGCACGGTCGGCGGCACCGGCAACGACACCGAGCTGGGGCCGGGCACCCGGTTCCGGATCGGCTCGGTCACGAAGACGTTCACCGCCGTGCTGACGCTCCAGTGCCGCGACGCCGGCCTGCTCGACCTGGACGACCCGCTGGGCCGCCACCTGGACCTGCCGGCCCACGGCGAGCTGACCGTGCGCCGGTTGCTGTCGCACACCGCCGGCCTGCAACGGGAGCCGTACGGCGACGTCTGGGACAGCTTGCGCGCGCCCGACGTCGACGAGCTGGTCGCCGACCTCGCCCGGGCCGAGCGGGTGCTGCCGCCGGGCCGCCGCTACCACTACTCCAACCTCGGCATGGCGCTGCTCGGCCGGCTCGTCGGCCACCTGCGGGGCGGCACCTGGGCGGAGGTGCTCGCCGAGCGGGTGCTGACCCCGCTGGGGCTGGCCGACACCTCGGTGACGCCGGGCCCGCACGCCGCGACCGGGTTCCTGGTCGACGCGTACTCCGACGAGGCGCACCCGGAGCCGCCCACGGACTTCGGCGCGGTGGGGCCGGCGGCGCAGCTCTGGAGCACCGCCACCGACATGGCCCGCTGGGCGGCCTTCCTCGCCGACCCGGCGGCGCTGGACCCGGCGGGCGCGGTGCTCGCCCCGGCCACGCTGGAGGAGATGCGCTGGCCGGCGACGGTGACCGACGAGACGCTCTGGGCCGGCGGCTTCGGGCTCGGGCTGATCCTGGTGCCGCAGGGCAAGCGGATCATGCACGTCGGGCACGACGGCGCGATGCCCGGCTTCCTGGCCGGCGTCTACGGCCGGCGCGGCGGCGAGGAAACTCCGGGCGCGATGGGCGTCGCCGTGCTCGGCTCCTCCGGCACCGCCGGCGAGGTCCTCGACCTGCCGCACCGGCTGCTGGCCGCCGCCGTCGAGCACGACCCGGCCGACGTCGCGCCGTGGCGGCCGGGCCCGCCCGCCCCGGAGGGCGTACGCGGGCTGCTCGGCCGCTGGTGGGGCGAGGGCTTCGAGTACGTCTTCTCGTGGCACGACGGCGCGCTGCGGGCCCGGGGCGCCGACGACCCGGCGGGGAAGCCGCCGGCGGTCTTCGCGCCGCTGCCCGACCAGCCGGACGTGTACCGCACGGTCTCCGGGCGCGAGGTGGGCGAGCTGCTGCGGCTCACCCGGGACGAGCACGGCGCGGTGGTCCGGATGCACTGGGCGACCTACCGGTTCACCCGCACCCAGGAGACCTTCGACCGGTACGACTTCCGCGCCGGCTCCTGACGGCGGCGCGCACGGGCGGGGCGGGGCCGACGCGGGCCGCGTCCCGTCCGTGCCGTCCCGCACGCGCGGAAATGGGCACGGTGCCGCCGCTGTTGAGCAGATACGATGGAGGCAACGTCAGCGCGCCGCGCCAGCAGGCCCGGCGCCGAGATCGAGAGCAGGTGGCGCAGGGCCTCTCGGCCCGACCTATGACCGGCACCCCACCTCCCGGCCCGCCCCGGGTGCAGACCAGGATCACCGTTCCGGATTCCAAGATCATGGTCAACCTGCTCGGCGCGGGTGACGAGATCCTGCGACTGGTCGAGCGCTCGGTCAACAGTGACGTGCACGTCCGGGGCAACGAGATCACCATCACCGGCGCCCCCGCCGACAACGCCCTCGCCGAGCGGATCTTCAGCGAGCTGCTCGAACTCATCGAGAAAGGCGAGACCCTGACCACTGACGCCGTCCGGCGTACCGTCGGCATGCTCGAGCAGGGCGGCGCCGAGCGGCCCGCCGAGGTCCTGACGCTCAACATCCTCTCCCGGCGCGGGCGCACCATCCGCCCCAAGACGCTGGGGCAGAAGCGCTACGTCGACGCGATCGACGCGCACACCATCGTCTTCGGCATCGGCCCCGCCGGCACCGGCAAGACCTACCTGGCCATGGCCAAGGCCGTCCAGGCCCTGCAGGCCAAGCAGGTAAACCGGATCATCCTCACCCGGCCGGCGGTCGAGGCGGGGGAGCGGCTCGGCTTCCTGCCCGGCACGCTCAACGAGAAGATCGACCCCTACCTGCGCCCGCTCTACGACGCGCTGCACGACATGCTCGACCCCGACACCATCCCCAAGCTGATGGCGGCGGGCACGATCGAGGTCGCGCCGCTGGCGTACATGCGGGGGCGTACCCTCAACGACGCGTTCATCATCCTTGACGAGGCACAGAACACCACGCCCGAGCAGATGAAGATGTTTCTCACCCGGCTCGGCTTCGGTTCCAAGATCGTCGTCACCGGTGACGTCACCCAGGTCGACCTCCCCGGCGGCACGACCAGCGGCCTGCGGGTGGTCCGGGAGATCCTGGAGAACGTCGAGGACGTGCACTTCGCCCAGCTCTCCAGCTCGGACGTGGTCCGCCACCGGCTGGTCGGGGAGATCGTCGACGCGTACGCCCGCTGGGACGCCGAGCGGGAGAACCAGCAGGCGCAGAGCGTGCACGCCGTGCCCGGGCGGACAGCCCAGGGCGGCCGGGCCGGCCGGCGCCGCTAGACCACCGAGGGAAGACTGTTGTCCATCGAGATCGCCAACGAGTCCGGCGTCGACGTCGACACCGACGCCGTGCTCGCCGTCGCCCGGCACGCCCTCGACGAGATGGGGGTCAACCCCCTCGCCGAGCTGTCCGTGCTGCTGGTCGACATCGACTACATGACCGAGCTGAACCACCGGTGGATGGGCGGCGACGGCCCGACCGACGTGCTCGCCTTCCCCATGGACGAGGGCAGCGTCGACCACGGGCCCGGCGAGTCGACCGCCGCCGGTGAGCCGGCGCTGCTCGGCGACATCGTGCTCTGCCCGGAGGTGGCGGCCAAGCAGGCGGCCACCGCCGGCCACTCCGCCGCCGACGAGCTGCACCTGCTCACCGTGCACGGCGTGCTGCACCTGCTCGGCTACGACCACGCCGAGCCGGAGGAGGAGCGGGAGATGTTCGCGCTCCAGGCCCGACTGCTGGCGAGCTGGCGGTCGACCCGGTCCCGGTGATGGACACCCCGACACTGGCGGCCGGCGCCACCGGCCTGCCCGACCTGCAACTGCTGGTCTCCGCGGCCGGCCTGGTGGTGCTGGCCGGCCTGATCGCGATGACCGAGGCGGCCCTCGCCGCGGTCTCGCCCGCCCGCGCCGCCGAGCTGGCCCGCGACGGCGTACGGGGCGCGCGCACGCTCCAGGCCGTCGCCGGGGACGTGGTCCGCCACCTCAACCTGCTCCTGCTGCTGCGGCTGCTCGCCGAGCTGACCGCCACCACGCTGGTGGCGCTCGTCGCGGTGGACACCTTCGGCGCGGGCTGGCGCGCGGCGCTGGTCACCGCCGGCGCGATGACCGTGATCAGCTTCGTGGTGGTCGGGGTCGCCCCGCGCACCCTCGGCCGGCAGCACGCGTACGTGGTCGGGCGGTCCGTCGCGCCCCTGGTCCGCTGGCTGGGCCGGGCGCTGAACCCGCTCGCCTCGCTGCTGATCCTGATCGGCAACGCGGTCACCCCGGGGCGCGGCTTCCGGGAGGGGCCGTTCGCCACCCAGGTGGAGCTGCGCGAGCTGGTCGACCTCGCCGAGCAGCGCGGCGTCGTGGAGCACGGCGAGCGCCAGATGATCCACTCCGTCTTCGCGCTCGGCGACACGATCGCGCGCGAGGTGATGGTGCCGCGCACCGAGATGGTGTGGATCGAGGAGCGCAAGACGCTCTCCCAGGCGCTGGCGCTCTTCCTGCGCTCCGGGTTCTCCCGGATCCCGGTCATCGGCGAGAGCGTCGACGACGTGCTCGGCGTGCTCTACCTCAAGGACCTGATCCGGCGCACCCAGGGCGGCGCCCCGGAGGACCGCCGGCTCCCGGTCGCCGAGCTGATGCGCCCCGCCACCTTCGTGCCGGAGTCCAAGCCGGTCGACGACCTGCTCTCGGAGATGCAGGCCGCCCGCAACCACCTGGTCATCGTCGTCGACGAGTACGGCGGTACCGGGGGGCTGGTCACGATCGAGGACATCCTGGAGGAGATCGTCGGCGAGATCACCGACGAGTACGATGTCGAACGCCCGCCGGTCGAGCACCTCGACGACGGGGCGGTGCGGGTCACCGCGCGGCTCCCGGTGGAGGACCTGGGCGAGCTGTTCGACACCGAGCTGCCCACCGACGAGGTGGAGACGGTCGGCGGCCTGCTCGCCCAGTCCCTGGGCCGCGTCCCGATCCCGGGGGCGCAGGTCGAGGTCGCTGGGCTCCGGCTGGTCGCCGAGGGCACCACCGGCCGACGCAACCGGATCGACACCGTGCTGGTGAGCCGGGTGGAGTCGACCGACACGCAGGACGGCCCGGGCCGCGGCGAGCACGCCGAGCCCCGGGGCGACACGAACCGAACCGAGGAGAGGCAACCCGCCGATGCCTGAGTCACCCGCCGTACCGGCCGCCCGGCCGACCCCGTCCGACCCGATCGAGCTGAGCGCCGAGGACGGCAAGCTGGTCGTCCTGGCCCGGGGCGCGCGCGGCCGGGTGGGCGCCGTGGAGGGCGCGGCGGTACGCGACCAGGACGGGCGGACGTACGCCGCGGCCAGCGTCTCGCTGCCCTCGCTGACGATCACCGCGCTCCAGCTCGCGGTGGCCTCGGCGGCGGCGGCCGGCGCGAGCCGGCTGGAGGCCGCCGTGGTGGTGACCGAGGCGTCGACGCTGGACGGCGCCGGGCACGCGGCGGTGCGGGACCTCGCGGTCGACGCGCCGATCCACGTGGCCGCGCCGGACGGCACCGTGCTGGGCACGGTGGTCGAGTGAGCGGGCGGACGGCTGCCGGCGAGCGGGGCGGGGTCGCGGCGTGAGCGACCTGGAGCAGCGCCCCTACCGGGCCGGTTTCGCCTGTTTCGTCGGCCGCCCGAACGCCGGGAAGTCGACGCTGACCAACGCGATCGTCGGGCAGAAGATCGCCATCACCTCCAACAAGCCGCAGACCACCCGGCACGTCATCCGGGCCGTCCTGCACCGCCCGGACTCCCAGCTCGTGCTGGTCGACACCCCGGGCCTGCACCGCCCCCGCACGCTGCTCGGCGAGCGCCTCAACGACCTGGTCCGACAGACCTGGAGCGAGGTCGACGTGATCGGCCTCTGCATCCCGGCGGACGAGCCGATCGGGCGCGGCGACCGGTTCATCACCGGCGAGCTGGCCGAGCTGAAGGCCACGGTGCTGGCGGTGGTCACCAAGACCGACCTGGTGGACCGCAGGCGGCTGGCCGAGCAGTTGCTCGCCGTCAGTGAGCTGGGCGAGTTCGCCGAGGTGGTGCCGGTCAGCGCGGTCTCCGGGCACCAGGTGGACACCCTCGTCGAGGTGATGACCCGCTACCTGCCCGAGTCGCCGCAGCTCTACCCGGACGACATGCTCACCGACGACCCGGAGCAGGTGCTGGTCGCCGAGCTGATCCGGGAGGCGGCCCTGGAGGGCGTCCGTGACGAGCTGCCGCACTCCATCGCGGTGGTCGTCGAGGAGATGGTCCCCGAGGGCAAGCTCATGAAGATCTACGCCGACGTGTACGTCGAGCGGCCCAGCCAGAAGGCGATCGTGATCGGCCACCGGGCCAGCCGGCTCAAGGAGGTCGGCACGACCGCGCGGCGGCAGATCGAGGAGCTGCTCGGCACCCGGGTCTACCTCGACCTGCACGTCCGGGTGGCGAAGGACTGGCAGCGGGACCCGAAGCAGCTGCGCAAGCTGGGATTCTGACCGGGCGCCGGGCCGGGTGCGTCCCGGCCCGGCGTCCCGGGCATGATCGATGTCGGTCGGCCGGGTGGAAGATGTCACGTTCGCGTGGGGTGCTGGCGGTTTGCCGGGGCTGCTCCGGAGGGTAGGGGAAGGACCAGCCCCCGTGCCCCCGGACATAGATGCAGGCTGATGCGAAACCGATACCTTGACCTGCTCCGCTTCCTGGCCATCGTTCGAGTCGTGGTCTACCACGTCACCGGATGGGCCACCCTGACCCTCGTCTTCCCGGCGATGTCGGTGATGTTCGCGCTCGCCGGCTCGCTGATGGCCGCCTCGCTGCAACGGTGGGGGCCGGGGGCGGTCGTACGCCGGCTGCGTCGCCTGCTGCCGTCACTCTGGGTGGTCGCCGCGGTCTTCGTACCCGCCATGCTGCTCACCGGGCTGCCGCTGAGCCCGAAGGTGCTGCTCTGGCTCTTCCCCGTCGCCGATCCGCCGGCCAACGGCTGGGGTGCGATCGCGCTGAGCGTGATCTGGTACCTGCGCGACTACCTCTGGTTCGTGCTCGCCTCCCCGGTCGCCCTCTGGCTGTTCCGGCGCGCCCCGGTGCCCACGCTGGTCGCCCCGTACGCCGTGCTCGCCGCGGCCGAGCTGGGCCTGCTGCCGGCGCTGCCGGGGGCGCTGCACCACTTCGGGCTCTACTTCGGCGCCTGGCTGCTCGGCTTCGCCCACCAGGCCGGCATGCTGCGTCGCCTGGCCACCCGGGTGCTGGTGCCCGTCGCGCTCGCCCTCGCCGCCGCCGGGGCCGCCTGGATCGTCACCCACCCCGGACCCCGCGGGTACGACCTGAACGACAACCCTCTCGGCAACGCCCTCTGGTCGGCGGCCTTCATCCTCGTCCTGCTCGGGCGGGCGCCGACGGGCGCGCGCTGGGTGGACCGCAGGGCCGTGTTCGGCCGGGTCGTGACCGTGTTCAACCGGCGGGCGCTCACCGTCTACCTGTGGCACATGCCGTTCGTGGCGGCGCTCACCCCGCTGGTGGACGTGGTGGGCTGGTCGCACCAGGATCCGCTCGGCCTGGCGGTC
This sequence comes from Micromonospora sp. NPDC047465, assembly GCF_040643125.1. NCBI lineage: Bacteria > Bacillati > Actinomycetota > Actinomycetes > Micromonosporales > Micromonosporaceae > Micromonospora > Micromonospora sp. NPDC047465. The sequence goes on from NZ_JBEYTP010000026.1 coordinate 74,105, forward strand.
CGGGTGGTCCTGGTCTTCGCCCTGGTCGCGGTGGTGACCGCCCTGGTCGGCTGGGTGGAGGATGTGGCGGCCCGTCGGTCGCCGGAGCTGGTTCCCGGCGGCTCCCGCCCCGCACCGGCCCGCACCGGTTCACCCGCCCCGACCGGCGCCGGTTCACCCGCCCCGACCGGCACCGGGGCGCCGCCCGCCCCGGCCACCGCCGCGCGGTCCGGCCCGGCCACCGGGCGGGCCGGCGTGTCGTCACCGCGCGCCGCCCGGGATCCGCAGACCGTCGAGATCAGCGCTGGGTGACCGTCTGGTTGCCGCCGTCGGTGGAGATGTCGAGCACCAGCGAGGCGGTCGGATCGTGGGTCACGCCCAGCCGGGTGTCGCCGCCGCCGGCCGCGGAACGGACCTGGTAACGGCCCGCGGGCACGACGAGCTTGATGTCGCCGCTGGAGGTGTGCGTACGCGCCGAGGCGGGCGCGGTCAGGTCGACGGTGATGTTGCCGGAGCCCGCCTCGGCGTCCACCCCGGCGCCGAGGCGGCGCCCGGTGATGTTGCCGGAGCCGGCGCGCAGGGTCACGGCGCCCGGGGCGCCGTCCACGTCGATGTTGCCGGAGCCGGTCGTGACGGTGACCGCGCCGGCGGCGCCGGTCACCCTGACGTCACCCGAGCCGGTCTCCGCCACGACGGGGCCGTCGGCGCCGGTCACCCGGACGTTGCCGGAACCGAGCCGGATCTCCACCGCGCCGACCTTGGTCAGGTGGACGTCACCGGAGCCGGTCTCGCCCGTCACGCTCACCCCCTCCGGGGCGGTGACGTCGTAGGAGACGCTGCAGTCCTTGCCGCAGTCGGTGTCCAGCATCAGTTCGGTGCCGTTGATCTCGTACGTGGTGTCGGGCTGTCCGCCGTGGTAGCGCACCACCCGCTTGATCCGCACCTCGTCGTCCGTGCTGGTGGTGCGGACGGTCACGTCGCCGGACCCCGGAAGCACCCGGATGGCGGTGATCCGGGCCGCTTCGGTGTTGTCGTAGTCGAGCCGACGGGAGGCCAGGTTGTCGCACCCGGCGACGACGATCAGGGTGGCGGCCGCGGCGAGCGCCGCGGCGGTCCGGTGGAGAGCCATGCGAGCACGCTACGAGTCACGGCGCGCGCCGCGCATCGGGGGTTCTTCGCGCGTCCACCCCGAGCCGACCCTGATTTCGCACCCCGAGGGAGAATGGTCCGATGGCCGGGTACCGCCGACAGCTCTACCGCGACGACGCGGTGGTCCTGCGCGTGCAGAAGCTCGGCGAGTCCGACCGGATCATCACCCTGCTCACCCGCCGGCACGGCCGGCTGCGGGCGGTGGCCCGCGGGATCCGCCGCACCACCAGCAAGTTCGGCGCCCGGCTGGAGCCGTTCGGGCACGTCGACCTCCAGCTCGCCGGCGACCCGAAGGGCAACCAGGGCAGCTCGCTGCACACGGTCAGCCAGGTCGAGGGCATCGACCTCTACGGCAAGCGGTTCCTCGGCGACTATCCCCGCTACACGGCCGCCAGCGCGATCGCCGAGACCGCCGAGCGGCTCACCCCGGTGGAGCGGGAGCCGTCGCTGCGGCTGTTCCAGCTCACCCTCGGCGCGCTGCGGGCGCTCGCCGAGGGCAGCCACGACACCACCCTGGTGCTCGACGCGTACCTGCTGCGCGGGATGGCCCTCGCGGGCTGGGCGCCGGCGCTGACCGCCTGCGCCGTCTGCGGCACGCCCGGGCGGCACCGGGCGTTCTCCGTACCGGCCGGGGGCGCGGTCTGCCCGGACTGCCGGCCCCCCGGCGCGGCCCATCCCGCCCCGGCCACCATCGACCTGATGTCCGCGCTGACCACCGGCGACTGGCGGGTCGCCGACGCCACCGAGACCGGCGTACGCCGGGAGTGCAGCGGCCTCGTCGCGGCGCACCTGCAGTGGCACCTGGAGCGCGCGCTACGCTCGCTGCCGCTGGTCGACCGGGGTGCCCCGGCGGCCGGCCCGGTCCCGCCACCGCGGGGCGTGGGGGCCGGAGCGGATGGCGTGAGCAGGGAGAGAGCCGAGTGATCCGATCGATGAGGGCCGGCCGGCGCGAGCCGGTGCCGCCGACACCGCACCCGTCGGGCGCCCGGCCGCCGGCGTTGCCCGCCGAGGCGGTGCCCCGGCACGTCGCCGTGGTGATGGACGGCAACGGCCGGTGGGCCAAGGAGCGTGGGCTGCCTCGCACCAAGGGCCACGAGGCGGGGGAGTTCTCCCTGTTCGACACCATCGAGGGCGCCATCGAGCTGGGCATTCCCTACCTGTCGGCGTACGCCTTCTCCACGGAGAACTGGCGGCGCTCTCCGGACGAGGTCCGGTTCCTGATGGGCTTCAACCGGGACGTCATCCGCCGCCGCCGCGACCAGCTGGTCGACCTGGGGGTGCGGGTGGTCTGGTCCGGCCGGGCCGGCCGGCTCTGGAAGAGCGTCATCTCCGAGCTGCAGACGGCGGAGGAGATGTCCCGGGGCAACTCCACCCTGACCCTCCAGTTCTGCGTCAACTACGGCGGGCAGGCCGAGATCGCCGACGCCGCCGCCGCGATCGCCCGGGACGCGGCCGCGGGCAGGCTCGACCCGGCGAAGGTCACCGAGAAGACGGTGGCGAAGTACCTCTACCACCCGGAGGTCCCCGAGGTGGACCTCTTCCTCCGCCCCTCCGGCGAGCAGCGGATCTCCAACTACCTGCTCTGGCAGACCGCGTACGCCGAACTGGTGTTCCTCGACACGCTGTGGCCCGACTTCGACCGCCGGCACCTCTGGTACGCCTGCGAGCTGTACGCCCAGCGGGACCGCCGCTTCGGCGGCGCGCTGCCCAACCCGGTCGCCCCGCCGTCCTGAGGCTTACCGCTCCGCCGCGCGGGGTATTTCTCCGGTCAGCAGCCACTGACGGAGGTGAACCCACATGATCCAGAAGCGTATTGCCCAGTGGGCGTTGATGGCGGTCGCGGTGCCGCTGGCGGCGGCCGGCGCGCGTCGGCTCAGCCACACGCTGGAGGCCCGCCGCGGCCCGTCCGGGGTGAGCCGCCTGCTCACCAAGGGTGCCGACATGCTCCGCCCGCGGAAGGCGAAGCGCCGTCGCTTCTTCTGACCCCGCCGGTCAGCGTCGCTGACCTCCTCTCCCCGTCCGCCCCGTCCCCGCCGCCTGGCGACCATGCGGTTGTGGTGCCTCGCGAACGTCCCACCGGGCCAGGTCGCCTGGGTGCGATCTTCGCGTTCGCCGTGGAGGCGGCCACCGGAACCGCATGCTCGGCTGGCGGGGCCGGGCGGGGTTCGGGGTTTCGGGGTGGGTGCGGGGTGGGGGTGCCTAGGATCGGGGGCGGGGTGGGTGCCCCGGACCGCGTCGAGCCTCGGGGGTGGGGATGCGGGATCTCCGGTACAAGATGATCATGGCGCTGAACGCCGCCGACCTCGGTGACCCGATCTGCGCGCAGGTGGCCGAGATCTGCGCCGAGATCGCCGAGCAGCACTGCCACGAGCTCGGCCACGCGCCACAGCCGCGCTCCGGCGAGATCGGCGAGCTGGCCACGGGTGAACCGGCGCTCACCTGGGCGCCGACCGAGACCGGGCAGCGTGCCTGGTGACGCCTCCCGCCGACCCACCGGCCGCGCCAGTCGGTTCCGGGGCGGCGTCGGGCCGCCGACCGGTGACGCGGTGACCGCCCCCGCTCCGGCCGTCGACGTCCGGCGTGCCCACGACCGCTTCGCCACCCGGATCTCCTGGCTCGACTCGAAGCACTCGTTCTCGTTCTCCCGGCACTACGACCCGGCCAACACCCACCACGGTCTGCTGCTGGTCAACAACGACGACGTGGTCCGGCCGGGCGCCGGCTTCGAGACCCACCCGCACCAGGACATGGAGATCGTCACCTGGGTGTTGCGCGGGTCGCTGGTGCACCAGGACTCCACCGGCCACTCCGGCGTGATCTACCCGGGGCTGGCGCAGCGGATGAGCGCCGGCACCGGCATCCTGCACTCGGAGAAGAACGACTCCTGGCGGCTCGACGGCCGCGACCCGCACACCGATCCCGTCCACTTCGTGCAGATGTGGGTGCTCCCGGACGAGCAGGGCATCGACCCCGGCTACGAACAGCTCGAGATCCACGACGAACTCCTGCGCGGCGGCCTGGTGCCCGTCGCCTCCGGGATGGACCGCCACGACGGCGCCGCGGCGATCCGGATCCGGAACCGCTTCGCCGCCCTGCACGCCGCCCGGCTCCGCCCCGGCGACGAGGTCGATCTCCCGGACGCGCCCTTCGTCCATCTCTACGTGCCGACCGGCGCGGTCACCCTGGAGGGCGGCGGCCTGCTCGGCACCGGCGACGCCGCCCGGCTCACCATGACGGGCGGGCGACGGGTCACCGCCACGGAGCCGGCCGAGATCCTGGTCTGGGAGATGCACGCCACCATCGCCTGACCCGCCACCTCCGCCACCCGTTCTCGCCGGGGTCGGGGGTCAGGCCTGGATTTCGGAGCGGTCGGCGGACCAGAGGGTGTGGAAGGTGCCGTCACGGTCCACGCGGTGGTAGGTGTGCGCGCCGAAGTTGTCCCGCAGCCCCTGGACCAGCGCCGCCGGGAGGCGCTCGGCGCGCAGCGCGTCGAAGTACGCCAGCGACGAGGCGAACGCCGGCGCCGGCACCCCGGCCCGTGCCGCCTCGGCAACCACCCTGCGCCAGCTCGGCACGCCGTCGTTGACGGTGTCCGCGAACCACGGCGCGACCAGCAGCGTCGGCAGCTCCGGCCGGTCGTCGTACGCCTGCCGGATGCGGTCGAGGAAGCGGGCGCGGATGATGCAGCCGCCCCGCCAGATCGTCGCGGTGCCGCCCAGGTCGATGCCCCAGTCGTACTCCCGGGAGCCGGCCCGGATGTGGTCGAAGCCCTGCGCGTACGCGACGATCTTGGAGGCGAGCAGCGCGCGGCGGACGTCCTCGACGAAGGTCTCCCGGTCGCCGACCTGCCACGTGTCGCCCGCGTCCGGGAACGCCCCGCGCGCCGCCGCCCGCTGGTCGGCGTGCCCGGACAGCGACCGGGCGAACGTCGCCTCGGCGATGCCGGTGATGGGGATGCCCAGGTCGAGGGCGCTCTGCACCGTCCAGCGGCCGGTGCCCTTCTGCTCGGCGCGGTCCAGCACGACGTCCACGAACGCCCGCCCGGTGGCCGCGTCGGTGTGCGCCAGCACGTCCGCGGTGATCTCGATGAGGAAGGACTCCAACTCGCCGGAGTTCCAGTCGCGGAAGATCTCGGCGATCTCCGCCGGCTCCGCGCCCAGCCCCGCCCGCAGCAGGTCGTACGCCTCGGCGATGAGCTGCATGTCGGCGTACTCGATGCCGTTGTGCACCATCTTGACGAAGTGCCCGGCGCCGTCCGGCCCGATGTGCCGGCAGCACGGCACCCCGTCCACCTGCGCGGCGATCCTCTCGAAGATCGGGCCGAGCGTGCGGTAGGACTCCGCCGACCCGCCGGGCATGATGCTCGGGCCGCGCAGCGCACCCTCCTCGCCGCCGGAGACGCCGGTGCCGACGAAGTGCAGCCCGTGGGCCCGCAGCGCCTCCTCCCGCCGGCGGGTGTCGGCGAAGTGCGCGTTGCCGCAGTCCACGACGATGTCGCCGGGGTCGAGCAGTGGCACCAGTTCGTCGATAACGGCGTCGGTGGGCCCGCCCGCCTTGACCATCACGATCACCGCCCTCGGCCGCTCCAGCGAGGCGACGAAGTCCGCCATCGACTCGGCGGGCAGGAAGGTCCCCTCGTCGCCGTGCTCCGCGACGAGGCTGCGGGTGCGCTCCGGTGAGCGGTTGTGCAGCGCCACGGTGAAGCCGTTGCGGGCCAGGTTCCGGGCCAGGTTGCGGCCCATCACCGCCAGCCCGGTCACGCCGATCCGCGCCGTCGCCCGCTCGGCCATCCGTCCGCCGCCCTTCGCCGTCCACGCCTGCCGCTGTGACCGTATCGCGGCCGGTGGCGGGCGCGGTGCGGTGTTCGACAGCCCGTCACCGCCGGGTCGCGGTGCGCCTGCGGTCGGGCATGCCGATCGTGCCGGTAATTCGGATGCGCGCGGCCGTGCGGTGGGGTTAGCGTGTGGGCATGCGCAACTGACGCCCCATCTCCGAGCCGGCCCGCCGCCCTGCTGCCGTGGGTCCGCGTGCTCCCGGGCGTCCGCATTCCCACCCTGCCGCCGAGGCGGCGGTGTCCTTCGTGGTCGCACTCGGGGAGCAGTCCCGATTCCGCCCGACCGTCGCGCGACGGTCACCGACCGGCGGCCCGTTCCGTCCGACGACGGGACGGCCCGCAGACCGAGGAGGCCCGGATGCCCGCCAAGCGCAACCCGAAGAAGTCCCGCACCGTCACGCCGAAGCCGACCGTCGCGGACCTGACGCCGATCGAGGTGGACGCGATCACGGTCGCCCCGGCGTCGGTCCCGGCGCTGCCGGCGACGCCGCCGACGAAGGCCGGTCCGCCCGCGCGGGGTGCCGGGGCCCGCAACCCCGGGGGCCGGAGCCAGCAGGCGCCGCAGGCTCGCCGGTACGCCTTCCGGCGCAGCTGACGAGCAGCACCACCGCCACCGGCAGCCAGGAACCAGCGGGCGGAGGCAGATCCTGCCGTTGGCGCGGCCGACGACGGCGGGCCGGGAAACCCGGGGGCGGGGCCGCGGATGACGCCGCGACCCCGCCCCGTCACCCCGGCCCCGGTCAGGAGTGCGCGGCCACCGGTGCCTCCGTCCGGCCCGCCGCGTCGGCCGGGCGCTGCCGGCCGACGCCGAGCGCCAGGCCGGACAACCCGGCCGCCATCAGCACGCTCACCACGACCTTGAGCGGAACGCCCTCGCTGACGAATTCGAGGACCTGCCCGCCGGTGAGGACGAGCGGCACCCACAGCGACACCATGCCGGCCCGCCACGCCCCGAAGGCCAGCACCAGGAGACCGATCATCCAGCCCAGCAGCCACACGGCGAACGACGCCATCACGAACGGGTCGTTGTCGAGGGCGTCGACGACCGGTCGGACGGCCTCGGCCTCGACGCCGGCGCCGGCGAGGGCTCCGAAGAAGGCGTTGTAGTGCCAGAGGTGGACGCTGGAGAAGTAGAGGCCGAGCAGGGCGATGCTGCCGCCGACGGTGGCGACCAGCGGCTTGCGCCGACCGAGCGCCCCGGCCAGGCCGGCCATCGCCGGCAGCAGCAGCAGGTGCGCCAGGGCGAACAGGACGGTCTCCACCCGCCACGCGCCGAGGTTCCCGGCGGCCACCGCCACGTTGCCGGCGGTCTCGGACACGTCGTCCGGGAACATCACCCAGTAGAACGCGTTCGCGACGCCGTAGAGAACGCCGGCCGCAGCCAGCGCGACCGCCGTCAGCCGCCGGCCGTACCGTCGCCCGGTCCTGTCATCCATCGTGTCTCCCCTCAAGAAGTGTGTGGTGGACGGTAGGAGCCGGCCCGGGGCCCGATCGTCGGCCGACGGGTTGAGCCGAGGGTGGAGCGTTCCGCCGGGCCTTCTACACCCGTGGGTGGACGCCCGGCCGCGGTCGCCGCCGATACCCTTCGCACCATGTCAGTCGCCGTCCCCGACAACCGACGTCTCCCGCGGGGTCTCGTCGTCGCCACGGTCGCCGGTCTCGCGCTGTTCGGGTTCGGCCTGGCCGAGCTGTACGTTCCGATCGCCGGCTACGTCGAAGGCCAGGGGCCCGACCTCGCGGCGCTGCCGGCCGGCTGGCTCGCCGTGCTCACCGTGCTGCTCGTCGGCTACGGCCTCGCGGTGGCGGTCTGCACGATGTACCCACGAGCGGCGGCCGTCCTCGCCGGCGCCTGTTTCACCGCGCAGAGCTTCACGCCCGTCCTCCCGGAGTGGCCTGTCGTGCCGCTCCTGGCGCTGCTCCTCGCCTGCTTCGGCTGCGTCGCCCTGGGGGGACGCGCCGCACCGACCGTCGCCACGGTCAGCTACTTCGTCGCACTCGGCGTCGAGAACACCGCCGCCGGGGACTCGGACTGGGTGTTCATCGTGTTTGTCGCGCTCGCGGTGCTGGGTCCGGGCTACGCGGTCCGGATGCGCCGCGCGCAGGCGGTGCGTCTGGTCGCGTTGGCCGCCGAGCGGGAGGCCGCCGCGCGGACGGACGAACGGCTGCGGGTGGCCCGGGAACTGCACGACATCGTCTCGCACGGTGTCTCGGTGATGGTGCTGCAGGCCGGCGCCGCCGAGGCCGTGCTCGACTCGGACACGCGCCAGGCTCGCGAGTCACTGGAGGCGGTGCAGGACGTGGGGCGCGACGTGGTCACCGAACTGCGCAGGTTGCTGGTCATCCTGCGCGGCTCGGAACCGGCACCGGAGGGACTGCCCTCGCTGCGGCAGCTCGACGCGTTGACCACCGCGGTACGCGTCGCCGGTGGGCGGGTCGAGGTCACCGTCACGGGCGATCTCGGCGCGGTTCCGGTCGCCGCCGACGTCAACGCCTACCGGATCCTCCAGGAGGCGCTGACGAACGCCGCCAGGCACGCCCCCGGCGCGACCGTCGACGTCTCGATCGACGTGGGCGACACCCGGCTCCGGCTGCACGTCGTCGACGACGGGCCCGGTCCCGCCCGCCGTGGCGTCGGCACCGGCCACGGGCTGACCGGCATCCGGGAACGGGCCGAGCTGTTCGGCGGCACGGTCGTCGCGGGCCCGCGCGAGCAGGGCGGCTTCGAGGTTCGCGTGGAGCTTTCGTTGGGTCTCGACGGCTCGGCGTCAGCGCTCTCTCCGACGGGCACGACGGCGTGACCCGGGTGCTCATCGCCGACGACGAGGCCCTCGTCCGCGGCGGACTCCGGATGATCCTCGGCGCGCAGCCCGACATCGAGGTGGTCGCCGACGCGGCCGACGGCGAGGACGCCGTACTGCTCGCGGCACGCCTCAAGCCCGACGTCGTCCTGATGGACATCCACATGCCGCGGCTGGACGGCATCGCCGCGACGGAGCGGATCCTGGCGGAGTGCGCCGACATCCGGATCATCGTGCTGACCACCTTCGACCTGGACGAGTACGTCTACCGGGCGCTGCGGGCCGGGGCGTCCGGATTCATGCTCAAGACCACCCCGCCGAAGGACCTCGCGGGCGCCCTGCAGGCCGCCGCGCGTGGCGACGCGCTGCTGTCCCCGTCGATCACCCGCAGGCTGATCGACCACTACACGGCGACGGCGCCGGCAGCGACCGCCGGCAGCCCGGGCCTGGCGGAGCTGACCGCCCGGGAGACGGAGGTGCTGCGGATGATGGCCGACGGCCTGTCCAACCGGGAGATCGCCCACCAGCTCTTCCTCGGCGAGGCGACGGTGAAGACGCACGTCAACCGCATCTTCGCCAAGCTCGGGGTGCGCGACCGGGTGCAGGCCGTCGTGTTGGCGTACCAGACCGGCATGGCCCAGGTCCGGCGCCGGTAGGGCGACAGACCGCCGGGCCTCGCCACCGTGGCCGTGGCGCCGGCAGCCGCCGCCCTCAGCCGATCAGGGGCCGGAACGTGCCGAGCAGCACGCTGACCGCCAGCGCCGCGCCGGCCAGCAGCGCCGCCCCGGCGATCAGCAGCCCGTCGGCGGCGACGAAGCGTTGCCGCCGGGCGACCGTACGCGGGGTGCCGGCGTCGAAGCCGCGGGCGTCCATCGCCACGGCCAGCCGGGTGCCCCGGCGGATCGCCCCGACCAGCAGGGCGAAGGCGGTGGAGACGAACAGTCGCAGCTTCGCCAGCGGGTTGCGTCCCGCCGCCACCCCGCGGGCGCGGCGGGCCATTGCGATCATCTGCCACTCCTGCCCGAGCAGCGGCACCAGCCGGAACGCCGCCAACGCCCCGATGGCGAACCGGGCCGGCGCCTTCGCGTTCTGGATCAGGGCGTCCGCCAGGTCGGTGGGGTCGGTGGTGGCGAACACGATCACGCCGGGCAGCGCCACGGCGAACATGCGCAGCACCAGGCCGAGCGCGGTGAGCAGCACCCCGGAGGTGACCACCGCGGGGCCGGCCTCGACCAGCACCCGGCCGGAGCGCTCGGCCGCGAAGAGCACCAGCGTCACCACGATGCCGACCGCGCCGATCAGCAGCGGCCAGGCCCGCCGGGCCAGCACCCGGAAGCGGACCCCGAACAGCGGCAGCACGGCCAGCTCGACGGCGATGGCGATCGCCGGGGCCACCGGGTCCAGGGTGGCGACGAGGATGAACGAGAACACCAGCGCCGCGGCGAGCTTGGCTACCGGGTTGCGCCGGGCCAGCGGCGCGTCGGGGGCGGCGACCGGTTCGAGGGTGATCACGGCCGCTCCGGGACGGGACGGGCGGGGCGGGCGGCCGGCGCCGGACCGGTCATGGTCCGGCGACGCCGCGGGTGCGCAGCCGGCGCGTTGTGCGAGCTGGTCACGGCCGCTCCAGGGTGACGCGCCGGTCGGCCAGAGCGGCCACGAACTCCGGGTCGTGGGTGACGGCGACCAGGCCGTGCCCGGCGTCGCGCAGCTCGGCGAAGAGGTCCACCAGTTCCAGCCAGGTCCGCCGGTCCTGGCCGAAGGTGGGTTCGTCGCAGACGAGCAGGCGGGGCGCGGTGGCCAGGGCCGTCGCCACGCTCAGCCGCCGCGCCTCCCCACCGGACAGGGTGTACGGGTTGGCCGCGGCGAGCTTCGTCAACCGCAGCCGGGACAGCAGGTCGTCCACGGTGGACCGGACCGCCGCCTCGGGCTGGCCGGTGCGGCGCGGGCCGAGGGCCAGCTCGTCGAAGACGGTGGTGGCGACGAACTGGTGCTCCGGGTCCTGGAAGACCGAGCCGATCCGCCGGGCCAGCGCCGGGGCGCGCCAGCGGTGCGGGGGAGTGCGGGCGTCGGAGCCGGCCAGCGCCGCCGTCGCCACGACCCGGCCGGCTCCCGGCTTGAGCAGCCCGCCGAGCAGCAGCGCGAGGGTCGACTTTCCCGCTCCGTTCGGGCCGAGCACGGCGAGCGCCTCGCCGGCGCGTACCGCCAGGTCGACGGCGGCCAGCCGGGGCGGCAGGCCGAGCCGGTCGGCGGTGAGCAGCAGGTCGCCGGCCGGCGCGGTGGCGTGGCGGGGCGGCACGGGCCGGCCGGGCACCCAGACGCCCGCGGCGGCGAGCGCGTCGCCGTGGGCGCCGAAGACGGCCTGCGGCGTGCCGTCCGCGCGGACGCCGCCGCCCGGTTCGAGCACGACCACCCGGTCGACCAGCGGCATCGCCTCGGCGACCCGGTGCTCGACCAGGATCAGGGTGGTGTCGGCGTCCAGCGCGCCGGCCACCGCCGCGCGGACCAGCGCGGCGCCGGTCGGGTCCAGGTTGGCGGTCGGCTCGTCGAGCAGCAGCAGCCCGGGCCGCAGGGCCAGCACCCCGGCCAGGGCGAGGCGTTGCTGCTCGCCGCCGGAGAGGGCCGCGGTGGGCCGGTCCCGGTGGTACGGGAAGCCGACCCGGGCCAGCGCCTCGTCGACGCGGGGCCAGATCTCCTCGGCGGGGACCCCCCGGTTCTCCAGCCCGAACGCCACGTCGTCGCCGCTGCGGGCCATCACGAGCTGGGTCTCCGGGTCCTGGAAGACGATGCCGACCCGTTCCCGGCCCTTTCGGGGGTCGAGCCCGTCGATCTCGACGGTGCCCTCCTGTTCGCCCGAGTCCTCGGGCAGCAGCCCGGCCAGCGCGGCGAGCAGGGTGCTCTTGCCGGCGCCCGACGGCCCGAGCAGCAGCACCCGCTCGCCCGCCTCGACGCGCAGGTCCACCCCGCGCACGGCCCACGCCCGACGCCCGGCGTGCCGCCACCCGAACCCCCGCAGCGTCACCGCCCCCACGCCGTCCCCCTTCCGGCCCACGCGCGGGCGTCGACCATGAGGTTGGCGGCACCCACGGAGATCCACGTCGCCGTCCACCTCATGATCAACTCCGATTCCGGTGGTGCGGGTCAGACGGCGGCGCGTTCGCGGCCGGCGGGGAAGCGGTCCAGGACGCCGGTGCCCGCCAGGGCGCGGGTGAGGGCCCAGCCGCCGGCGCCGGCGACGGCGGCGGCGCTGACGACGGTGAGCAGGGCGTACGGGACCCGGTAGCTGCCGAGCGCGTAGTCGACGTTCCACACGAAGAAGTCGAACAGCGCCGCGCCGAGGCCGGTCAGCGCACCGGCGAGCAGCGCGGTGGGCAGCCGGAACGAGCGGTACCGGAACGCGGCGAAGGCCACCTCGGCGCCGAGCCCCTGGATGAGGCCCTGGACGATGGTGATGCCGCCCCACTCCGAGCCGAGCAGCGCGGAGACCGTCGCCGCCACCGCCTCGCAGAAGAGCGCCGCGCCGGGCTTGCGGATCACCAGGCCGCCGAGCACGGCCGGGACCAGCCATACGCCGTACATGATCGCCTGGCCGGCCGGGAAGAAGGCGAACGCCGGGTCGACGGCCCGCCACAGCAGGCCCCAGGCCCAGAAGATGACGCCGAACGCCACCGCGATCACCGCGGCGATGACGACGTCGAGTGTGCGCCACCGGGTGGTCGTGTTGTCTCGCATGATTGCTCCCAGTCCTGAACGCGAACCAGGAGAAGACGCACGCCGCGCCCGGTGTGGCCGGACGGCGGCGCGGCTGGAGGTCGACCGAACTCCCTGCGCTGGCATTACCCAGATCAGGTTCGAGGGTCTGCGGGCGGTGCCCGCACTCTCAGCGCTGTGCGCTCCCCTGTCGGATGTGAAGTTGTCGCGCCGACGCTAACACCTTTGAAGATCATCGGGCAAAGTGATCTTTCCGCTGGTCACCCGCGCGTTCGCTCGATCTCGTCGGTTCCGGCCGGTACTCTCGGGCGGCCACTGGCGGAATCGGCGGAGGAAACCACGTGACATCCGAGGTTGACCGCTCCGTGCCGGATGGGCGCACCCCGGGGGCGGTCGGTGTGGCCGCGCCGGGCGGACCACCGCACGAGCCGGCCGGCGGCGGGAGCGCCTGGCGGGTCGGGTCGGTCGAGGTGCTCGCGGGCCTGCTGGTCCTGCTGGTCGTCTTCCGTGAGCCGCTCGCCGGGGCCCTGTCCGCGCCCCGGCTGCAGACCTGGACCACCGTCTTCGTCTCGGTCATGGTGCAGGCGGTGCCGTTCCTGGTCTTCGGGGTGGTCCTCTCCGCCGTGATCGCGGTCTTCGTGCCCCGGTCGTTCTGGGCCCGGGCGCTGCCCCGGCACCCCGCGCTCGCGGTGCCCGTGGCGAGCGCGGCCGGCGTGGTGCTGCCCGGCTGCGAGTGCGGGTCCGTGCCGATCGCCGGGTCGCTGATCCGGCGCGGGGTCACCCCGGCCGCCGCGCTGGCCTTCCTGCTCGCCGCCCCGGCCATCAACCCGATCGTGCTCACCGCCACCGCGGTGGCCTTCCCCGACGCCCCGGAGATGGTCCTCGGCCGCGGCGTCGCGAGCCTGGTCGTCGCGATGGTGATGGGGTGGCTGTGGCTGCGCCTCGGCCGGGCCGACTGGATTCGGCTGCCGCGCCGGCCGGAGCTGGACGACGGCCCGCGCGGGCGGGCGTTCTGGGCGGCGGTCCGGCACGACGTCACCCACGCCGGCGGGTTCCTGGTGGTCGGCGCGGCGGCCGCCGCCACCATCAACGTCGTCGTGCCCGAGCGCTGGTTGCAGACACTCGCCGAGGACCCGGTGCTCTCGGTGCTCGCGCTGGCCGTGCTCGCGGTGCTGCTCTCCCTCTGCTCGGAGGCCGACGCCTTCGTGGCCGCCTCGCTGTCGCAGTTCTCGCTGACCGCCCGACTGGTCTTCCTGGTGGTGGGGCCGATGGTCGACCTCAAGCTCATCGCGATGCAGACCGGCGTCTTCGGCCGTCGGTTCGCGCTGCGGTTCGCCCCGGCCACCTTCGCGGTGGCCGTCGCGGTCGCCGCCGCGACCGGGGCGGTGCTGGTGTGAACCGGCAGGCGCAGGCCGTCGTCCTGCTGCTGCTCGGGGGCGCCGTGGTCCGGGCCAGCCTCACCGACCTCTACCTGCGCTACGTCAAGGAGGGGCTGCGCCCCTTCCTGGTCGCCGCGGGCCTGCTGCTGGTCGTCGCCGCGGTCATGACCCTCTGGTACGAGCTGCGTCCCGCCCTCCGGCGCGCCGCCGCGCCCCCGACCGCCGGCGGAAACCACGACCACGCCGACGGGGAGCACGACCACGCCGACGGGGAGCACGAGCGCGCCGGCCGGGACGAGGCCGCCGACCACGGGCACGGCCACCCCGAGCCGCGGATCGGCTGGCTGCTGATCCTGCCGGCGCTGGGTCTGCTCCTGGTCGCCCCGCCCGCCCTCGGCTCGTACGCGGCCGGGCAGGCCGGCACCGCGCTCTCCGCCCGGCAACAGCCGTCCGACTACCCGCCCCTGCCCGACGGCGATCCGGCGCAGGTCAGCGTGCTCGACTACGCCTCGCGGGCGCTGTTCGACCGGGGCGCGTCGCTCGGCGGGCGCCGGGTCCGGCTGACCGGTTTCGTCACCACCGGCCCCGACGGCCGTTCGCTCCTGGCCCGGATGGTGCTCTCCTGCTGCGCGGCCGACGGGCGGCCGGTCAAGCTGGGCCTGACCGGCGCCGCCCCCGAAGGGCTCGCCGACGACACCTGGATCGAGGTGACCGGCCGCTACAGCGACCGGATCGCCCGGGACCCGGTCAACGACGCCGAGATCCCCTACCTCGACGTGGAGTCCTGGCGGCAGGTGCCCACCCCCAAACGCCCGTACGAGTGACCCCGCCCGCCCTGGGTAGGCTGGCGATCATGCGGATCGAGGCGCGCGGGCTCACGTTCGACGTACGCGTCGGCGGTCCCGAGGGTGGCGCGCCCGTCCTGCTGCTGCACGGCTTTCCCCAGCACGGCGGGGAGTGGGACGACGTCGTCCCGCCGCTGCACGCCGCCGGCCTGCGCACGTACGCGCCGGACCAGCGCGGTTACTCGCCGGGCGCGCGGCCCGAGGCGGTCGAGGCGTACCGGATGCCGGAGCTGGTGGCCGACGCGGTGGCCGTGCTGGACGCGCTGGGCGTCGACGCGGCGCACCTCGTGGGGCACGACTGGGGCGCGGTGGTGGCCTGGGACCTGGCCGCCCGCCACCCGGAGCGGGTCCGGACGCTGACCGCGGTCTCCGTGCCGCACCCCGCCGCGATGGCGCACGCGCTGGCCGAGGACCCGGGGCAGAAGGCGCGCTCGGCGTACATCGTGCTGTTCCGCAAGCCGGGCAGGGCGGAGAAGGCGCTGCTGGCGCTGGGCGCGACCGGGCTGCGCCGGATGCTGCACGGGGTCGGCGACGACGAGCGGGTGGCCGCGTACGCGGACCCGATGCGCGAACCCGGCACGCTGACGGCGGCGCTGAACTGGTACCGGGCGATGTCCCGGCGGGACATGGCGGCCACCGGGCCGGTGCCGGTGCCGACCACCTTCGTGTGGAGCGACCGCGACATCGCGATCGGCCGGACCGTGGCCGAGGCGTGCGCCGGCCACGTGAGCGCCGACTACCGCTTCGTCGAGCTGCCCGGGGTGAGCCACTGGATCCCCGACGAGGCGCCCGCCCCGCTGGCCGAGGCGATCCTGGCCCGGGTGCGGGGCCCGGCCTGACCGGTGCGGCCTCGCCCCGCCGGGTGGCCGGGCGGTCCCGACGGACGTACGACATGGACGGAGGAGAGACATGACGGTGAGTGCCGAGGACTACCTGGCCGTGGTGACCGAGACGATGCAGCGGGTGGCCACGAGCCAGCGCGAGGCGGTGGGGCGGGCCGCCGACCTGATCGCCGACGCGGTGCGTGCCGACGGGGTGGTCCACGCGTTCGGCACCGGCCACTCGGAGGCGCTGGCGATGGAGATCGCGGGCCGGGCCGGCGGGCTGGTGCCCACCAACCGGATCGCCCTGCGGGACCTGGTGCTGGTCGGCGGCGCGCCGGCCGACGTGCTCGGGCCGCTGCTCGAACGCGATCCGTCGGTGGCGCACCGCCTCTACGAGCTGGCCCCCGTCAGCCCCGGGGACGTCTTCGTGCTGGCCTCCAACTCCGGCGTCAACGGCGCGATGGTGGAGTTCGCGTCCCTGGTGAAGGAGAAGGGGCACGGGCTGGTCGCGATCACCTCGGCGCAGCACTCCGGGCGGATGACCTCGCGCCACCCGTCGGGGCGCAAGCTCGCCGACGTCGCCGACGTGGTGCTCGACAACGGCGCCCCGTACGGCGACGCGACGCTGCCGCTGCCCGGCGGCGGCGCGGTCGGCGCGGTCTCGTCGATCACCGCGGCGCTGCTGGCGCAGCAGATCACGGTCGAGGTGGTGGCCCGGCTGCTCGCCGCGGGGCAGCGGCCTCCGGTCTACCTGTCGGCCAACATCGCCGGCGGCGACGAGCACAACAACGCCCTGGAGGCCCGGTACGCCGGCCGGATCCGCCGCGGCTCCTGAGCGGAGCGGGCCGGCGTCCGCCGGGCACTCCCGGGCGGCCCGCTCGTCCAGCCCGCGCGGGCGACGTGAGCCGGTTTCGCGGCTCCGTCGGTGGGGCATCAGCGTTGCTGCCGACGGGCGCACCCCGTCGGCAGTACCGTCTGACCGGAGGTAGCCCGTGTCCAAGGAAACCGAGCGGCAGCGCTGGCAGCGCAACTTCGCCGACCTGTTGCAGGAGCTGCGGGTCGCGCAGACCGGCGTGCAGATCCTCTTCGCCTTCCTGCTGACCCTGCCGTTCAGCAACGGGTTCACCAGGACGAGTGGTTTCCAGAAGGACGTCTACATCGTCTCGTTGCTCGCGGCCGCCGCCGCGACCGCGATGATCATTTCCCCGGTGGCGTTCCACCGCGCGCTGTTCCGGCAGGGCCGCAAGCCGGAGCTGGTCCGGTTCGCCCACCGGATGGCCAGCGCCGGCCTCGCCTTCATGCTGATCTCGATGGTCAGCGCGGTGCTGCTGATCACCGACTTCGTGCTGGACCGGGGCGTCGCCCTGCTGCTCAGCAGCGCCACGGCGATCTGGTTCCTCACCTTCTGGGTGTTCCTGCCGTTCGCCCGGCGCAACTGGGGCGAGGACGACATCGACGACGAGGACGACGACCCGCGGCACCTACCCGGCGACTGACCCGGGTCGACGAAACTCGATCTTTACCGAACGCTACCCCTGGGTAACACCCGGGGGTAGCGTGCTGTTTGTCGAGCACGTCGACGCAGCCGGACCGAGGTTCGAGGGGGCAGCCGTGACCACGACGCAGAACAGCCGACCCACGCCGGACGGATCCGGCGCCGACCAGCCCGCGAAGGACACCGAAGGCGTGCCGACGGCCGCCGTCGACCGGCCCGCACCGCATGAGGGCGCGGCGGCCGGCGCCGGGCAGGCCGCGACGGTCGCCGCCGGGGGCAGGCCGACGGCCGGCGCGGCCGGGCCGCTGCCGAAGGAGGCGGGACAGGTCTCCGAGAAGGAGGCCCGCCAGGTCGCCGAGGCGGCCCGCGAGTCCTCGTGGGACCGACCCAGCTTCGGCAAGGAACTCTTCCTCGGCCGCCTCCGACTCGACCTGATCGACCCCTGGCCGCGCCCGGACGAGGCGGACGTCGCCCGGGCCGACGACTTCCTCGGCCGGTTCCGCGAGTTCCTCACCTCCGAGGTGGACGGGGCGGCCATCGAACGGGACGCGTCCATCCCGGACGACGTGTTCCACGGCCTGGCCCGGCTCGGCGCGTTCGGCATGAAGGTCGACCGGTCGTACGGCGGGCTCGGGCTCAGCAACCTGCACTACTGCCGCGCGCTCATGCTGGCCGGCTCGGTCAGCCCGGCGATCGGCGCGCTGCTGTCGGCGCACCAGTCCATCGGGGTGCCGCAGCCGCTGAAGATGTTCGGCACCGCCGAGCAGAAGCAGCGCTTCCTGCCCCGCCTCGCCGCCGGCGAGGTGTCCGCGTTCCTGCTCACCGAGCCGGACGTCGGCTCCGACCCGGCCCGGCTGGCCACCACCGCCGAGCCGACCCCCGACGGCACCGGCTACCGGCTCAACGGGGTGAAGCTCTGGGCCACCAACGGCACCATCGCCACCCTGCTCGTGGTGATGGCCCGGGTCCCCGCCGCCGAGGGGCGGCGTGGCGGGATCACCGCCTTCGTCGTCGAGGGCGACGCCGAGGGCATCACGGTCGAGCGGCGCAACGCCTTCGTCGGCCTGCGCGGCCTGGAGAACAGCCTCACCCGCTTCCACGACGTCTTCGTGCCGAAGGAGAACGTCATCGGCGGCGAGGGCAAGGGCCTGAAGATCGCGCTGACCACCCTGAACACCGGGCGGCTGTCGCTGCCGGCCATGTGCGTCGGCGCCGGCAAGTGGGCGTTGAACGTGGCCCGGGAGTGGGCCGCCGACCGGGTGCAGTGGGGCCGGCCCGTCGGCGAGCACGAGGCGGTGGCCCAGAAGCTCTCCTTCATCGCCGCGACGACGTACGGCATGGAGACCATGCTCGACCTGTGCTGCCTGCTGGCCGACGACGACCGCAACGACATCCGGATCGAGGCGGCGCTGGTCAAGCTCTACGCCAGCGAGATGGCCTGGAGGATCGCCGACGAGCTGATCCAGATCCGGGGCGGTCGCGGCTACGAGACGGCCGACTCGCTGGCGGCGCGGGGCGAGCGCCCGGCCGCGGTCGAGCAGCTGCTGCGCGACCTGCGGATCAACCGGATCTTCGAGGGCTCGACCGAGATCATGCACCTGCTGATCGCCCGGGAGGCGGTCGACGCGCACCTCTCCGTCGCCGGCGACATCATCGACCCGGACGCCGGGCTCGGCCGCAAGGCGAAGGCCGGCGCGCGGGCCGGCGTCTTCTACGCGAAGTGGCTGCCCACCCTGGCCGTCGGCAAGGGCCAGCGCCCGTCGGCGTACGGCGAGTTCGGCCCGCTCGCCGGCCACCTGCGGCAGGTCGAGCGCGCCTCGCGCAAGCTGGCCCGGTCGACGTTCTACGCGATGTCCCGGTGGCAGGGGAAGATGGAGCGCAAGCAGGCGTTCCTCGGCCGGGTGGTGGACATCGGCGCGGAGCTGTTCGCGATGTCCGCGGTCTGCGTGCGCGCCTACGCCGAGCGGGACACCCGGCCGGAGAACGTCGAGCTGGCCGACCTGTTCTGCCGGCAGGCCCGGGTCCGGGTCGACGCGCTCTTCACCGCCCTGTGGGACAACACCGACTCGGTCGACACGGCCGCCGCGAAGCGGATCCTGGCCGGGCGCTACGCCGGCCTGGAGGAGGGGGTGGTCACCCCGGCTGACGACCTGCCCTGGGTGGCGCGCTGGTCGCCCGGCCCCTCCGCCGCCCCCGACGTCCGCCGCCGCATCCCGCCCTCGGCGTGACACCGGCCCGCCAGCGTGCCGGGCCGGTGTCCGACCGGCCCGGCGGCCGGCGGGTCAGCGGGCGACGGCCCAGGCCAGGATCGCCGCGAGGATCAGCCCGTTGAGCGCGGCCAGCCCCAGGTACGCCGCCGGCGGGATCTTGCGGCCCTTGCGGACGAAGTTGACCAGGACGGCGGCGTAGCCGAGCAGCAGGATGGCGATGACGACCAGGAAGTAGAACACCCGACGACCTTAGCGGCCGGCTCGCAGGCCGAGTTGGCGCAGCTCCAGTGCGGCGAGCGCGTCGACGGTGGCGTCGTCGCCGCGTCGCCACGCCTCGGCCACGTCGGGCGCGATCCGGGTCAGCCGCCCGAGCGGCTGGGTGGCCAACGCCCGCAGGGCGAGCAGGTCCCGGCCGGCGGGCTCGGCGGCCAGCCTGGCCGCCGAGGCGGCCCGGCGCATCCAGCGCACCCGCAGCGGCAGCCAGCCGAAGAGCACCAGGCCGAGCGGGAAGACCAGCACGGCGACGGCCAGCGCGAGGGCGAGCTGGTCCACCAGCTCCTGCTGGTCCCGTCCGGCCTCGGCCAGCGACCGGGCGGCTCCGGCGGCCCGTTCGAACGGCGCGGTCAGCTCGTCGCCCACCAGCGGCACCCGGCCGACCTTGCCGCCCGCCTCGGCCAGGTTGTCGGCCAGGCCGCCGCCGGCCCCCTCCAGCTTCTGCCCGGGTACGGCGAGCTTCTGGACGAGGTCGTGCAGCCACAGCGCGCCGCGGACCGCGCCGTACACCCAGGCGACGACGAGCAGGTCGGTGATCAACTGTCGGACGGCGGTCGGGAAGCGATCGGCGTAGATCTTCACGCCGGACAGCGTGCCACGCCCCGCCGTCCTTGGCACCGGTCGCGAGGGGCGGGCCGGCGCCGGGCACGGTCAGCCGGCGCAGGCCGGGCAGGTGCCGAAGATCTCCAGGGTGTGGCTGACGTCGGCGTAGCCGTGCTGCGCCGCCACCCGCTCCGCCCAGCTCTCCACCGCCGGCCCGGCCACCTCCACGGTGCGGCCGCAGCCGCGGCAGACCAGGTGGTGGTGGTGCCCCTCGCTGCACCGGCGGTAGAGGTGCTCGCCGCCCGGCGGGCGCATCACGTCGATCTCGCCCGCGTCGGCGAGCCCCTGGAGGGTGCGGTAGACCGTGGTCAGCCCGACCCGCTCGCCGCGCTCGCGCAGCATCGCGTGCAGTTCCTGCGCGCTGTGGAAGCCCTCCACCTCGGCGAGCAGCGCGCTGACCGCCGAGCGCTGCCGGGTGTTGCGGACCGCCGAACTCGTCATGACCCCTCCCCGGCGTGGCTGACCGCGTCGGCCACGATGTGCGCGACGTGCTCGTCGACCAGGGCGTACGCGATCTCGCGCCCCCGCCGCGAGCCGCGCACCACGCCGGCGCCCCGCAGCACCCGCAGGTGCTGGGAGACCAGCGGCTGCGCGGCGCCGAGCTTGTCCACCAGCTCGTGCACGCAGCGTTCGCCCTCGGCGAGCTCGCTGACGATGGCCAGCCGGATCGGCGCCGACAGGGCACGCAGCAGCTCGCTGGCTCCCTCGAAGGCGTCGTAGCCTGATCCACCGGTCACCCCGTAACGGTAACCAATCCCACCGGCACGCCGCTGAGCAGGATCAGTGGAGCACGACCTCGTGCGGCTCGGGGGCCGGGGCGGCGGCCGGCACGCGCCGCCGGCGCACCGCCCGCCAGCCCGCGCCGAGCATCGCGACGACCGCGAACGAGGCGATCGCCATCAGCACCACCGACGCGCCGGGAGCGGTGTCGGCGTTGGCGGCGACCCAGACCCCGGAACCGGCGGCGAAGAGGCCGAGCGTCATGGCCGCCGCCATCGTGCTGCGGAACCCGCGCGTGACCTGCTGCGCCGTGGCCACCGGCACGACCATCAGCGCGCTGATCAGCAGCACGCCGACCGCCCGCATGGCGATCGTCACGGTGACCGCGGTCGCCACCGCGAGCAGCAGGTTGAGCGTGCGCACCGGCAGCCCGGAGACCCGCGCGTACTCCTCGTCGTGGCAGACCGCGAAGAGCGCGGGACGCAGCCCCAGCATGGTGACCAGGATCGCGCCGCCGAGCACCGCGATGGTGACCAGGTCGCCCGTGGGGATGGTGCTCAGCGATCCGAAGAGGTAGGAGTTGAGGCTGGAGCTGGTGCTGTCGGAGAGCCCCACCAGCATCACGCCGCCGGCTATGCCGCCGTAGAAGAGCAGGGCCAACGCCAGGTCGCCGGAGGTGCGCCCGCGCGAGCGGACCACCTCGATGGTGATCGCGCCGACGGTCGCCACGACCACCGCGACCAGCACGGGGGACCGGTTGAGCAGCAGGCCCGCGCCGACGCCGGTGAGCGCCACGTGCCCTACCCCGTCGCCGATCAGCGCGAGCCGCCGCTGCACCAGATAGATGCCGAGCGCCGGGGCGGCCAGGCCGATGATCAGCGCGCCGACCAGGGCGCGCTGCATGTAGGGGTACTGGAAGAGTTCCATCTCAGCTGCTCCACAGCCCGGCGGGCTCGTCGGGACCGTGCGGGTGCACGTGGTCGTGGTCGGGCTCCGCGTGGTGGCCGGCGGGTTCGGGCACCGCGCCGTCGTGACAGATGCCACCCTGGTGTACGACGACCGCCCGGCTGATCAGCGGCCGCAGCGGCCCGAGCTCGTGGGCCACCAGCAGCACGGTGCCGCCGCCGCCCACGAAGTCGTGCAGCGCCCCGGCGAACGCCTCCTGGCTGGCCGCGTCCACCCCGGCGGTCGGCTCGTCGAGGACGAGCAGCTCCGGCTGGCCGGCCAGCGCCCGGGCGATCAGGGTGCGCTGCTGCTGCCCGCCGGAGAGCGTGGCGACCGGGTCGCGGGCCCGGTCGGCGAGCCCGACCGCCGCCAGCGCCGCGTCGACGGCGGCCCGGTCCGCGCGCCCGGGCGGGCGCAGGACGCCCCGGCGGGCCAGCCGGCCGGAGGCCACCACCTCGCGGACGGTGGCCGGTACGCCGCCGCCGGCGCCGAGGCGCTGCGGGACGTACCCGACGCGGTGCCACTGCCGGAACCGGCGCAACGGGCGGTCGAAGAGGGTGACCGACCCGGAGCTGAGCGGCACCAGGCCGAGCACGGCGCGGATCAGGGTGGACTTGCCGGAGCCGTTGGCGCCGAGCACCGCGACCACCTCGCCGGCGGTCACGGTCAGCGAGACGTCACGCAGCACGGGGCGGCCGTCGTAGCCGACCACCCCGTGCGTCACGGTGATGACTGGGGATGTCACGAGCAGCTCAACGCCGTCCTGAGGGTCTGCAGGTTGGTGCGCATCACCGAAAGGTAGTCGCCGCCGTCGGTCGACAGCCCTTCCAGCGGGTCCAGTACCGCGGTCTTCGCGCCGACCTGGTCGGCGATGGTCTGGGCCACCTTCGGGCTCACCAGCGTCTCGAAGAAGATCGTCGTGGCCTTGTGCTTCTGGGCCTCCTCGATCACCTCGGCGAGGCGCTGCGGGGACGGCTCGTTCTCCGGGCTCAGCCCGGTGATGCCGATCTGCTCCAACTGGTAGCGCTCGGTCAGGTAGCCGAACGCGGTGTGGCTGACCACGATCTCCCGCCGCTGGCAGGTCTTCAGCCCGGCCGTGAACTCGCCGTCCAGCTTCTCCAGCTCGGCGCGCAGCGCCCCGGCCCGCGCGGTGTAGTCGGCGGCGTGCTCCGGGTCGGCCTTGCCGAGCCGCTCGGCGAGCCTGTCGCCGACGGTGGCCAGGCGGGTCGGGTCGAGCCAGAGGTGCGGGTCCTTGCCGCCGCCCTCCTCCTCGGCGTGAGGCTCCCCGGTCGCGCCGGCCTCACCCTCACCCTCGTGCTCGTGGTCGTGCCCGTCGGCCGCGGCGTCGCGCAGCGGCTGCACGGTCGCCACGTCGAACGCGCGCTCCCCGGCGTTCTGCTCGACGGCCTCGTCCACGTTCGGCTGGAAGCCCTTCAGGTAGACGACCAGCTCCGCCTGGCTGACGTCGCCGACCTGCCCCGGGTTGAGCTCCAGGTCGTGCGGCTCGGCGCCGGGCTTGGCCAGGTTGGTCACCTTCACCGCGTCGCCGCCGATCCGTTCGGCGACGAATTGCAGCGGGTAGAAGGCGGCCACCACGTCGACCCGCTGCGGGTCGGTGCCGGCCGCGCCGTCGTCGGAGCAGGCCGCGACGCCACCGAGGGCGAGCAGGGCGGTGGTGGCGGCGGCCAGGGTGCGCGGGGCGGAGCGGATGTTCATGACACGAACTCTCCGCGACAACGACAATGATTGTCAAAAACGCATGCTTGCATGTCAGAGCAGCTTTGCCAGGCCCGCGGTGACCAGGAGGGTGAGCACCACCAGCCGGATCACCCGGGTCGGCGCCGTCTGCACCGACCAGGTGGTGACCAGCAGCGCGGCGACGGCCGCGGCGAGCAGCAGGGTGAGCAGCCCGCCCACCACCCCGGGGGTGAAGAACGCGACCAGCGCCAGCACCAGGGTGACCAGGAACACCGTCGTCGGGTTCGCCCGCGCCAACCGGGCCGGCAGGGGGCTCTGCGTACGCTGCATCCCACAGACTCTACGAGGAGGAACCCGTGCTGGTGACGAACCGGTTCGTGGTGGACGTCGATGTCGCCGACGACTTCACCGAGCGGGCGCACGCCGCCCTCGCCGCGCTCGCGGCCCGTCCCGGTTACCTGCGCGGGAAGCTCGTCCGGGCGCTGGACGACCCGCGCCACTGGTGCCTGGTCACCGAGTGGGAGTCCGTCGGCACCTACCGGCGTGCCCTCGGCGGCTTCGACGTCAAGGTCACGGCGGTGCCGCTGCTCGCCGAGTCGGTCGACGAGCCGTCCGCGTACGAGGCGCTCGCCACCGCGGCGCCGGGCGGGGACGTGGTCGTGGCGGCCAGCGATCGGGCCGCTGGTCCGTACCGCTGAGTCTGCGGGCACTAGATTGCTCTCATGACCGCTCCCGGATCGGCGGCACCGCCGCCGTACTCTTCGCTGCCCGGCCAGGAGGGGGCGCAGCCGCCCGTCGTGCCCGGCCCGCCGGCGGATCCGGGCGTGCCCGCCCCGCCGCCCGGCCCCGGGGTGGCCCCGCCGTTCGCGGCGCCGCCCACCGAGGGGCGCAACACCCGGCTCTGGCTCGGGCTGGGCGCCGGGGCGCTCGCCGTGCTGCTCTGCTGCGGTGGCGGCGGCGCGGCCGTGGTGGGCCTGGCGGTGACCGGGGTGCAGGCCGTGCGGGAGCAGGGGCGCACCGTCTCCACCGACTACTACCAGGCGCTGGTCGAGCGGAAGTACGGTGCCGCGTACGACCAGCTCTGCGACGACGCGCAGCGGCGCGAGTCGCGGCGGGAGTTCGAGCGCCGGGTCGCCGCCGAGCCGCAGATCGCCGCCTTCCGGGTGGGCGACGTGGACGCCACCACGCTGACCGTGCCGGTGGACGTGACCTACACCGGCGGCCGGCAGGACCGGCAGGAGGTCGTCCTGGGGCAGGACCGGCAGACCGGCGGCATGGAGGTGTGCGGGGTCAACTGACCCGCCCCCGGTATTCTGCTGGGCTCGGGCTGGTGCTGGTCGTACCGTTGTCCAGAACCGCCCGTCCGTCCTTTTCTGCCGCGTCCCCGCCGACCGCCAGTCGGCGTAGGAGGAAAAACATGCCAGCCGACCGTATCGACGCCGTCGTCAGCCTCGCCAAGCGCCGAGGCTTCGTCTTCCCCTCCAGCGAGATCTACGGAGGCACCCGGTCGGCGTGGGACTACGGTCCGCTCGGCGTGGAGCTGAAGGAGAACGTCCGCCGGCAGTGGTGGAAGACCATGGTCCAGCAGCGCGACGACGTGGTCGGCCTCGACTCCGCCGTCATCCTGGCCCGGGACGTCTGGGCCGCCTCCGGCCACCTCGACGCCTTCGTCGACCCGCTGACCGAGTGCCAGTCCTGCCACAAGCGGTTCCGGGCCGACCACCTCGAGGAGGCGTACGAGGCCAAGCACGGCAAGCCGCCGGCCTCGCTGACCGAGCTGAACTGCCCGAACTGCGGCAACAAGGGCACCTTCACCGAGCCGAAGATGTTCAACGGCCTGATGAAGACCTTCCTCGGCCCGGTGGAGAGCGAGGAGGGCATGCACTACCTGCGGCCCGAGACCGCCCAGGGCATCTTCGTCAACTACAAGAACGTCGAGACCGTCGCCCGCAAGAAGCCGCCGTTCGGCATCGCGCAGACCGGCAAGTCGTTCCGCAACGAGATCACCCCGGGCAACTTCATCTTCCGCACCCGCGAGTTCGAGCAGATGGAGATGGAGTTCTTCGTCGAGCCGGGCTCCGACGAGCAGTGGCACGAGTACTGGCTCCAGGAGCGCTGGAACTGGTACCTCGACCTGGGCCTGTCGGAGGACAACCTGCGCTTCTACGAGCACCCCAAGGAGAAGCTCTCCCACTACTCGAAGCGCACCGTCGACATCGAGTACCGCTTCCAGTTCGGCGGCACGGAGTTCGCGGAGCTGGAGGGCATCGCCAACCGCACCGACTTCGACCTGTCCACGCACAGCAAGCACTCCGGCGTCGACCTGTCCTACTTCGACCAGACGAAGCAGGAGCGCTGGGTGCCGTACGTCATCGAGCCGGCCGCCGGCCTCACCCGGGCGGTGCTGGCCTTCCTGCTCGAGGCGTACGACGAGGACGAGGCGCCGAACACCAAGGGCGGCGTGGACAAGCGCACGGTGATGCGCTTCGACCCGCGGCTGGCCCCGGTCAAGGTGGCGGTGCTGCCGCTGTCGCGCAACGAGGCGCTCTCGCCCAAGGCGAAGGGCCTCGCCGCGGACCTGCGCAAGCGCTGGGTGGTGGAGTTCGACGACTCGCAGGCGATCGGCCGCCGCTACCGTCGTCAGGACGAGATCGGCACGCCGTTCTGCGTGACGGTCGACTTCGACACCCTGGACGACAACGCGGTGACCGTGCGGAACCGGGACACCATGGCCCAGGAGCGCATCTCCCTGGACCAGGTCGAGCGCTACCTGATCGAGCGCCTCCCCGGCTGCTGAGCCACGGGGCGGGGCCCCGGTCGGCGCGGAAGAGCGCCGGTCGGGGCCCCGTACACTTGTGCGGTGACCGCGCCGACCGTTCCCGCACCGCGCCCGCTGACCCTCGGGCGGCACCAGGTGTGGCCGCCGGTGGTGCTCGCCCCGATGGCGGGCATCACCAACGTCGGCTTCCGGCAACTCTGCCGGGAACAGGGCGGCGGCATCTACGTCTGCGAGATGATCACCACCATCGCGCTGGTGGAGCGGAACCCGAAGACGCTGCGCATGATCGCCTTCGGCGAGGACGAGCGCCCCCGCAGCCTCCAGCTCTACGGCACCGACCCCGAGATCACCGCAGCCGCCGTGCGGATCGTGGTCGAGAAGGACCTCGCCGACCACATCGACCTCAACTTCGGCTGCCCCGTGCCCAAGGTCACCCGCAAGGGCGGCGGATCCGCGCTGCCGTGGCGGCGCCGGCTCTTCGCCCGCCTGGTCAGGGCCGCGGTGGACGCCGCGTCGCCCGTCGGGGTGCCGGTCACGGTCAAGATGCGCAAGGGCATCGACGACGACCACCTGACGTACGTCGAGGCGGGCCTCGCCGCGCAGGACGCCGGTGTGGCGGCGGTCGCCCTGCACGGTCGTACGGCGGCGCAGCGCTACTCGGGCACCGCCGACTGGGACGCCATCGCCACGCTCAAGCAGGCGCTCGACGTGCCGGTGCTCGGCAACGGCGACATCTGGGAGGCCGACGACGCGCTGCGGATGGTGGCGCACACCGGCGTCGACGGGGTGGTGATCGGCCGCGGCTGCCTGGGTCGCCCGTGGCTCTTCGCCGACCTGGAGGCCGCGTTCAACGGAAGTCCCGAGCGTCGGCTGCCCAGCCTGGGTGAGGTCGCGCAGACCATGCGCCGCCACGCCGAGTTGCTGGTCGACCAGTTCACCGCCGGCGCGCGCAACCCCGCGCGGGGCGAACGGGACGGCTGCACCGACTTCCGCAAGCACGTCGCCTGGTACCTCAAGGGCTTCCCGGTGGGCAGCGAGCTGCGCCGCGAGCTGGCGATGATCGAGAGCCTGGCCCAGCTCGACGACCTGCTCGGCAAGCTCGACCCGGCCGAGCCCTTCCCGGTCGCCACGCTCGGCCAGCCGCGCGGGCGCACCAACTCGCCCGGCAAGGTCTTCCTTCCCGACGGCTGGCTCGCCAGCCGCGACGACGACACCGTGCCCGAGGGCGCCGAGCTGGCCGACTCCGGCGGCTGACGGGACCGGTACGACAGAGCCGCGCGGCTGCGGCTTTGCTGAGGTCTGCTGCTGGTCAGGCATTTCGCTGCCGCCTGGGCGGCCGGACCGCGCCGCGTGCCGGGTACGGAGACGACGACAAGGGCCGGCCCCGTTCGGGGCCGGCCCTTGTCGTTGGGTGGTGTCTGGATCAGGCGGCGTAGCCGCGGGTGGCGATCCAGTCGGCGAGGGCCTCGGTGGTGATCCAGTAGGAGGCCTGGGCCGGGTTGGCG
>NZ_JBEYTP010000027.1:0-98760 GCF_040643125.1 Micromonospora sp. NPDC047465
ATTCCACCCCCCCCCCCCCCCCCGCGGGGGGGGGGGGGGGGGGGGGGCCCCCCCCCCCCCCCCCCCCGCGCCGGCACTATCCGAGCAGCGGAGTGGCGGCCTTCGCCGCGTCTTCGAGCGCCTGGTCCACGGACTTCTTGCCGAGCAGGGCGGCCTGGATCTCCGGGGAGAGGACGCCCTGGACGTCGCGGGCCTTCTCGTGCAGCGGGCCGACCGTGCTGGTGGCCACGTGCTTCTCCTGCTCCCCGAGGACGGGGTCGCTGGCATACAGCGGACCGCTGGACTTCCTGGGGGAGAAGAGGCTGGCACCGATGTCGTACTTCTTGGTGTTCTCGGCGTTGGTGGCGAAGGCCAGCCACTTGCCGGCCGCCTCCTTGTCCTTGGAGGTCTTCAGCATCGACAGCGAGCCGACGGTGCCGTAGCCGATCTGCTTGGTCTCGGTGAGGTGGGGGATGACCTGGATGTTCTCCTTGCCCCAGAACTTCTCGATCTCGGCGACCGGCGTGTACCAGGTGCAGGCGACCT
The DNA here is from genome assembly GCF_040643125.1 of Micromonospora sp. NPDC047465. Classification (NCBI taxonomy): domain Bacteria; kingdom Bacillati; phylum Actinomycetota; class Actinomycetes; order Micromonosporales; family Micromonosporaceae; genus Micromonospora; species Micromonospora sp. NPDC047465. Next base: position 526 of record NZ_JBEYTP010000027.1, read on the forward strand.
TGTTCTGTGCGACGCGGGTCTGCTCGATCGGCGGGACGGCGGTGATCATGGACTTGTCGACGTAGCCGCCGTCGACGAGTTGCTTGAGGAAGTTCAGCGCCTTCTTCCCGGCGTCGCTGTTGAAGGCGACCGACTTGCCGTCCGGGCTGAACACGTCGCCGCCGGCCTGCCAGAGCAGCGGGTAGAAGGTCTGGTTCAGGGTCTGCTTGGCGTCACCGGCGTACGAGACGATGTCGTAGCCCTTGGCCTTGAACTTCGGGGCCAGGGTGAGCAGGTCGTTCCAGCTCGTCGGGTAGTTCGTCTCGCCGACGGCCGCGAAGACCTTCTTGTTGCAGATCGGGGTGGAGGCGCTGGTGAGGATCGGGGCGCCCATCATCTTGCCGTCGATGGTCACCGACTGCACCACGTTCGCGTGCAGGTCGCTCTTGGTCGCCTCGTCGAGGTACTTGTCGACGGGCTCGATGTTGCGGGCGTACTTGGGCAGCTGGTCGGGGATCAGGTAGACGACGTCCGGCCCCTTGTTGCCCGCGATCGCGGTGGCGAGCGCCTGGTCGCGGTTGGCCCAGGGGAAGATCTCGACCTTGACGTTGATGTCGGGGTTGGTCGCCTGGAACGCCTTGATGGTCTCGTCCCAGTGCGCGCGGTGCTTCGCCTCGTCGAAGATGGCCGGATATGTCCACATTGTTACGGTCGCCTTGCCGGAGTCTCCGGAGCCGGAACCGCCACAGCCCGTAGCCGCGAGCGCGGCGACGGTCGCCACCGCCACGGCCGACAGGCTCTTCCGAACACGCATCTCGCATCCTTCCGGGGGAGTCAGGTTCGCAGTACATTAACTTACGGTCCGGGCCGATACTAGAGCCCGTATGCACCGAGGTCACATCGTTACTGTTCGTGTGAATGCCTGGACAAATCGATCCAGAACCGTAATAGCGAAGGACTCCGATGACCGTCACCCTCGCCGTCGTCGGCGCCGGCAACCGCGGCAGCACATACGCCGGATACGCACTGCGCCACCCCGAGCGGGCCCGCGTCGTCGCGGTCGCCGACCCGCGGCCCGCCCACCGCACCGCGCTCGCCGACGCCCACGGCGTCGCGGCGTCCGCGTCGTTCGAATCATGGCAGGACCTCGCCGCGCAACCCCGACTGGCCGACGCCGTCGTCCTCGCCACCCCGGACCGGGAGCACGCCGAACCGGCCGTCCGCCTCGCCGACCTCGGCTACCACATCCTGCTGGAGAAGCCGATCGCACCCAGCGAGGCCGAGTGCCACGCCGTCGCCGCGGCGGCCGAGCGAACCGGCGTGCTGCTCGCCGTCTGCCACGTACTGCGCTACACCCGCTACACCGACGCGGTGAAGCGGTACGTCGACAGCGGGGCGCTGGGCCGGATCGTCGGCGTGGAGCACCTGGAGCCGGTCGGCTGGTGGCACTTCGCGCACTCCTACGTCCGCGGCAACTGGCGCCGCGCCGAGGACTCCTCCAGCAGCCTGCTCGCCAAGTGCTGCCACGACCTGGACTGGCTGCGCTACGTCGTCGACGACACCCCGACGCGGGTCAGCAGCGTCGGCGCGCTGCACCACTTCCACCCCGACAACCGGCCGCGCGGCGCCGCCGACCGCTGCCTCGACTGCCGGGTCGAGTCGACCTGCCCGTACTCGGCCGCCCGCTTCTACCACGCCTGTCTCGCGGACCCCGACCGGCACCAGTGGCCGCTGGCGGTGGTGACCCGCGACCTGACCGAGGAGGGAGTGGACGCCGCGCTCCGCGACGGACCGTACGGCCGGTGCGTCTACGGCGGCGGGAACGACGTCGCCGACCACCAGAGCGTGACCGTCTCGTTCGCCGGCGGCGCAACCGCCACCCTCACCATGAGCGCCTTCACCCCCGGCGGGCACCGGCGCACCCGGATCATGGGCACCCACGGCTACCTGGAGGGCGACGGCGAACAGGTCGCCGTCACCGACTTCGTCACCGGCGAGACCGTCACCATCGACACCCGGGGCGGCGGGGCGGACGCCGGCTCCGGCCACGGCGGCGGCGACATGGCGCTGATGGCGGCCTTCGTCGAGGCGGTGGCCACCGGCGACCGGTCCCGGATGCGCTCGGGGCCGCAGGAGTCCCTGGACAGCCACCGGATGGCGTTCGCCGCCGAACGCAGCCGGCTCGCCGGCGGCGCCCCGGTGGCACTCGCGCCCGCCGGCTGACCCGGGGGCGCCACACGCCCCCACGCCTCCCCTACGCCCTGTGCACGCCACGCTCCGGCGGCAGCGCCATCATGCGCGCTGTCGCCGGGCTCGGCGGGATGCCCAGTTCCTGCTGCAGCACCCGTTGGCAGGTGGCGTACGCCCGCCGCGCCTCGCTGACGTTGCCCTCGGCCAGATGAATCCGGATCACCGACCGGTGGGCGCTCTCCCGCAGGGCGTCATGGCGGAGCACGGCGAACGCCACCTCCAGCGCCAGACCGAAGTGCCCATCGGCCGCCAGGTGGTCAGCGAATGCCTCCTGGACGTGCAGGCACAGCTGCCGCATCCGCTCACGCTCGTCGACGAGCCACTCGTCGTCCCAGTCGGGGAGGAGTTCCGCGTCGTTGTCCGGCAGGCAGGTCATCGCCTCGGGCCCCGGCCGGTCCCCCTGGGTCAGCCGTCGGGCCACGCGCACCAGGTCACGGGCGTCCACGGTCACGGCGGGGCCGAGGTCCAGGGACGGCCCGACGCCCGCCACGAGTCCTGGAACGGCCCGGTTGGCGCGCCACATGGCGGTCCGCAGGCTCGCCAGCGCCCGGTCCTCCTCGGTGTCGGGCCAGAGCTGGCCTGCCAGCCGGCTGCGGCCCGCCCGCCCGCGCAGGGCGAGCAACGCCACCAGCCGTTGCACCCCGAGGGGCAGCGCGACATCCTCGCCCCCGACGACCAGGCGGAAGCAGCCGAACAGGGTGACCGAGACCGGTGACGGCGGAACAGCCCCGGCGCTCCGCCGTGCGCCCGGCCCGCCGACGGCGCGATCGACCAGGCTGCGCGACATGCGCCAACTCCTCAACTCGGGTAATTTCCGGCCAAACCGGAGACAACGCACTTTATATCCGAAAAGTGCCCATTCGGTCGGCGGTTACCCGGAACCTCGACCGGGCCGCACGGCGGCACCACCGCCACGGGCGGCACCCAGCCTCCACCCGCCCGTGTGACGCGGTCGTGACGAGCGGTTGATGACCGGGGCTCATGCTGGCACCCATGACCAGCTTTCCGGGAAGTCCGCGCACCCTGCACGGTGCCGTCGTCGCGGTCGACCTGGGCGCCCCGGCAACCCGGCCCATCGTCTTCCAGTACAACCCTGACCAGGTCACGCGGACGGTCCGCCCGCGCGGCGGCCCCGACTCGCCCTCCGCCGGCCCGGCCGACCCGCACCGCCTCTCCGGGGCCCCGGTGGAGACCATCTCGCTGACCCTGGAGGTCGACGCGGCGGACCAGCTCGCCAACGGCGACGAGGTCGCCGCGGCGATGGGCGTCATGCCGCACCTCGCCGCACTGGAACTGCTGCTCTATCCCCCCAGCAGCCGGATGATCGAGAACGCGGCGCTGCTGCTCACCGGCGCGATCGAGATTCTGCCGGCGCAGGGCCCGCTGACGCTGCTGGTCTGGGGCCCGGGCCGGGCCCTCCCGGTGCGGATCGAGGGCATCAGCATCGTCGAGCAGGCGTTCGACCCCGAGCTGTTCCCCACGAGAGCCTCCGTCGACCTGTCCGCCCGGGTGCTCTCGTACCACGACCTGCCGGTGACGGACCCCGGCTACGCGCTGTTCCTCGTGCACCAGGTGGCGAAGGAGCTCATGGCGGGCGTGGGCCGCACGGGCGCCGCGGCGGCGTCGAGTGGTCTGCCGGGGGCCTGACGTGCTGGGCGGAACGGGTCGGTACGACGACGTGGAGACGACCGTGACCACGGTGCTGGACGATGCTCTCGGTCGGCGCGCGGTGGCGTGCCTGCGCACCCGGCTCCTGCCGGGCCTGCCGCCCGCCCGCGCCGTCGCAGTGCACCAGGTGGTCTCCGGCGACCGGCTCGACCTGCTCAGCCACCGTCACCTCGGTGATCCGCTGGCCTTCTGGCAGATCGCCGACGCCAACGCCGCGCTCGATCCCGACGAGCTGGTCGCCCCGGGCGCCGAAGGCCGCCTCCTGGTCATCCCCATGCCGGGGATGTGACATGCCGGCATCAACTCTGCTGCGGGTCTTCGCCGGGCCTGTCCTACCCGTACCGCTGCCGCCAGAACTCACCTCCCGACTGCGTTCGGTCGTGGTCAGCGAACGCGAGAACGACCGCTCCGGCTTCACGCTCACCTTCGACGCCGGACGGTCCGGCCCGGGCGCCGCCCTGGACACGCCCGTGCTGCAACGGGCGCCGATCACGCCGTTCGCCCGGGTGAGCGTGGTCGTGACGTTCGGGGCCGTGTCGCGGGTGCTGGTCGACGGGATCGTGACCTCCGTCGACTTCACCCCCGGCGCGGAGACGGCCGCCACCACCCTCACCGTCATCGGCGAGGACGTCTCCTACCTGCTCGACCGGGAAGAGGTCGACACCGACCACCCGGGGCTCGACCACTACCAGCAGGTGCACGCGATCCTCGCCCGCTACGCCGTCGACGGCATCGCCGCCGACGTGGTACCACCACGCACCGCCGACCCGCCGCTGCCCGTCGAGCGGGTGCCGACCCAGCACGGCACCGATCTCGCGCACCTGACGGCGCTGGCCCGCCAGCACGGCTACGTCGCGCACGTCCGCCCCGGACCGGTGCCGGGCACGAGCACCTTCTACTGGGGGCCGGTACGTCCCGGAGCACCGCAGCGCGCCCTGACCGCCGGGTCCGGCTCCGAGGCGAACGTACGGTCCCTGCGGTTCCGGACCGACGCGCTGTCGGTGGTGGCGGTGGACGGCGACCTCCAGGAACCCCGCAGCGGAACGCGACTGCCACTGGCCGCCGCCGTCAGCACCCGCCCGCCCCTGGCCGCCCGCCCGTTGTGGGCCGCGCACCAGGGCTCGATCCGGCGGCGACGGATCCGGCTCAGCGGCGTCAGCCCGGTCGCCGGCCTGAGCCGCGCCCAGGCGGAGGTGGACCGCGGCGTCGACGCGGTCACCGCCGAGGGCGAGCTGGACGGGGCGCGCTACGGCGACGTGCTGCGCCCGCGAGCCGTGGTGGGGGTGCGCGGCGCGGGCTGGTCCCACGACGGCCTGTGGTACGTCCGCCGGGTCGACCACGAGCTGGGGCCGGGCTTCTACACACAACGGTTCACGCTGGCCCGCGACGGCTACGGGTCGCTGGCGCCGGGGGTGCGCCCGTGACCGCCGGGGCACCGGGCCGGGTCGAGTGGGCGGGGCGGCGATGACCCCTTTCTACGGCAAGTACCGCGGACGGGTCACCGCGAACCAGGACCCGCTGGGCCGCGGGCGTGTCCAGGTCAGCGTGCCGGCGGTGCTGGGCGAGACCCGCCACAGCTGGGCGGAGCCTTGCGTCCCGTACGCCGGCCGAGGCGTCGGCCTGTTCGCGGTGCCGCCGGTCGGGGCGCACGTCTGGGTCGAGTTCGAGGCCGGCGACCCGGACCTGCCGATCCTCGCCGGGTGCTTCTGGGCGGCGGGGGAAGCGCCGGTCGCCCCCGCCAGTCCCCTCGTCAAGACCTGGAAGACCGAGGGGGCCTCGATCACGCTGAGCGACGTGCCGAGGCTCGGCGGCCTGACGATCGAGGTCGGCCGGCCGGTGACCACCACGACCATGAGGATCTCCTGCACGGCGGCGGGCATCGAGCTGTCGATCGGCACCGCCAGCGTGAAGTTGACCCCGGCCTCGGTCTCGGTGAACAACGGCGCCCTGGAGGTGAAATGACCTTCCGATTCCTCGTCCAGCAGGGAGCCACCGTCCGCTGCGCGCACGGCGGCGAGGCACGCCCGACGGCCCCGAACCCCAGGATCACCGTCTCCGGCCGGGTCACCTACGCCCTGACCGGAACCTGGACGGTCGCTGGTTGTCCCCTGCCCGCCAGCGCCGGCGGCCCGTGCGTCACCGCCGTCTGGACGACGGGCAGCGCCCGGGTACTCAGCCTCGGCCGGCCACTGGTCGTGCAGGGAGGCACCGCGACCTGCGTCCCCACCGGCGCGCCGCTGCTGGTCCTGGCCGCGCAGAACCGGGTCCGGGTGGTCTGAGTGCACCTGGGTTTCCCCCTGCGCCTCGACCGGCACGGCCGGCTCAGCGCCGTCGACGACGACGAGTACCTGCGGGGCCTGGTCGAGACGGTGCTGTTCACCCGGTACGGGGAACGGGTGAACCGGCCGGACTTCGGCGCCGGCGTCGACCGGCTGGTCTTCGCCCCCGGCGGCGACGAACTGGCGCGTACCACGCACGCTCTGGTGCAGGCCGCGCTGCAACGGTGGCTCGGCGACCTCATCCGGGTCGAACAGGTCACGGTCGAGACCGTCGACGCCGTCCTGACGGTGCTGATCGTCTACACCCCGCTGCGCCACGGGACCGCCGTCGGCGAGCCCCGGATCGTCCGCGTCACCCGCTCGGAGGCGGGATGACCACCACGCACGAGCCGTCGGCGGCGACGGACCCGCCCGGCGCCCGCGCCGGCCGCGACGCCCGGCGGGCCCTGGTGGAGAGCCGGGAGGCGCCCGCCCTCGACGGCATCGACTTCGTCGAGGTGCTGGCGAACCGGGCGGACGCGCGCGACCACGTTCCCGACGCCCCCCGGCGCCGGACCCTCGCGGTGCACCTGCTCCGGGGGCCGGTCGCCGAAGGGCTGGGCACCGGGCCGGGCGACCCCCACGTGATGATCACGGGCGGGGTGCGTGCCGACCCCGTGCGGGTCGAGTGGGCCTACCCCGCCACCGCCGTCGTCGGCGCCTCGGAACAGGACGGCCCGCCCCCCGGCGTCACGCGGGGCGACCGGGCGCTGGTGGCCGCCGCGATACCGGAGGCGTCCCGACCCAGGGTCCTCGTCGTACGCACGTCGACCGGCGGTGACGACTCGGCGTACGTGCTGCGGCTGCTCGGCCCGGCCACCGCGGAGTTCGACGAACCGCTCACGCGGGTGTCCTTCCGGTTCGCCGTCGACGGCCCGGCCACGGTCGACTGCCGCCCACCCGCCGCCGCCGACCCGCCGCCACCCGCCGGATCTCCCCTGCCGGACTACCTCGCCCGGGACTACCAGGCGTTGCGGACCAGGCTGCTGGACCGGATGGCGGTGCTGCTGCCCGCCTGGGCCGACCGTTCCCCGGCCGACATCGGGGTCACCCTGCTGGAGTTGTTCGCCTACCTCGGAGACCGGCTGGCCTACCGGCAGGACGCCATCGCCGGCGAGGCGTACCTCGGCACCGCACGGCGACGCACCTCGGTGCGCCGGCACGCGCGACTCATCGACTACCGCGTGCACGAGGGATGCGCCGCCCGCACCTGGCTCGCCTTCGCCACCGGCACGACCGTCCTGCTGCCGGCCGGCACCGCCGTCACGGACGCCAGCGCGGCTGCCGGCAGCGCGGTCGACCCGGCCGCCGAGCAGTTGCCCGACGGCGAACCGGTCGTCTTCGAGACCTGCGCGCCGATCCGCCTCACGCCGGCCCGCAACCGTCTGGACCTGCACGCCTGGGGGGACCCCGGACACCACCTGCCGGCCGGAGCCACCTCGGCCTTCGTCCGCGTGCCACCCGGCGTCGAACCGGGGCTGCGCGCCGGCGACGTGGTCGTCCTCGCCGAGTCCGACCCGGCCGCCGACCTGACCGCCGACCCGCTGGCCGGCCTGACCGCGGCCGACCCCACCCGACGGTACGCGGTGCGCCTGAACGCGGACCCGGTACCGCACACCGATCGCCTCTCGGCCTGCCCGAGCGTCCTGGAACTGCGCTGGCACACCGACGACGCGCTGCCCGGGCCGCTGCGGGTGTCCCGGCCCGGCCCGGCCGGGACGGAGGTGACGGCGGTGGCCCTGGCCAACGTCGTACTCGCCGACCACGGACTGACCACGCACGCCGACCTCGATCCGCCACGGGTGCCGCCACACGGCGACTACCGGCCGCAGCTACCGCATACCGGCCTCGCCTGGGCCGACCCGACCGGCCCCGTCCCCGTCGACGGCAGCGGCGGGACCGCCGGCTGGGAGAGCGCCACGGCCGCGCTGCGCCCCGATCCGACCCGCGCCGTGGCCCAGGTGACCCTGCACGACGGCGTACGGGCGTGGTCGCCGCGCACCGACCTGCTCAACAGCGGCCCGGCCGCCCCGGTGTTCGTGGTGGAACCGGAACCGGAGGGGTGGACCGGGCTGCGCTTCGGCGGCCGTCCCGGCGGGCTGCGCCCCCATCCCGGCACCGCCTTCGCCGCCCGGTACCGCCTCGGTGGTGGCACTCGCGGCAACGTCGGAGTCGACGTCCTGCGCAGACTCCGCCAGGCACCCGGTGCCGGGTCGGGGCCGCCGATGGCCGTCACCAATCCCCTGCCGGCCGCCGGCGGCACCGACCCGCAACCCCTGGCGGAGGTCCGGGAGCTGGCGCCGTACGCCATCGGCCGGCAGCTCCGCGCCGTGACGTCCGCGGACCACGCGGCCTGCGCGGTCGAGGACCGCGCGGTGCGGCGGGCGGTGGCCCGTCGGCGATGGGTGGGCTCGTGGTACGTCGAACAGGTCACCGTGCAGCCCGTCCCGGCCGCGGCGGCGGACCGCGCGGTCCTCGCCCGGGTGGCCCGCAGGCTGGAGACGAGACGGATGGCCGGCGTGGACGTCGCGCTCGCCCCGGTGGTGACGGTGCCGCTGGACATCCGTCTGGTGTGCTGCCTGGCGCCCGGACAGCCCTGGTCGGCGACCGAACGGCAGGTGCGGGAGACGCTGACCGCCCGGCTGCTTCCCGACGGCGGTCGCGGGCCGCTGCACCCGGAGAACCTGTCGGTGACGCGGACCCTGTTCCTGAGCGACCTGGTCGCCGCGGCCATGTCCGTCCCCGCGGTCACCTCGGTGCGGGTCGAGCGGTTCGGCCGGCGCGGTGCCGGTGACGCCGAGATGCTCGCGGCGATCGCCCGGGGCCGCCTCGACGCCGACGGCGGGGAGGTGCTGCGCTGCGGCAGCACCCCGGACGCGCCGGACGGGGGCTGCCTCGACGTGGTGCTGCGGGGCGGCTCATGACCGGAACGCGCGGGGCCGGGGCCGCCTGCCCGCCGGGCTCCGGAGGGCCCGACCCGGTCGAACTCCGCCAGCCCTCGTCCAGCCACGCCGCGGCCCTGGCGCGAATGCGCGCCAAGCTGGCGGACGAGTCGCAGCCCGCACCGGTACGCGCGCTGGCCCGCCGCCCCGCCGAGGACCCGCTGATCGCGTTGCTGGACAGCTGGGCGGTGGTCTCGGACACTGTCGCCTTCTACACCGCCCGCATCGCACGGGAGGGCTTCCTGCGGGCCGCGACCGAACCCCGGTCGGTGCGGGAACTGGCCCGGGCCTTCGGGCACGAACTGGCGCCCGGCGTCTCCGCGCAGGTCGAGCTGGCCTTCGAGGTGGAGGACGCGCCGGGCGCGCCGCCCGTCGTCACGGTGCCGTCGGGCACCCCGGTGCAGACCGTGCCCCGCCAGGGCGAGCAGCCGCAGGTCTTCGAGACCGACGCCACGATCGACGCCCGGGCCGGTTGGAACGAGATACCCGCCGTGGCGACCGAACCGCAGCAGCCGTCCTTCGGGGCGACCGAGCTGTGGGTCCCCGGCACCGCCGCGGGCGTACGCCCGGGCGACCCGGTGCTGGTCCTCGCCGAGCCACCGGTCACGGCCGGCGGGCGGCCGGCGGCGGACGCCGGCCCGCCACAGCACGAGGTCCGGGTGGTGACCGCCGTCGCCACCGACCCCGACGGTCACCCGGGCTGGACCCGGCTGGGGCTGCTCCCGCGCGAGGAGCCGCCCGACGACGACGCCGACCCGGCCCCCGCCGGGGACGCCACGGTGCACGTCCTCACCGAGAACAGCCCGCTCTTCGGCTGGAACGCGCCGGACGCGGGTCTGCTCGGCGGTGCGCCGGCGGACGCCGGCAACGGCCGGCGGGACGGCTTCGCGGTGTTCGCTGACGAACCTGACGTGCTCGAACTCGACGGCGACCACCCCCGGCTGCTGCCCGGCTCCCTGCTGCTGCTGGAGCAGCCCGGGCTCCGCGCGGTGTACCGCGCGGTCTCCGTGGTCCCCTCCGCCGCCACCCGGTACGGCATCAGCGGCCGGATCACCCGGGTGCGGATCGCCACCGGTCACCGACCGCCGCCGTCGTTCGACCGGCGCAGGACCCTGGTGCACTACCTTCCGGTGGAGCTGCCCGCCCGGTGGCGGCCCCGGACGGCTCCGGTCGCCGGCCGGGTGGTGGACCTCGTGCCCACCGACCCACCGCTGCGCGCCGGCCGCCTCGTCCAGCTACGGGGCTTCGACACGGCCACCGGCACCGAACGGGTCGAAGCCGCCACGATCCTCGGCTGCGAGGTCCGGCCCGACGGCCGGCACATGCGCGTCGTGCTCGACCGCGAACTCGTCGGCACGTACGCCCCGGACAGCGTGCGCGTCCGGGGCAACGTGGTCACCGCCGACCACGGCGAGACCGTCACCCAGGTGCTCGGCAGCGGGGACGGGCAGAGCCCGTTCGCCCAGGTGGCCACCCGGCGGGGCCCGCTCACCCACGTACGGGCCCCCACGGCGCACGGCACCGTCAGCACGTTCACCCTCGAGGTGAACGGTGTGACGTGGACGCAGGTGCCGTCGCTGGCGGCGGCCGGGCCGCAGGACCGGGTCTACCTGGTGCGGGAGAACGCCGACGGCACGGCCGTCGTCGTCTTCGGCGACGGGGTCAAGGGGGCGCGACCGCCGACCGGGGTCGAGAACCTCGTCGCGACGTACCGGGTGGGGATGGGAGCCGACGGCGCGGTGGACGCCGGGCAGGTCAGCCTGCTGCTGCGGCGCCCGCCCGGCATCCGCGAGGTGACCAACCCGGCCCCGTCCCATGACTGGGGGCCACCGGAGTCGCTCGCCGAGACCCGGCGCAGTCTCCCGGTGCGGACCCGGGTGCTCGACCGGGCCGTGTCCGTGGCCGACCACGCCGACCTGGCGCGCGGCTTCGCCGGAGTCGGCGGTGCCCGTGCCGACCTGGTGACCGACGGCCACCGGGACCGGATCGTCCTCTCGCTGGTCGGCGTCGGGGCGTCCCCCGTCGGCGACGGCCTGCTGGCCGACCTCGCCGCCGCGCTGGCCGGGCTCCGCCCGCCGGAACCGCCGCTGGTCCTGCTCCGCGCGGACGTGGTGCGGTTCGGGGTGCGCGTCGAGGTGCAGCCCGACCCCGGCCACCGGTGGCCCGTGGTCCGCGACGAGGTGGCCGCGGCGCTGCGACGGCGGTTCGGCGCCGCGCAGACCGACTTCGACGCCCCGGTCACGGCGTCAGCGGTGCTGGTCGTCGTCCGCGCCGTCGCCGGCGTCGTCGCGTGCACGATGCCGCGGCTGGTGCCGGTCGGCCCGGCGGACCCGACCGGCACCGCTGACGACGTGCTGGTGCCGCTGCCGGCCCACTGGGACGGCCGAAGGATCCGGCCGGCGCAGCTGCCGCACCTGGCCCCGGAGGAGGTACGGATCGAGGCGATGTCGCGTTGAACGTACCCATCGGAGCCCTGGCGGGCGAGGCCAGCCGGACGACCGAGCGGTTGCTGGCCCTGCTCCCCGACCACCTGCGCGGCCTGGACGAGCAGGGGGGAGGCGTCCTGCGGGCGCTGCTGTCCGCGGTCGCCGTCGACCTGGACGTGCTGGAAGGGGACCTGGCGGACCTCTACGACGACTGGTTCGCGGAGACCTGCACCGACCGGACGTTGCCCCACCTCGCCGACCTGGTGGGCCTCGCGGAGCCGCTGCCGGCCGGTCCCGGCGTCGACGGCAACCGCAGGGCCCTGGTCGCCAACGCCGTCGCCCGGCACCGACGCAAGGGCACCCTCACGGTGCTGGAGCAGGTCGCCCGGGACGCCACCGGCTGGCCGGCCGTCGCCGTCGAGTACTTCCGGCTGCTCACCACGACCGCCCACCTCGTCGACGCCCGGCCGGAACGTCCCGCGGTCGCCTCGCTGCGCGACGCGGCCCGGTTGGACCTCGTCGGCGCCCGGCACGATCTGCGGCGCGACCGGACACCACCCGCCCCGGAACTGATCGATCCGACCGGCGGGGCGCTCGACCCGCTGCCCCGTACCCCGCAGGTGCGCAACACCGCCGACGGTCGGGGCCGGCACGGCCTCGCCCGCGTCGGGGTGTTCCTCTTCCCGCTGCGCACCTACCGCGTCGGTCCCGCCGAGCCGGCGGGCGGCGGCTCCGGCGACCCCGACCGGAGCACCCACCCGTCGCTCTGGTCGCAGGCCCGGCTCGTCGGGGACGAATACCGGATCGACCCGCTCGGCCGCCGGACCCCGTTGTTCGCCGCGCCGCCGGCCGGCGACGGGACGGACCACCTCACGCGGGAGGAACACCTGCCGGTGCCGCTGCGGCCCCGCCGGCTGCTGGCCATGCTGGCCGCGGCCCGCGGCGGGACCGGCGCCCGGGAGACCCTGCCGATCGGGGTGCGGGTCGGGCGCACGGGTGACCCGCTGCCGCCCGAGCGGCTACGGGTCGCCGGGCTGGAGGAACTGGCCCCGGTGGCCGGGACGCAGGTGAGTGTGGACGCCGTCGAGGGCCGGCTGCGGGTCTACCGGGACGGGCAGGCGACGGCGCCGGACGAGGTCTTCGTCCGCTACCACTACGGAAGCCTGGCCGACATCGGGGCGGGCACCTACGAACGCTCCGACGTGCACGCGCGGGTGCTCGCCGCCGATCCGTACCGGGGTCGCCGGGAGGTCGCCGGCCAGGTCGCCGTACGCTCGGACGCCGCCGCCTCCGTGCTGGCCGTCCCCTCCGTCACCGACGCGCTGGCCCGCGCGGAGCAGGCGTGGAGCACCGACGCCGGTCAGGCGGTGGGCGCGACGTACGTGGTGTCGGTCGGGGACAACGCCTCCTACCTCGGCGACCTGGACGTCCGGATCCCGGCTGCCACCCGGCTGATCCTGGTCGCGGCGGCGTGGCCGGACAGCGGACGGTCGGAGGGCGTGCCGCACCCGACGCCGGGCGTCTACGTGCCCGACGGCCTGCGCCCGCACCTGCGCGGCGGTCTGCGGGTGACCGGCGGTGCCGGCAGCAGCCTGGTGCTGGACGGCTTCCTGGTCGAGGGTGACATCACCGTCGCACCCGGCGCGCTCACCGCGCTGACCGTCTCCCAGTGCACCCTCACCGGGCGCCTCACGGTGGCCGACGACCCGGCCGGTGGCCACCGCGACCTGCGGGTGAGCCTGGTCCGCAGCGTCGTCGGGTCGGTCCGGCTGGCGCCCGTCGTGCCGCTGCTGGCGGTCAGCGAGTGCGTCACGGACGCGGCCGGCACCGGGGACGGTGTGGCACTCGCCGCGGAGGGTGCGCATCTGTCGGTCGAGGGGAGCACCATCCGCGGCACGGTGTCGGTGCGGTCGGTCGACGCCGGCAACTGCCTGTTCGACGGGCGCCTCACGGCCGAGCACCGGCAGGTCGGCTGCCTGCGCTACTGCTACGCCGGCCCGGGCTCCCGGGGTCCGCAACGGTTCCGTTGCCACCCGCCGGACGACACCGGCACGGCCGGCCCGCCGGTGTACGCCGCGCTGGACCCGGGTTCGCCCATGTACCTGGCGCTGGCCCGCGACTGCCCGGCCACCCTCGCCGAAGGTGGTGAGGACGGATCCGAGATGGGTGTGCACCACCACCTGGGCCGGCCGCTGCGGCGCGCGGCGGCCCGGCGGCACCTCGCGCCGCACGCACCGGCCGGACTGGACCTCGGAGTCTTCGGGAGCTGAACCACATGCAGGGAGATTTCACCCGCTGGACCTTCGTGCCACGGCGCGCCTACCGCTCCGTGCTGTTGCAGCAGGGGCGCGTCCTGCTCGACGCCGACTGGAACGAGCAGGCCGAGATCACCGCCTACCACGACGAGATCCGCACCCGCGACGTCGTCGGTCCCAGCGCCGGCCCCCTCGACGGGGCCGGGTTCGCCGTGGTCGACCGGGCCGGCGCCGATCCCAAGGCGACCCCGTGGGCGGACCTGCGGATCACCCCCGGCCGGTACTACGTCGACGGCGTGCTGGCCGAGTCGCCGGTCCCGCCGTCGACGGCCCGTGCCGCCGCCGACGGCTGGCCGCTCGACGACCAGCCGTACGCCCGGGGTCCGGTCGGCGCCCAGCCGGAACCACTGCGCAACGGGCGGTACGCCGCCCTGCTCGACACGTGGACCCACCACGTCACCGCCGACGAGGAACCGTCGCTGCGCGAACCGGCGCTGGGCGGCCCGGACACCACCACCCGCGCCCAGACCGCCTGGCGGGTGCGGCTGACCGACATCGGGATCGGCGAGGGCTGCGACGACGTCCGCCGGCAGGGACGGTTCACCGAGGCGCGGGGCACGATGTCGGCGGCGCTGCGGAACAGCCAGTCCGACCAGGACCCGGATCCGCACGTTCCCGACGGCACGTACCGCCGGTTGGACAACCAGCTCTACCGGGTGCAGATCCACGACGGGTCGCCGGCCCGGCCGACGTTCCTGTGGTCCAGGGAGAACGGCAGCGTCGCCGCCGGACTCACCGCGCTCACCTGGCTCGGCGACGGCACGTCGGCCGAACTCGTCCTCGACCGGGAGGGCCGCGACGAGGAGCTGTCGATCCGCCGGGAGGACACCGTCGAGGTCACCAGCGCCGAGCGGGAACTCGCCGGCCACCCGGGATTCCTGGCCACCGTGACGACGTCGCAGGGGTTGCGCCTCCAGGTCCGGTTCACCGCCGCCGGACCCGAGTCGCTCGCCGCGCTCGGCCGGGCGCCCCTGGTCCGCCGATGGGAGGGGCCGGCGCGACCGGTCGACACCGGACCGCTGGACCTGGAGGGCGGCATCGTCGTGCGTTTCCCCGGCGGCGGCGTCTACCGTACGGGTGACCACTGGCTGATCCCCGCGCGGACCGCGCGCCACGTGTACGGGACGACCCCCCTCGCCGGCACCATCACCTGGCCGACCGGAGCCGACGGATCACCGCAGGCGTGCCCGCCGGCCGGCCCGACCCGCCACGTCGCGGCGCTGGCCATCCTCACCAGGGCCGCCGACGGGTGGACCCTCGACGCCGACTGCCGTCGGCTGTTCCCGCCCACCTCCAGCCTGGTCGCGCGGGACGTGGTCACCCTCGACCTGGCGGGTGGGGACGGCCAGGAGGCGCGACCGGGTGAGCGGCTTCCCGCACCGGTACGGGTGGTGGTGCGCAACAGCGGGCAGCCGGTGCAGGGCGCCCGGGTGCGCTTCGAGGCGGCCGGCGGGCTCCTCGCCACCCCCGACGGTACGGCGGTGTCGGGGCCGGTGCCCACCGACCAGGACGGGATCGCCGCGGTCACCTGGAAGCTCGACCGGCAGGGCGCGACAACGCAGACCCTCACGGCGACCCTCGACCCGGACATCGCCACCGCGGCCCCGCCCGCCGTCGTGGCGACGGGACGCCTCAGCGTGGCGTCCGAGGTCGGGTGGGCACCAGGTGGAAGCTGCGGCACGCTCGACGGTGTCGCCACCGTGAAGGACGCGCTGGACCGCCTGTCCCAGCGGAAGGAACTACGCCTGCTCGGCGGCGACGGCCAACACCTCCGCCCCGACGACAAGGTCCTCCCCCAACCCGTCCGCGTCATCGTCGACAGCCCCTGCGGACCCGTCGCCAACCAGGACGTCACCGCCACCGCCACCGGCGGCGCCCGCGTCGCCCGCAAAACCGGCGACACCCCACCCGGCACCCTCCCCGCCACCACCGACACCGCCACCACCACCGACAAGGGCGCAGCCGAATTCTGGTGGCAACCCGACCCCGCCAAGGCCACCGACACCCTGAGCCTGGCCATGCCCGGCGACACCCGCGCCCCGGTCACCGTCACCGCGCAACGCCTGCCCGCCCCGCCGCCCGCTGCGACCGACGCGGGATCGATCACTTGGACGCCGCCGGCGCAGTGCCCGCCCCTCGACGGCGTCACCACCGTCAAGGAGGCACTGAACCGCCTGTCCCAGCGGAAGGAACTACGCCTGCTCGGCGGCGACGGCCAACACCTCCGCCCCGACGACAAGGTCCTCCCCCAACCCGTCCGCGTCATCGTCGACAGCCCCTGCGGACCCGTCGCCAACCAGGACGTCACCGCCACCGCCACCGGCGGCGCCCGCGTCGCCCGCAAAACCGGCGACACCCCACCCGGCACCCTCCCCGCCACCACCGACACCGCCACCACCACCGACAAGGGCGCAGCCGAATTCTGGTGGCAACCCGACCCCGCCAAGGCCACCGACACCCTGAGCCTGGCCATGCCCGGCGACACCCGCGCCCCGGTCACCGTCACCGCGCAGAAGACCCTGCCCGGTATCGCCATCACCAGCGTGTCGTTCATCGGGACATCCGAGAAACTTCAGAACGGGCAGGACGTACCGGCCGCCAAGTTCGCCAAAGGCATCCACATCGCACTCGACGCCGACATCGACACCGCCACCGTCACTGGGAACCCCGTCGTCCACATCTACTTCGACCTGCCGTTCCCCCTCCCGGGCGAGCAGCATCCGTGGATCACCGTAGCCAATCTGCGCTTCTGGCGGCCCCTCGAAATCACCACGGCGGCGACCATCACCACCGCCACCGCCAGGGTGATCCAGTGGTCCCCCGACACCCAGCTGCGCACATGGCTGACAAATGAGCTGCCCAGCAAGCTGAGCTCGGCCTCCGGTCCCCCCAAGCTCCCCGGAAGGCTGGTCGTCGAGGGCTGGGCGATCACCAGCGGGGGCAGCCCGGTTCGACACGTCAACAACGGCCAGCAGTACTCCCAGTGGTTCATGGTCACGAAGTGACCCGTCGAGTCGTGTCCGCAGTGGCCTGGCGAGACGTGTGAGCAGACGACGACTGCCCGGCAGCAGAGATCAGGAGTTTCTTCGATGAGATGGTTTGCCAAGACGGTGGCGGTACACGAAACGGGGTTCCCGGTGAGTGCCGTGGCGTGCAGCCCGGACGGGCGTTGGTTCGTCGCGGCGCACGAGGGTGGGTTCACGGACGTCGTCGACGCCGGGACGGGACGGACAATCACGCGTCTCGACCGCGCGGGAACGGCGATCGCCGCGGTGAACGACGTGGCGGTGAGCGGTGACGGCAGATTCGTCGCCGTGGCCGGCCGCGGTGCGGCCGAGGTGTTCGATGCGGCGTCGGGTGACCGGCGCGGCCAGGTCAGGCACGACAAGGCGGTGAATGCCGTCGTCGTCAGCCGCGACGGCCGGTGGATGGCCACCGCCAGTGAAGACGAGACCGCCCGGGTCTTCGAGGTGGCGACAGGCGCCGAGCGCTTCCGGGTCACGCACAACGGCCCGGTCGCCGACGTCGCCCTCAGTCTCGACGATCGGTGGATCGCCACCGCGGGCGACGACGGCACGGTGCGGGTGCACGACGCGTCGACCGGAGCCGAGCGGCACCGCCTGACGCTCGACGACGCGGTCAACGTGGTCGTCTGGAGCGAGGACGGCAGGTGGCTGGCGACCGGCAGTGACGACGCGACAGCCAGGGTCTTCGACATGGCGGACGGCCGCGAGGTCAGCCGCGCCACCCACGCGGGCCCCGTCAACGCCGTCGCCTTCAGCCCCGACGGACAGTGGGTGGCCACCGCCGGCCAGGACGGCACCACCCAGGTGTTCCAGACGGCCACCGGCGCCGGGCTGTTCGGATACACCCACGGCGGACCCGCCTTCGCCGTGGCCTGGAGCAGAGACGGCAAGTGGGTGGCCACGGGCGCCGACCGGGCGGTGATGTTCGACCCCGCGACCGGCACCGAACGCTGCGAACTCGAGCAGCACAAGCCGGTACGGGAGGTGGTGTTCAGCCGGGTCGGATCACGGGTCGTCGCCGCCGGTGACGGTGGACAGGTGTGCGTCTACGGCATGGAAACCGTGCGGGAGGTCTGCCACATCGGCCTGCATCATGTCGGCACCGAAACGGAACTGCTCAACCTCAGCCCCGACGGGCAGTGGGTGGCGACCGGTTCGTGGAGCGACGCGGCGGTCTACGAGACGTTCACCGGCAACCGGTGCCGGTTGCCCCGCGGGACGTTCTCCCCCAACGGGCGGTGGCTCACCGACGGCACGGTTGTCGTCAAGGTCGATGACGGGTCCGGACGCTGCCAATTCACCGATCTCGGCGACGGCGTCGTGACCTACGCCTGGAGTCCGAGCAGCCAGTGGGTCGCGTTGATGACGTACATACGGACGCCGGGCGGCTACGAATACGCGTCCATCAGCGTCCGCAGCGCCAAGGACGGGCAGGTCCGCTGGGGCAGCCGCGCCCCCTGGTACCGCCGTCTCGACTGGAGTGCCGATGACCGGTGGCTGGCGCACGGCCTGTCGATCCACGACGGCCGCACAGGTGACATCCGGTCCACCGCCGAGGTGTTCAGCATCCGGGCGTCCGCGCTGAGCCCGGACGGCGAGCGGATGCTGGTGGGCACCGACAACGGCGCGTACCTGTTCGACGCCGCCACCGGGGACCGGGTCACCACGCTGATCGAGGGCAACCCCGTCTCCCACGCCGCGTGGAGCCACGACTCGCGGTTGATCGCCATCGGAGGATTGGTGTTCGACGCCGCCACCGGCAGCGAGCGGTACCGAGTGGAGTCGTCCGGCCCTGGGGTGTTCAGCCCCGACGGCAGATGGCTGGCAGTGGTCCACAGGGAGGTGCAGGTCGTCGATGCCGCGACGGGTGCCCCCCGTCTCCGGCTCGGCACGGCACCCGCGCTGTCGATGTCGTGGAGTGCGGACGGCCGTCATCTCGCGGCCCGGTACACCGCCAACAACCAGACGGGCCGCGGTGAGGCCACCCGGGTCTTCGATCTCGACGCCGTCCAGTTCGGCTGACCGGGGATCGCCCCCGGGCCCGACACCGACCCGTCGGGAGATCCGTCATCCGTCGACGGCGGACCGGCCCGACTTGGCCAGCTCCCATCTGGTGGCCAGGCGTACGTGCGCGGGCGTGATCGCGCTCTGCTCGCCCGCCGCGAGGTAGGCGGCGGAGAGGGCGACGGCCGCGATGCCGCCGCCGGTCAGGTCCGCGCGCGCCAGGTCCGCCGGATCGAGGTCGGCCACCGGGGTCGCCGTGGGAAACGCGGCACGCCACAACGCCTCCCGCATGCCGGCGTCGGGGTACGGGAAGGTCACCACGGTCCTGAGCCGCCGGACGAACGCGTGGTCGATCGCGGAACGGGCGTTGCTGGTCAGGACGGCCAGTCCCCGGAAGGACTCCAACCGGTGCAGCAGGTAGCCGACCTCCAGGTTGGCGTACCGATCGTGGCTGTCGCGTACCTCCGTGCGCTTGCCGAAGAGCGTGTCGGCCTCGTCGAAGAGCAGTACGGCCGCGCTGTCCTCCGCGGCGGCGAAGAGCCGCCGCAGGTTCTTCTCGGTCTCGCCGACGTACTTGCTGACCACCTGGCTGAGGTCCACGGTGACCAGGTCGAGCCCGAGGTCGCCCGCGACCACCTCGGCCGCCAGGCTCTTCCCCGTCCCGCTCGGGCCGACGAAGAGCGCGGTCGTGCCCAGATCCCGGGCCGTCCGCCGCGCGAAGCCCCAGTCGTCGAAGACCAGGGTGCGGAACCGGACCGACGCGGTCAGCGCCCGCAACTGCGCGAGTTGGGTCGGCGGTAGCACCAGGTCGTCCCAGGTGGCCCGCGGCTGGCGGAGCTGGGTCAGCACACCGAAGGACGGTCGTACCCGGGCCCGGCACGCCTGCCACAGCGGGGTGCCCCGGGCGGCGTCGGACGCCGCGGTGTCGACGTCGGCCAGGGAGAGATCGAAGACGCCGGCCGCCTCGTCCGCCGCCTCGGCGGGCGCGCCGACCCGACGCAGCGCGGCGGCGAACACGCGGCGGCGGTCGGCGACGTCCAGCCGGGCGAGGGTCAACCGGACGAGGTCGTGGTCGGGCAACATCGGCTCCTCACCGGCGAGCAGCACGACCGGCGCGCCCAGGCCCGGCAGCACGCGGGCGACGTCCTCCCCCGCCGGGAGGCCGGCGTCGGTGAGGTCGACGGCCCAGGCGCAGCCGGTCAGCACCGTCTCGCGCGCCATCAGCCGCAGGGTCCGCCACCGCTCGGTCGCCTCCACCGGCAGGTCTACGGCAGGCACCAGCAGCAGCCGCGACCCGGCACGCGCGGCCGCCGCCGCGGCCACCACCCGTAGGTTCGCCGGTTGCGGGCCGCACAACAGCACCGACCGGCGTCGGCCCCAGGCGTCCACGAGGCGCTCGACGACGGCATGCCACGGGCCCGGCAGCTCCGGACGGGCCTCGACGGTGCGGGCCACCCGGGCGAGGTCGGTGTCGAGGTCACCGGCGCCGGCCAGGTGGTGCAGGATCCGTTCGTCGACCACCAGCGGGCTACGGGTCGGCGACGAGGGGTCGGCGAGCCGCAGCAGCCCCCACGCCCGCAACGGCGCGGAGGGCACCAGGGCGCTCCAGTGCGGCTGGGGCAGCCGGGACAGCGCCGCGCCGAAGGTCAACGCCGGCCGGCCGCAGGCCGTGGTGAGTTCGTCGGCGACCGCCGAGACCAGCTCCGGGCCGGCGGCCAGCAGCAGGACCGCGCGCTCGAACGGCGTCAGGCCGAACCCGACCGCCACCTGGTCCAGCGTGCCGGGTCCGGCCAGCCGCCGGCCCGCCTCGGCCAGCCTCTCCTCGGCCTGCCGGTGGTCGGCCGGGGTGGCGTCGGGACGTACCGCCAGTCGCAGCACGTCGAGTTCGGCGAGCAGGTGGTCGCGGTCGGCGTCCGCCCACCCGCCGTCGGGCGCGCTCACGGGACCGGCAGGGTGATCGAGGGCGCGCGGTAGACGCCGTCGACGCGTTCCGGCAGGCTCTCCACGTCGTCCACCCGGACGCGCACCAGCCACTGTCCGTCCGGGACGTCCCGCCGGGGCACGTCCAGCCGGGCGACCGGTGCCGCGTCCGCGGCGACCGGCGGCAGCGCGACGCTCACCGCGTCCGGGGCGGGTGCGGGGGCGCCCGCCACGCGCGACAACGACACGGTCGCTCGCTGCCCGGCGACCAGCGGCGGATCGACCGTGAGGCTGATCCGCTCGGCGCCGACCGTGACGTTCCGTACGACCGGCACCACCGTGACCGGTCCGGCGTTGGAGGACGCGACGACCCGGGACGGCTCGCCCGACGCGTCGGGCCGGCTCAGGTGCAGCACCCGCACGGCGTGCCGTCCGGCGGGCACGGTCCGGTCCAGCACCACCCGCAGCGTCGAGGGCGTGGCGTCGTCCGCCGGGGCGAGCCGGGCCGGCCCGATCCGGACCTGGGTGATCGGGCCCAACAGGCGTACGCCGTGCAGGACGACGCCGCTGCCGGTGGTCACCGCGCTCCCCGGCACCTCGGGGGCGACGGTGACCAGACGCGGTGAGCCCCCGGCGGACAGGGACACGGTGCGCCGGTCCACCGGCAGCGCGGTGCGCGGCGTCGCCACCGCCTCCAGCAGGACGACGGTCGCCTGGTAGGCCACGGACAGCTGGTAGGGCGTCTGGGGGAAGACCGACCACAGCCGGGCCACCTCCTCCACGGAGAGCGGCGCGGGCGACACCTTCACCGGCTCGATCTGGTCAGCGAGGTCGGTGTCCACGAGGAAGGCGGTCTCGTCCGCGCCGTGGTAGGCGTCGACCGCCGCCCTGATGACCTCCCGGGTCAGGACCGGGGTCAGGGAGAGCGCCGTGACGGCCGTGCCGAGCAACCGCTGTCCGTCCAGGGACGGGTCCTCCCCGTGACAGGTGACGAGGTAGTGCAGGTTCACCGCGGACACCGGGCGGCGGTGCAGCGACCCGTCGGGACGCCGGGTGGGCAGGTTCGCGACGGCGCCGGCGGGGTTCGGCGTCACCTGGTACAGGAAGAGGTTGATGCCCTTGGGTTGGACGAGCGCCGAGCTGCCGAGGCGGTCCGGACGCAGGGTGGTGACCCTGGCCCCGCCGACCGGCCCGGGATGCGGGCGTTGCAGCGCGCGATCGAGGACGTACCGCAGGGTCGAGGTGACGGCGGCGATCGCCAGGCCGTTGCTCATCAGGACGGGTCCTCCCGTCGGCGGGCGAGATACCGGTCGAGGTCGGCTCGGGGGGTGGCGGGCGGCGTGGGCGGGACGGCCGGCGCGGACCGGATCACCTCCACCCGGTCGATGTGCACGTGGACGTCGCGGCGGGCCGCCCGACCGTCGCCGTACGCCTGGCGGTGGCTCTCCGCGCCGTCCGGGGCGCCCCCGGCCGCGGTGGCACCGGCCCCCGCGTCGGGGGGCGGCGCGGGGGCGGCGGGAGTGACCCGGCGGTGGTCCGTTACGACCTGCACCCGGCCCGGCGGGGGCGGCGACGTCCCGGGCTGGTGGGCGGCCCGGACGTCGACGCGTTCGCCGGCGGCGACGACGCCCCGCTCGCGCAGTGCCGGCACGACGTGGTCGCGGACGAGGTCGAGCAGGTCCGGGACGGTGTCGTCCCGCACCGCGCCCGCGGCCGGGGCGCCGTTGGCCGCCGGTGGGTCGCGGCGCGCCGGCGGCCCACCCGGACCGGCCGGCGCGGCGCCAGCCCCACCGCCGAGGTCGGCCGGTCCATGCCAGGCGCGCCGGGCCGGCCGGGCGGCGGCACCGGCCGCCGGTGTGTCACCGGGCACCGGGGCGAGACCGGCCGGTGCGGCCGGCGCGGCGGGGACGGCCCGACCGGTGCCGGCGGGCGGCGTGACCGCCGGGCGCGCGACCACCGGGGCCGCCGCGTCCCCCGGCTCCCGCCAGGGCGGACCGCCGGGGGAGCCGACGGCGGAGAGCGGCGGCTCGGGCTCCGGGGCGGGCGGGGTGCCGACCGCGCGGGCGGGGCCGGCCTGCGGCCGGTGGTCGTCGCCCTCGTCGGAGAGGCCGGCGGCGGCACCGGTCGTGTTCTCGGCAGGGGTCGGGTTTCCCGGGGAGCCGTTCGGCCCGTCCGCCGCGACCCGCGGTGCCGGCGACCGGGGTACCGGGCGTCGGAGGCCGGGCCGGGCGGGTGGCAGCGCCACTGCCGCCGCCTCGCCCACCACCGCCGGGGCCGGCGCGGCGGGCGGCGGCGACCCGGCCCGGTCGGCGGCCTGCCCCGCCGCCGGGCCGGCCGGAGCCGGCACCTCGTCGGCCGTTCTGCGCGGGTCGACCGCCGCCGGGTCCGGGGGCACGGGGCCCGGCCGGTCGACCGGGGGTGGCGGTGGCTCCACCCGCGGAACGCGCTCCCCGGCCGGCGCGGGCCGGGCGGGGCCGCCCGGTCCGGGGCCGGCCGTCGAGGTCTCCGCCATGGCCAGCGACAGCCAGTCGATCCCCGTGTCGGTGCCGGGGCCTTCGAACCAGGACCGGCGGCGCAGCGTCACCCGTGGTTCGTGGCCCCGGGCCCGGGCGGCCATCCGGTCGAAGAACCCGCTCATCGCGCCGCGCGCTCCAGGTAGGCGCCGCGCCGGGCCGGGGAGAGGGCCAGCACGGTGGCCTCGTCCCAGCCGAAGGCGCGGGCGAGGGTGGCCACCTCGTCCAGGAGCGCGGGCGCGGCGGCGTCGACCTGGTCCCACAGCAGCGCGTCCGGGTCGAGGGCGACCCGGACGTCGTCCCCGCACGACGGGCACGTCATGCGCAGCGCGAGCGCCGCGAAGCCGGCCAGCCGGTCGGCGGCGGCGTCGACGGCCTCCCGCTGTGCGGGCGACAGGTCGGTCGGCACGGCGGAGGTGCCGTCGGCGCGACGGACGCACCGGGAGAACAGCAGGGCGCGACCGTCGACGCCGGTGGCGGCGGCGAGCAGGTCGCGGATGGTCAGCGGGTGCACGGTGAGGTCGTCCACCCGGTCGGGGTGGACGGCGCCGACGAGTGCCCCGGGATCCGTCTCGGCCGGATCCGGGAGGTGGAGCTCGGCCTCCAGCCGCGCCCCACAGGACGTGCAGGGGAACACGACGTCCACGTCCCGGCCGAACGCCGCCGCGTGGGCGGCCAGCGCGAGGGCGGCGCACTGCCCGATGCTGAGATCCAGCGCGGCGTCCAGGTCCGGGGCGAGCCCGGCCCGGTGGACGAGTACGGCGGCACGCGCGGCGGCCGGGACGGCGGCGGCCTCCTCCCACGCGGTCAGCAGGACCGTGGGCTCGGCGAGGACCCGCACCACACCTCCCTCGTCCGACCGGGTCGGCAGCCCGCGGGGCCCGTCACGACACGGCGAGGGTCGGTTCGACGGGCTCGGTGACGGCCTGGTCACGTTCCCAGCCCTCGTTCTCCAGCCGGATCGTCTGGATGGCCACCGCGTTGGCGTTGGCGTCCAGGTCGGGCAGGGCCTGGAACTCCGAGACCCAGCAGCGGTACACCTTGTAGGCGATCGCCAACTGTCCGGCCTCGTTGTAGACCTCGATGATCATGTCGCGTCGGAAGTCCTTGAGAGACGTCTCGGAGCCCGGCCCGGAGCCCCAGTTCCAGACCTTGTTCGCCCACTGCTCGAAGTCGGTGTCGTGCGTGACGCCCCGCTCGAGCACGATCGCCTCGTACTCGGTGCGGCCGGGCGACTTACGGCTGCTGCTGGGGTCGCCCCCGTGGCGGTGGCGCACGACCTCCGTCGTGCGTTTGAGGGCGCCCACCTTGCTCACCCCGGCCACATACCGCCCCTCCCAGCGCACCCGGAACTTGAAGTTCTTATACGGGTCGAAGCGGGTGGGGTTGACCGTGAACTCGGCCATCCTTCTCCTCCTAGGCCGCCGCGTCCGACGTCTTCTGCTGAAGACCGATGATCACGAACTCCGCCGGCTTCACCGGCGCGAACCCGACCAGGATGTTGACCATCCCGCGGTCGATGTCGTACTGCGTGGTGGTTTCCGCGTCGCACTTGACGAAGTACGCGTCCCGCGGGCTGCCGCCCTGGAACGCGCCCTGCCGGAACAGGTCCTGCATGAAGGCGCCGACCGACATCCGGATCTGTCCCCACAGCGGCGCGTCGTTCGGCTCGAACACGACCCACTGCGTGCCCCGGTACAGGCTGGCTTTCAGGAACAGCGCCAGCCGTCGCACCGGCAGGTAGCGGTACTCGTCGGCCAGGGCGTCCGCGCCGCGCATCGTCCGCGCCCCCCACACCACGGTGCCGACGTCCCGGAAGGTCCGCAGGCAATTGATTCCGAGCGGGTTGAGCCGGCCGTTCTCCCCGTCGGTCAGCGGCACGGCCAGCCCGCTCGCCGCCAGGCCGGCGTCGATGCCCGCCGGCGCCTTCCACACACCCCGGGTGGCGTCGGTGCGGGCCATCACCCCGGCGACCGCACCGCACGCGGCGAACTCCGCGACCGTGCCACCCCTGGCCGGGTCGGGCTGCCGCAGCCGCGGGAAGTACAGCGCGGCGTTGCGGTTCTGCACGCCCTGCGGGAGCGCGGCGGACGCCCAGTCGGCCACCGTGTCGACGGTCCTGTCGGCGGGCGGGTCCACCAGCAGCACCGCGTCCCGTTCGACGCAGAACGCGAGCGCGTCGGCCCAGACCCGGACGGGCAGCGACCCGGCCGGCGTCGGAGGTGGCAGACACATCAGGTTGAACAGGTCCGCCGCCCGCAACGCGTAGATGCCCGACCCGGCGTCGTCCGGGCCGGGGAGATAGTCGTCCGCCGTCAGGGTCCCGCTGTCCGTTCCCTGGTCGGCCGCCTCCACCTCGTAGGTGCCGGGCGCCGGTCGGTCCGCCGGCAGCGGCGTGCCCGCCCGCATCAACCGGGACCCCTCCAGGACCAGGCCGACCTGACGCGGGCCGTCGGTCGTCGTCACGTTGAGAAAGCGCTCCACGGCCCGTTCGGTGCCCGCCCGCACCTCCCGGATCGTCAGGTGGAACAGGTCGCCGGGCTCGACCCCCTGGCCGGCGGCCACGTCCTGGGCGTCGGCCGGGTCCGGATGCGTGATCTCGACCGTCAGGTCGTTGCCCCACGCGCCGGGCCCGTACGCCGCCAGCACCAGGGTGTCGGCCCGGACGATCGCCGGTCGGGCGCCGCCGGCGAGACGCACCACCAGGGCGTTGCCGCCGCCGTTGCGGAAGAAGTCGCGAACCGCGTACCCCAGGCCGCGGTGGCGCCGGATGCCACCGAACGTCCGCTCGAACTCGGACCAGCTCTGCACCAGCACCGGCTCGTCGACCGGCCCACGGTCGGCGCTGCCGACGAAAGCGGTGATCGCCGTCGCGACCCCGGTGATGGTACGGCTGCCGCCGGGCAGCTCGACCAGGTGCACCCCGGGGTACGGCATGGCCGGCAACAGCATGGCCCGCTCCTTCGTCTCGACGAACTCCGTCGCCCGACACGCTGCCCGAACACCGTCACCACGTCGTCAACGGCTCGTCAGGAACCGGGCCGGGGCCGGCGCCCGCCACGGTGACCACGCGGTGACGCCCGGGTGATGGGGACACGCCACGGTGGTCGTACGAGGTCGGATCGAGTCGAGGGGTTCCCGGATGGTCAAGGTGGCGGTGTCGACATCGGTGCAGGTCCGTGGCGGGCCCGCGGTGTCCGTCGCGACGACGGTGGACCCGGCGTCGTACGCCTTCGCCACGGTGGACCTGGAGCCCGGCGACAGCCAGGAGGTCGCACTGCTGCCGGCGGGCGGGACACCCCTGCTGCTGGCCGTCCGGGCCGTCGACGGAGCCGGCAAGAGCGCCGTCGTCGAGGTCACGCCCAAGAGCGGCGAAGCCACCGGGGACAAGCTCTCCGTCTCCGGTCACCT
Organism: Micromonospora sp. NPDC047465; assembly: GCF_040643125.1. NCBI lineage: Bacteria > Bacillati > Actinomycetota > Actinomycetes > Micromonosporales > Micromonosporaceae > Micromonospora > Micromonospora sp. NPDC047465. The sequence goes on from NZ_JBEYTP010000027.1 coordinate 27,298, forward strand.
GCTGGTCGCCAACGCCACCGCCCTCGACGCCCTGGTCGACGGGGGGCCCCGCACGCTCGCGCTGGCCAACCGGGGAGAGCGGAGCGTGCTGGTCGAGATGCTGGCCTGCCTCGACCAGCCGTCGACCTGAGCCTCGGGCACCCCCGACACCGTCCACCGATGGCATCCGGCGCCCGCTCCGCGTACGACGAGGCGGTCCTCGCCGACGCCCCCGTCGTCTACGTCGGCGTCGACGGCGTTTCCGGCACCGACCTCGCCGGCCGGGGCCATGCGCTCCGCTACGCCAGCGGCGCCCCGCCCAACGGCACCGTGGCCGCGTGCGAGTACGCCACCGTGCCGGCCCGGACCGAGGCGGCCGACCGCACCGGGGATGCCTGACGGATGCGCACGCACGACGGCCCCGACCGCACCGAGGCACCGACGGTGCGGCGCCGTCCCGTCCCGCCGGCCGTGACACCCGACCCGTGCCTGGAGTCGGAGGCCGACCGGTTCGCCGACCGGCGCTCCACCGGCGCCGCCGGCCCGGTCCGCCCGATGCGGCACCTCGACGGGCCGGCGGTCCCGCTCGGTTCCACCGGCGCCGCGCTGGACGCCGCGACACGGGCGACGATGGAACCCCGGCTGGGCTGGGACCTGGGCCAGGTCCGGGTGCACGCCGGGCGGGAGGGCGCCGCGGCGTACACCACCGGCCGGCACGTCGTCCTCGGCGACGGGGCGCCGCCCGGGTCGGACGCCGGGCGGCGCCTGCTCGCGCACGAGTTGGCGCACGTGGCGCAGCAGGCCCGGGGCGACGGCCGGGGCCGGCTCCAGCTCAAGCCCGAGACGCCGCAACCGGCCGGCCGGCACACCGCGCGCCCGTTCCGGCTCCGGGTGACCCGGGTCATGTCGCCGCCGGAACTGCTCCGCGAGTTCGTCCGGCAGTACTACGGCACCAGCAACGAACAGGAGGTTGACCGACGCCTTCCGCTGTGGCACTTCGACACCGCGGGCGGGCGGGCGGCGACCGCCGAGGACGTCCGCCGTGGCTTCATCGTGCTGTCCGTGGTCGACGTGACGCAGGCGGCGATGGAACAACTCTCCGAGGCCGAACGGGCCGAGGTCGACACGGAGACGGACGTGCGGTTCTGGCGGGAGAACGAGATCGCGCCCGGCACGAAGCTCGGCACCGGCCCGGGCGACGCCGTCCTGCGCCGGCGGTGGCTGGGGGTGCGGGCCGACGTCGTACGGGAGCGGGAGCAGCGCCGCCAGATCGCCGCGCTGCCCGAGGACGTCCGGCAGATCGTCCTCTCCGGCGACCGGCCGCTGGCCCCGGAGGACTACGCCACGGTCCTCGCGCTGGCGCACAAGCTGAGCGGCCTGACGAAGGCGCAACGGGCGGACTACCGGAGCACGGCCGCCGCGGCGACGACCTGGGCGGAACTCGACGCCTCCATCGAGCGGTACCTGCTCGACCAGCAGGGCCGCGAGACCGAGACGGCGCGGACCGAGGCCGCCGAGGCGACCCTCTTCGGGTGCGAGGACCTGTACCGGCTCCGGGAACGCCGCAACGACCAGCGCAAGAGGGTCATCCAGGCGTCGGCCGGCGCCGCGCACCAGAGCGGGCCGATCGCCGAACTGGACAGGCTCAACGCGGAGTTCGACGCCGCCCTGTCCCGGCACGGCTTCGCCGACGAGGCGGATTTCGCCGCCGCCGTGGAGACCTACCGGGTGCGGTTCCGGGCGGAGGCGGTCACCATCGCGCTGGACGTGCTGGCCCGGTACGACCACCAGCTCCGCGAGGAACGCCGGAAGCTGCGGACGCCCGGCTACGTCCGGACGATGGTCGCCGGCATCGCCAGGACGACGGCCCGCACCGACTACCGGGCCGCGGCCGGCAAGGAGTCGCTGGCCCGGACGATCCGGGCCGGTGCGGAGTCCGCCGCCGAACGGAACCGGGCCCGGACGGAGGCGCAGCGGTACGAGGCCGAAGCCCGGACGCTGCGGGCGTCGGCCGGCACCGCGGTGGTCACCGGCTCCGGCGGGGACCCGCTCGTCGACCCCGAGAAGCTGGGCCGTGGCACCGACCGGGAGAAGCTCGCGGGACTCGACGCCCCCGCCGCGCAGCAGTACCTGCTCGATGTCGTCGAGGGACGGCTGGCGGACACGGCGAGGGCCCGCGGAGAGTTCACCGCCGACCCCGAGCGGATCTTCAGCCTGCCCGATCTCGTGGAGGCCACGAAGAAGAGCCAGGGGGTCGGCGACGGCACGATCTACGCCTGGATCGTCCGGGACACCGTCGCGGCGGCGCAGTCGGCGCACCTGTTCTCCACGGTCGTCCTCGGCATCGTCGCCCTCGTGCTCGCCGCCCTCGTGCCCGGCGGCGGGTGGGTCGCCGCGGCGGCCCTGATCGGGGGCACCACGCTCAGCGCCTACCAGGCCCTGGAGGCGGTCCGGGAGTACCAGCGGCAGGCCGTCGAGTACCGATTGTCGTTCATCCAGGAGGAACCGTCGCTGGTGTGGGTCGGCATCGCGGTCGCCTCCGCGGCCTTCGAGCTGGGCCTGACGACGGCCACGCTGCTCAGGATGTCGGCGAAGGGCCTCTCATCGCTCGAAGGGCCGCTGCGCGAGTTCGCCGCCGCGTCCGACACGGAGTCGGCCGCCGCCCGGCTCAGGACGCTCACCGCGAAGATCGAGGCGGCCGAGGGGATGAACCGGGAACTGAAGGACGCGCTCAAGGCGCGCTCGGCGGCGGAACTCGGCTTCCGGAAGGCGCTCGGCGAGGCCGCCGGTCGGCTGATGGGCTCCGGCGGCGCCGTCGACCCGTGGCCCCTGGTCAAGGTCATGTACTACGCCGCCCGCAGAGGCGTACAGACGGTCGCCGAGCTGCGCAGGGACGCCCGGCTGATCGAACTCATGGGCGACGTGACGACGATGACCCGCGCCAGCCGCGCCGAGATCACCACGGCGTTCCGCCGGGTGCGGCGGATCATCAGCACAGGTGAGCGGCGCCGGATGGACGAGGCGACGATCATGCGGTACGTCGACCAGTTCGCCGCCGAGCGGCCCGACGAGGAGGCGTTCGCGGCGCTGCTGAAGGACATGAGGGCGTGGCGACCACCCACCCAGGAGCAGGTCCTGGCCGAGACCAGGCTCACGGCTGCCAGCGAGCAGCTCGCCTCGCTGCGGCGGACGAGAGCAGAGCTGGAGGCCGAACGGACCGCCCTGCGCCAGGAGACGGCGGGCCGCCGGGACACGGCGCGGATCCGGGAGATCGACCAGGAACTCGCGGAGTACGACGGCCTCGACCTGCGTACTGGCCGACCGACCGGCGAGGGCCTGATCCGGCGGGCCGAGGAGGCGCTCGGCAAGGCCGAGCGACTGGCCGAACAGGCGCGGCTGGACCCGACCACCCGCATGCGGCAGGTCTTCGGCGCGTCGAAGGAACGCGCCGACATGCTGGCGAAGGTGAAGACCGACCAGGTCGGCCCCCTGCGGACGCCGCCCCAGGGACTCGAGGTGGACCACGTCGTCTCGCTCAACCGGATGTCGCAGATGGCGGGCTTCGACAAGCTCAGGGCCACCGAACGCGCCGCCCTGGCCGTACGCAGGGACAATCTCGTCGTCATGGACGCGTCCGCGAACAGTTCCAAGGGTGAGCGCAGCTGGGCGGCGTGGCGGCAGTCGTCGACCTTCTACGGCCCCTACGTCGTCACCACCTGGACGGCCCGGGACGCGACGTTGACCAGGACCATCCAGGACTGGATCCAGGCGACTGTCCGCGGTCGCTGACTGGGAGCCCCCGCACCGGCTGGTCCTGACCTGGCAGGTCAACGGCGAGTGACAATACGACCGGGCCCCCGGACGCGCCAGCGAGATCGGGGTGCGGTTCACCGCCGCCCGGCCCGGCCAGACCGTCGTCGAGCTCGCACACCGCCACCTCGACCGGCTGCCGGCGGCCGGGCGATGCACGACGCGGTCGGTGGTGACGGCGGCTGGACCGGCGTCCTGGGGCGGGTCGCCAAGGTGGCGCAGAGCGGAGCCTCACAGCCCGTCGCCACCGCCCACCTCCTGACCGGCGCGGCCCGGACGACGTCGTCCGCCGCCTCCTGACAGGCACGGACCGGACCCGGATGCCGCGCCCGGCCGTTTGCCGCGCCGGCACCCGGGTAGACGGCGCTACCCGTCGGAGAGGGAGGCCGGAAGGTGGACAACAGCGAGTTCATCGACTCGGTGGCGAAACGCCTGCGCACGTCGCCCGAGCAGGCCACCGCCATCACGCGCGCCACGCTCACGACCCTGGCGGAGCGGATCGACGGGGGCGAAGCGCGCGACCTCGCCGCCCGGCTCCCCGACGAGTTGCGGGCCTACGCGTTCGCGCCCAGGGACAAGGCCCAGCGCTTCGGGGTCGACGCGTTCGTCCAGCAGGTCAGCGGACGGGCCGAGGTCGACGGGACGACCGCGAAGGCCGGCATGCGGGCGGTGTTCGACACCCTCCGCGAGGCCATCCCGCCCGGCGACTACGACGACGTCATCACCCATCTCCCCGCCGAGTTCTGGGAGCTCACCGATTCGGCGGGGCGATACGATGGCGGGCGCAGGGGTTGACGTTCTCCCCGCCCTAAAGGACGGGGATTCCCTCCGCGCTGCGCGCGGAACAGCGCGCAGCGCCTGGGTGGATTCCTGCTTCTCGGCGCGGTGCCGGCACGGGTGCCGGTCTTACCTGCGCTCCACAGGCGTTTGAGTTGTCCCAGCGTCCCTGGGCCAACACGTTCTTGGCCGCGTTGACGTCCCGGTCGTGGATCGTCCCGCACGGGCAGGTCCACGACCGGACGGACAGCGGCTTCGGTCCGTCGAGCCGGCCGCACTCCCAGCATGTCCGGCTGGTGGGCGCAAACCGGTTGATCTCGCCGAAGATGCGTCCGGCGCGGACGGCCTTGTACTCCAGCATCCCGACGAAGGACGCCCAGCCCGCATCGTGCACGGACTTCGCGAGCCGGGTCCGGCCGAGACCGACGACGCACAGGTCCTCGACGTACACCGCTTGGTTCTCGCGGACGATCCGAGTCGAGAGCTTGTGCTGCCAGTCCCGGCGCGTGTCGGCCACCCGGGCATGCGCGCGAGCGACCTTGACCACGGCCTTCCTACGGTTGGCCGAGCCCTTTGTCTTGCGGGAAAGGCCTTGCTGCAACCGACGCAGCTTACGGGCCGCGCGCCGCAGGAACCTCGGCGCGGCGACCTTCGTACCGTCCGACAGCACAGCGAAATGCGTCAGCCCAAGGTCGATACCCACCTCGGATGCCACCGGCGGCAACGGCGAGTCGTCCACCCGCACGACGAACGAGGCGAAATACCGGCCTGCCGCATCCCGGATCACCGTGACCGAGGACGGTTCGGCCGGAAGCGGACGCGACCAGCGCACCTGCAGGTCACCGATCTTCGGCAGCCGCAGCCGACCGTTGTCCAGCACCTGGAAGCGGGCGTTGCTGGTGAAGCGGATCGCCTGCCGGTTGTCCTTGCGGGACCGCAACCGCGGCGACGCAACCTTACGGCCCTTGCGCTTGCCCGTGATCGAGGCAAAGAAGTTGCGGTAGGCGGTGTTCAGGTCCGCGAGGGCCTGCTGCAACACCACCGCCGAAACCTCACCCAGCCACGCCCGCTGCGGAGTGCGCTTGGCCTCGGTGATGACCCGCTTGGACAACTCCCCGTCCGACAGGTACGGCAAACCCTGCTCACGGGCCTGCTGACGTGCGCGCAGCCCGTCATTGAACACCACCCGCGCACACCCGAACGCCCGCGCCAACGCTTCCTGCTGGCCGGGCGTCGGATAGACACGGTAGTTGTACCGCAGCTGCACACCGGACAGTCTCGCATTGGCCTATGACAAAGACCCCGGAGACATCCGCACTGGCAGGCACTGAGTTTCGCCCTGCACGCCCACTTGATCTTCGTGACCAAGTTCCGACACAAGGTATTCACCGACCGACACCTGACCCGCATGGAAGAGATAACGCGGGTGTGTGCGCCGACTTCGAGTGCGACCTAATCGAGTTCAACGGTCAGGCCGAACATGCGCACCTACTGGTCAACCTCCCACCCAAGATCGCCCTCACCCGGCTGGTGAACAGCCTCAAGGGCGTATCCTCCCGCCGGATACGTCAAAAGTTTCCCGACCTAGCCCGCCACCTCTACCGAGCCAACAAACTCTGGTCGGCCTCGCACTTCGCAGGCTCCGTCGGCGGCGCACCCCTGACAGCCCTTCACCAGTACATCGAGCAGCAGAACCAGCCGGGTTAGAGCACGCTCGGGCCTAGCCGGCCTCCCGCGCGGGCCTTCACCCCCGCCCTAAAGGGCGGAGCACTGACCCGCATCTTGGTAGCGGGCACCCGGCCGTCGTATCGCCCGGTCGGCGGTGGTCCGGCCGTAGGTCGGTCGACTGCCCGCCGGTCGTCGCGACGCCCGCGCAACGGGCACGGGCGAGGCCATGGCCGGCCCCGCCCGTGGTCGGCGGCCTCCTCTTCGCGCTGTCGCCGGTCCGGCCTCAGATCACGCGGTCCGCGCTCGGGAACCGCCCCGCCCGCAGCAGTTGGCCCGGCAACTGCCGGCCCAGCACGTCGGTGATCCAGGCGGCGACCGACAGGAGGGCGTCCAGGTCGACACCGGTGTCGACGCCTTCGCGCTCGAGCAGGTAGACGAGGTCCTCGGTGGCGATGTTGCCGGTCGCGGCGGGCGCGAACGGGCAACCGCCGATGCCGGCGACGGAGCTGTCGAGCACCGCCACTCCCGCCTCCAGACCGGCGTACGCGTTGGCGTATCCGGTGTTCCGCGTGTTGTGCAGGTGCAGCCCCAGCGGAATGCCGAAACCGGCCGCGCCGCCCAGCAGGCGGGTCACCTGTCCGGGCACCCCCACACCGATCGTGTCGGCGAAGATGAGTTCGTCGGCCCCGATCGCGGCGACCTGCTCGGCGATGCTCAGCACCCGGCCCGGATCGACCTCTCCCTCGAAGGGGCAGCCGAAGGAGGCCGCCAGGGTGACGCTGGCCCGCCGGCCGTCGGCGTGCGCCGCGGCGACGATGGCGCCGGCCTCGGCCAGCGACTGCCCCACGCCGCGCCCCTGGTTGCGCTGGTTGAAGGTCTCCGTGACGCAGAAGGCGACCCGCGCCTCCACCAGCGGGGTCGCCGCGAGCCGGGCGTAGCCGCGCTCGTTGAGCACGAGACCGGCGAACGCGACGCCGGACGCCGGCCCGATCCCCGCGCAGACCTCCTCCGCGGCACTCATCCGGGGTACGCGGGCCGGGTTGACGAAGCTGGTCACCTCCACGGCGGTCAGCCCGGTGCCGGCCAGTCGGTTGACGAACTCCGCGCGCTGCCGCGCGGTGAGGTGCTCTGGTTCGTTCTGCAGGCCGTCGCGGGGGCCGACTTCACAGATTCTGACCGTCATGTCCGTCCTTCGGTTTCGGGTCGGCCCGGCTGGAGTCGCCGCCCAAACCAACCGCAAATGTATGCAAGATAGGCCGCCCCGCCCAGTGCGGCAAGCCGCCACCCTCCACCCACACATCATCTGACGATCGCGGGGAAGCTGGATTGTATGCATTAGCTGCCCGCGATCTCTTTACGGGACCGTATCGCCGTGGTTTCATTCACCTACCGACCCACCCGCTCACCTCGGCGCCGGAGCGAGCCGGGTGGACCGCGCGGACGTGCGGCGACACCCGTCCGGGGCAGGCGTCCCGGGCACGGTGCTCCCGCCGCCGGCTCAGGAGCAACTCGCCGGCCTCGCCGCGCCCGCGCGACTGGTCGCCCGACAACCCTTCACCTCGGCCACCGACCCGGACAGAGGAGAGACACCGTGCTCTACGGCGACATCCTGCGGCGCAACGCGATTCGGTACCCGCACCACACCGCTCTGCTCATGGTCGACGACTCGGGATCGCGGACGTACGCCGAACTGCACGAGCGCGCGATGCGCCTCGCCAACGGCCTGACGGGCATCGCCGCGCACGGTGACCGGATCGGGATCCTGTCCGAGAACAGCCTCGAGTACGTCGAGGCCTACTACGGCGTGCCGTCGGCGGGCATGGCCCTGACCATGCTCAACTACCGCCTGCACCCGAAGGAATGGGTGTGGATCCTCAACAACGCGGGCGCGAAGGTGCTCCTCGTCGCCCAGCCCTTCCTCGCGGCGATCGCCGACCATCGCGACGAACTCGCCTCGGTCGAGCACATCATCGTCATCGGCGAGCCGGTGCCGGGTTTCCGCAGCTACGAGGATCTGCTCGGCGCCGCGTCGGCGGCGACCCCGGACGTCCGGGTCGGCGAGGAGGACGTTGCCTGGCTGCTCTATACCAGCGGCACGACGGGGTTCCCGAAGGGCGCGCAGCTGACCCACCGCAACCTGAACGTCGCGCTGATCCAGTCGGCGCTCGCGTACGATCCCACGCCCCGGACCACGTTCCTCAACGCCATGCCCCTGTGCCACGTGGCCGGCTACCTCGTACCCGTGCACCAGTTCCACGGCGGCTCGGTGCTGATGATGTCCGGCTGGGATCCGGAGCGCTGGATGCGGATCGTGCAGGACCACCGGGTGACCAGCGGCGGGTTCGCCCCCACCATGATGTCGATGCTGCTGGCCCACCCGAAGATCGACGGCTACGACCTCAGCAGCCTGGAGTGGATGGGGTACGGCGCGTCCAAGATCCCGCCGGAGGTGCTCCGCCAGACCATCGAGCGGTTCGGGCCCGTGGTCTACGCCGGCATGGGCATGACCGAACTCGGCGGGAACATGCTGACCCTCGACAAGCAGGCGCACATCCGGGCCGCCAACGGCGAGGAGCACCTGCTCGACGCCGTCGGCAAGCCGATGTCGCTGGTGGACGTGCGGGTGGTGCGCCCCGACGGCGAGGACTGCGACCTCGGTGAGATCGGTGAGATCGTGGTGCGCGGCGACCAGGTCACCACCGGCTACTGGGGCGACCCGAAGGCGACCGAGGCGGCCTTCGGGGGTGGCTGGTTCCACACCGGTGACCTCGCCCGCAGGGACGAGGAGGGCTTCCTCTACATCGTCGACCGGCTGAAGGACATGATCATCTCCGGTGGCGAGAACGTGTACTCCAGCGAGGTCGAGAACGCCCTCTACGAGCACCCCGCCGTGGCGGAGGCCGCGGTGATCGGCCTGCCCGACCCGGTGTGGGGAGAGAAGGTGGCTGCCGTGGTGGTACCGAAGGACGGGCACGAGATCACGGCCGAGGACGTCGTGGCCCAGTCCAGGAGCCGGCTGGCGTCCTACAAGCAGCCGCGCGCGGTCTACTTCGTCGATGCGCTGCCGAAGACCGTCAGCGGGAAGATCCGCAAGAACGAACTCCGCGAGCAGTTCGTCGCCGGACATTAACCGACGCCGGCGGAGCAGCCGACGCCGGACCAACGCCGATCGGAAAGGGCAGCCGAGCCATGGACGAGCACGTCGCATCCACCGCCGTCACCACCGTCGCCACCGGCCTGAAGTTCCCCGAGGGGCCGGTCGCCCTGCCCGACGGCGACGTCCTGGTCGTCGAGATCCACCGTGGCACCCTGACCCGGGTCACCCCGGACGGCGCGACGTCCGTCGTCGCCGAGCTGGGCGGCGGGCCCAACGGCGCCGCCGTCGGTCCGGACGGTCGGGTGTACGTCGCCAACAACGGTGGCCTGCACGCCTTCGAGGTGGGCGGGTTCGTGTTCGCCGGAGGCATTCCCGCCGGCTACACCTCGGGCAGCATCCAGGCCGTCGACCTGGCCACGGGCGAGGTGCAGACGCTCTACACCGAGGCCGACGGCGTGGCGCTGCGCGGGCCCAACGACCTCGTCTTCGACGCCGAGGGCGGGTTCTACTTCACCGACCACGGCAAGAGCGACGGGGTCACCGGCGACCGTGGGCGACTGTTCTACGCCACGCCGGACGGCCGGTCGATCCGGATGCTCGCCGGCGGCATGGAGGGCCCGAACGGCGTGGGGCTCTCCCCCGACGGCAGCCGGCTCTACGTGAGCGAGACCTACACCGCGCGGGTCTGGTGGTGGGACGTGACAGCCCCGGGTGAGATCCGGGGCGGGAAGTCCCTCGGCGGCTCCGGCGGCGGCAACTTCCTCCACACCGCGCCGACGTACACCAACTTCGACTCGCTCGGCGTGGAGGCCGGCGGCAACGTCTGCGTGGCGTCGATGGTCACGCCGGGCATCTCGGTGATCGACCCGGACGGCGGACTGGTGGACTTCGTGCCGATCGACGTCGGCGACCCGGGAATCACCAACATCACCTGGGGCGGCCCCGACCTGCGGACGGCCTACATCACCGCCTCCAGCACCGGCCGCCTGCTGGCGGTCGACTGGCCGCGGCCCGGGCTGCAACCCCACTTCGCCTCCGCCGCCCCGCAGTGACGAGGGCGCCGTCGCACCGACCGGCTGGCGCGGGCTGGTCATGCTGGAGGAGTGATTCGCTTCGTTCTGAACGTGTTGTGGCTCGTCTTCGGCGGTGGGATCGTGCTGGCGATCGGCTACGGCATCGCCGCACTGGTCTGCTTCGTCCTGGTCATCACCATCCCGTTCGGTGTCGCGTCGCTGCGCCTCGCCGCCTACTCGCTGTGGCCCTTCGGCCGCACCGTGGTGCCCAGGCCGGGCGCGGGCGTCGCCTCCGGACTGGCGAACGTCCTCTGGGTGATCCTCGCGGGTTGGTGGCTGGCCCTGTCCCACATCGTCGCGGGTGTCGCGCTCTGCGTCACGATCATCGGGATCCCGTTCGGCATCGCCAACTTCAAGCTCGTGCCGGCGGCGTTCTGGCCCCTCGGGCGGGAGGTCGTCGACGCACCGTGACCGCGACGCTCACCCGACGTACGGGCGTTCGCGCCTGAGTTCCTCCCGGGCGATGGAGCGGCGGTGAACGGCGTCGGGGCCGTCGACGATGCGCAGCACCCGCGCCCAAGCGTAGAAGTAGGCGAGCGGGGTGTCGTCGCTGACCCCGGCACCGCCGAACACCTCGATCGCCCGGTCGATCACGGCGGTCGCCATCGCCGGCGCGGCGACCTTGATCGCGGCGATCTCCGTGCGGGCACCCTTGGCGCCGTACCTGTCGATCAGCCACGCCGTCTTGTAGACCAGCAGCCGCGCCTGGTCGATGTCGATCCGCGACTGCGCGATCAGCTCGCGCACCACGCCCTGGTCGGCGAGGTGCCGGCCGAACGCGACCCGCGACTTGGCGCGCTCCACCATCAGTCCCAGCGCCCGCTCGGCCATCCCGATCGCCCGCATCGCGTGGTGGATCCGACCCGGTCCGAGCCGGGCCTGGGCGATCGCGAACCCGTCACCCTCGCGGCCCAACAGGTTCGCCGCGGGCACGCGTACGTCCCGGAACACCAGCTCCGAGTGGCCGTGCTGGTCCTGGTATCCGAAGATCGGCAGGTGCCGCACGATCTCCAGCCCGGGAGTGTCCCGCGGCACCAGGATCATCGACTGCTGCCGGTGCGCCTCGGCGTCCGGGTCGGTCTTGCCCATCACGATGAACACCTGGCACCGCTCGTCGGCGACCCCGGTGATCCACCACTTGCGCCCGTTGACGACGTACTCGTCGCCGTCCCGGACGATCGCCGTGGTGATGTTGGTGGCGTCGGAGGACGCCACGTCCGGCTCGGTCATCGCGTACGCCGAGCGGATCGTCCCGGCCAGCAGCGGCTCCAGCCACCGCCTCTTCTGCTCCCCGGTGGCGAACCGGTGCAGCGTCTCCATGTTCCCCGTGTCGGGGGCCTGGCAGTTGATCGCCTCCGGCGCGATCACCGGCGACCAGCCGGAGACCTCCGCGACGGCCGCGTACTCCAGGTTGGTCAGCCCCGACAGCTCGGGCAGGAACAGGTTCCACAGGCCGCGCCGCCGCGCGGAGGCCTTCAGGTCCTCCATCACCGGCGGGTACGCGTGCGCCCCGTGCGCGGCCAGGTGGGCGGCCCAGCTCCGCTCGGCGGGCAGGACCTCCTCCCGCATGAAGTCCCACATCCGTCCGACGGTCTCCTCCGCCTTCGGCGAGAGCGTGAAATCCACCTGGGTCAGCCTTTCTGGTCGAGTGTGGTCAAGCCCGCTTCGGCGATCCGCCGGATCTCGTCGTCGAGGTCGCCGAACGTCTGCCCGGCCATCGCCCCGGACGCCACCCGGGCGGCGACACCCTGGGCGATGATCGCGAACTTGAAGTGGGCGAACGCCTCGTAGAACGCGAGGTCGTCCAGGCCCGCCCCGGTCCGCCGGGCGTAGCGCTCGGCGAGGTGGGCGCGGCGGGGAAAACCGTCGTGGCGGGTCACCGCCGGGGTCAGCAGCGGCGCGGGTTCGCCGGGCTCGCGCCAGTAGAACAGCAGCATCCCCAGATCCGTCATCGGATCGCCCAGCGTCGACAGCTCCCAGTCGAGCACCGCCCGCACCCGCGCGGGGTCCCGGCCGTCCAGCAGACAGTTGTCCAGCCGGAAGTCGCCGTGCACGATCGCCGGCCGCCCGGCGGCCGGCAGCGCGTCGGTGAGCCGTGCCCCCAGCTCGTCGAGCGCCCGCACCTCGTGGGTCTTCGACGCGTCCCACTGGCCGCGCCAGCGCCGCAACTGCCGCGCCACGAACCCGGTCGGCCGGCCGTAGTCGCCCAGGCCGACCGATTCCGGCTCCACCAGGTGGAGGTCGGCCAGGACGTCGACCAGCGCGTCGGCCAGCGCGGCCTTCGCCCCCGGGTCCCGGGCGTACCCCGCGGGAAGCTCGTCGCGGACCACGTGGCCGTCGACCTTCTCCATCACGTAGCACGGCACGCCGAGCAGGTCACCGGTCCGGTCAACGAGGATCACCCGGGGCACCGGCACCGGCGTCCCCGCGAGGGCCTGCTGCACCCGCGCCTCACGGCCCATGTCGTGGGCGCTCGGCAGCAGCTCACCCGTCGGCGGGCGGCGCAGCACCACCGCCCCCGCCGCGCTGACCAGCTCGAACGTCAGGTTCGACTTGCCACCCGCGATCAGCGTGACGTCCAGCTCCCGCCACCGGTCGTCCTCCAGAGCCTCGGCCAGCGCCCGTCCCACCCGTTCCGGGCGCACCAGCTCCCGCAGGTCCGGCTCAGCCGACGACGCGTTCACCCACCGCTCCTCTCAGTTGTGTCCGGCGGGGCCGGGTTCGGCCCGGGCCCGCCCGGGTTCATGCCTGCCGGACGACCCCGGCGTCGACGAGCGCGTCGACGGCCGCCCGGTCCAGGCCCGTCTCGCCGAGCACCTCACGGGTGTGTTCGCCGTAGCGGGGCGCCGGCCCCGGCCATGCCCCGGGGGTCTGCGAGAACCGGGGTGCCGGGGCGGGATGCGTCAGGCCGTCGTGCTCGACGAAGACGGACCTGGCGGCCATGTGCTCGTGGCCGGGCGCCTCCGCGGGGCTGAGGACCTCCGCGACACAGGCGTCGGAGCCCGCGAAGGTGTCCATCCACCGCTGCCGGGTCCGCTCGGCGAAGCGCCGGGCGAAGGTCGCGCGGACCCGTGGCCACGCGGCCTTGTCGTCCTGGGGTACGCCGGCCAGCTCCTCGGCGAGACCGAGGCCCTCCAGCAACTGGGCGTAGAACTGCGGCTCGATGGCGCCCACCGAGATCCACCGGTCGTCCGCGGTGCGGTAGACGCCGTAGTAGGGCGCCGCCCCGTCGAAGAGGTTGCCGCCGCGCGGCTCGGTCCACTCGCCGTGGGCCCGCATCGAGTGCAGCATCGCCGTGAACAGGGCGGTGCCGTCCACGATCGCGGCGTCCACGACCTGGCCCTGCCCCGTCCGCCGGGCGTGCAGCAGGGCGGCGACGACACCGAAGGCCATCAGCATGCCTCCGCCGCCGAAGTCGCCCAGCATGTTGAGCGGGGCGGTCGGGGCGCCGTCCGCGCCCACGATCGGCTCGAGCGCCCCGGTGACCGCGACGTAGTTGATGTCGTGGCCCGCCCGCCGGGCGTACGGCCCATGCTGTCCCCACCCGGTCATCCGGCCGTACACCAGCCTGGGGTTGCGGCCGAGCGCCTGGGCCGGGCCCACCCCGAGGCGCTCGGCCACGCCGGGACGGAAGCCCTCCAGCAGGACGTCGGCGGTCGTGACGAGGTTCAGCACGACGTCCGCGGCGGCGGGATGCTTCAGGTCCACCGCCAGCGACCGCCGACCCCGGTCGAGCACCTGGTGGCTGGACCGGTGCGGCGCGGCGACGCCGACGTGGCCGGCCCGGTCCACCCGCACCACGTCGGCGCCCATGTCGGCCAGCATCATGCCGGCGAACGGGCCCGGGCCGATGCCGCCCAGCTCGATCACCCTGATCCCGGCCAACGGTCCCCGGCCGCGGCTGCTCACCGGCCCTCCCAGACCGGCGGCCGCTTCTCGGCGAAGGCGGTGGGACCCTCGACCGCGTCGCGGCTGGCGAAGACGACGTCGGTGGCCTCGTCGTTGACCGCCCACACCTCCCGCCGCGACCAGTCCGGGTTCCAGTCCGAGCCGGCGGCGGCGACGGCGTGCATGACCCGCTTGGTGTGCTGCACCGACAGCGGCGCGTTGGCGGCGATCCGCTCGGCCAGCGCCAGCGCCTCCTCCAGCGCCGCGCCGGGCCGGGCGACCACGTTGACCAGGCCCCACTCGGCCGCTTGGCGCACGTCGACGGCGTCCCCGGTCAGCGCCATCTGCAACGCGCGCTTGAGCGGGATCTGCCGTTGGAGCCGCACCACCCCGCCCGCGGCGGCGATGAGCCCTCGCCTGACCTCTGGCAGGCCCATCCTGGCGTCCTCGGCGGCGACCACCAGGTCGCAGGCCAGCGCGATCTCGGTGCCGCCACCCATGGCGAACCCGTTGACGGCCGCGACCAACGGCTTGTCGATCCAGTGTCGGACGAGGCCCGCGAAGCCCCACTCGGGGTGCTCCGGCGCGGCGACCGAGCGTCCGGCCGCCAACTCCTTGAGGTCGGCTCCGGCGCAGAAGGCCCGGCCGTTGCCGGTCACCACCACGACGCGCACCTCGGGGTCGGTGGCCGCCCGTTCCAGCGCCTCCCCGACGGCGGTCGACAGCGCGGCGTTGACGGCGTTCAGGGCCTGCGGCCGGTTGAGTCGGATCACGGCGACGTGGCCGGACCGCTCGTACAGTGCGGCCGGTGCGGTGCCGTCGGGCATCGGGTCGCTCGTGGTCGTCATCGCGACTCCAGCACGTCGCGGGCGATGATGTGCTTCATGATCTCGGTGGTCCCGCCGTAGATGGTGGTGACGCGGGTGTCCGCGTAGGCCCGCGCGATGGGGTACTCCCGCATGTAGCCGTAGCCGCCGAACAACTGGACGCAGCGGTCGACGGTGCGCTTGTGCATCTCCGTCGACCACCACTTCGCCTTGGCGGCGTCCACCGCGCCCAGCTCGCCGCGGTCGAACCGCCGCACGGCGTCGTCCACGTACGCCTGCGTCACCTCCAGCTCGGTCAGCATCTCGGCGACGGCGAAGCGGGTGTTCTGGAACGACGCGATCGGCGTACCGAACGCCTGCCGATGCTGGACGTGGTCGAGGGTCCAGCCGAGTGCCGCGCGTGCCCCGGCGCAGGCGGCCACGGCAATGCCCAGTCGTTCGAGCGGCAGGTGGCCCATCAGGTAGGGCAGCCCTCGTCCGACCTCGCCGAGCACGTTGTCGGCCGGCACGACGACGTCGTCGAAGAACAGTTCGGCGGTGTCCTGCGACTTCAGGCCGATCTTGTCGAGCTTGCGGCCGCGGCTGAACCCGGGCATCCCCCGTTCGACGACCAGCAGGCTGAACGCCCGGCTCCGGGCCCCGGGGTCGGGGTCGGTCCGGGCGACGACGATCACGAGGTCGCTGTGGATGCCGTTGGTGATGAACGTCTTGGCGCCGTTGAGCACCCAGTTGTCGCCGTCGCGCCGCGCCGTCGTCCGGATGCCCTGCAGATCCGAGCCGGTGCCCGGTTCGGTCATTGCGATGGCACCGATCTTCCCGCCCGCGCAGAGGTCGGGGACCCACCGCTCGGCCTGCTCGGGGGTGGCCAGGTCGAAGACGTACGGCAGCACGATGTCCGCGTGGCAGGAGAAGCCCGAGCCGAGGGACGTGGCGTTGACCCGGGCGAACTCCTCGATCATCGCGCAGCGGAAGCCGAAGTCGGAGACGGCCCCACCGCCGCCGTGCTCCTCGGGCGCGTTGATGCCCAGCAGTCCCTGCCGGCCGGCTTCGCGCCACGGCTCACGCGGGATGATGCCGGCCTCGTCCCAGGCCTCGACGTGCGCCGTGACGTGCCGGTCGAGGAACTGGGCGACGCTCGCGCGGAACGCCTCGTGGTCGTCGGTGAAGAACGGGCGCCGGGCCCACAGATCCTTGCCCATGGTCTGCTTCCCCTGGCTCAGAGTCGCTCGATGACGGTGGCGTTGGCCATGCCGCCGCCCTCGCACATGGTCTGCAGCCCGTAGCGGCCGCCGGTGGCCTCGAGGTGGTTCAGCAGGGTGCCCGCCAGGCGGGTGCCGGAGGCGCCGAGCGGGTGGCCCAGCGCGATCGCGCCGCCGCGCGGGTTGAGCTTGTCGAGGTCACCGCCCAACTCGGCCAACCAGGCCAGCGGCACCGGGGCGAAGGCTTCGTTCACCTCGTAGGCGTCGATGTCGTCGATGCCCAGCCCGGCCCGGTCGAGCACCCGACGGGTGGCCGGGATCGGCGCGGTGAGCATGAGCATCGGGTCGTCGCCGGCGACCGCGAACGCGTGGAAGCGGGCCCGCGCCCGCAGGCCGAGCCTCTCGGCGACATCCTCGCCCATGATCAGCGCCGCCGAGGCGCCGTCGGTCAGGGGCGAGGAGTTCCCCGCCGTGATCCGCCAGTCCAGGTGCGGGAACCGCTCGCGCAGGTCGGGGGCGCCGAAGGACGGCCGCAGCCCGGCCAGCCCCTCGGCGCTCGTCGTCGGGCGGATCGTCTCGTCCGCGGCGAACCAGCGGTCGCCGTCGTCGTCGACGCGCACCGGCACGATCTCGTGGTCGAAGCCGCCCGCGGCGGCGGTCTCGGCCGCGAGGCGGTGGGACCGGGCGGCGTACTCGTCGAGCCGCTCCCGCGAGAGCCCCCACTTCTCGGAGATGAGTTCGGCCGAGACGCCCTGGTTGACCAACCCCTCCGGGTAGCGCCGGGCGATCGAGGGCCCCTGCGCGTCCTGGCCCATCGCGGCGACGCCCATCGGAACGCGGCTCATCGACTCCACGCCGCCGGCGACGACGACGTCGTAGGCGCCGGCCATCACCCCCTGGGCGGCGAAGTGCAGCGCCTGCTGGCTGGAGCCGCACTGCCGGTCGATCGTCGTGGCCGGCACCGACTCCGGCCAGCCCGCGGCGAGCACGGCGTTACGGCCGACGTTGAGCGCCTGCTGGCCGGCCTGCCCAACGCAGCCGGTGATGACGTCCTCGACCCGTCCCGGGTCCAGGTCGTTGCGCTCCACCAGCGCGCGGAGCACGGTGGCGAACAGGTCGACCGGGTGCACCCCGGACAGCGCTCCCCCGGGCTTGCCCTTGCCGGAGGGCGTCCGGACGATGTCGACGATGACCGCGTTACGCATGGTTGCTTCCTTCTGTCGGGGGCTGCTGGTCAGCGCGGGGCCATCCGGATGGCGCCGTCGAGGCGGATGGTCTCGCCGTTCACCATCGGGTTGGCCACGATCGCCGCGACCAGCTGGGCGTACTCCGCGGGGCGGCCGAGCCGGCTGGGGTGCGGGACCTGCGCGCCCAGCGAGTCGCGGACCTCCTGCGGCAGCTGCCCGAGCAGCGGGGTCTCGAAGAGGCCCGGCGCGACGGTCACGACGCGGATCTTCAGTGCCGCGAGGTCGCGGGCGATCGGCAGGGTCATGCCGACCACGCCACCCTTCGAGGCCGAGTACGCGGCCTGCCCGACCTGACCGTCGAACGCGGCGACCGACGCCGTGTTGACGATGACCCCGCGCTCCTCGCCGGTGAGCTCGTTCTCCGCCATCGCCGCCGCGGCGAGGCGCAGCACGTTGAAGGTGCCGAGCAGGTTGACGCGGACCACCCGCTCGAAGTCGGCGAGCGGGAAGGGGCCGTTCTTGCCCACGGTCTTGACCGCGTTGCCGATCCCCGCGCAGTTGACCAGCACGGCCAGGGCGCCCTCGTCGTTGGCGAGCGAGACGGCCGAGCGCACCGCCTCCTCGTCGGTCACGTCGGCGCCGGCGAACCGGACCGCGTCCCCCAGCCCGTCGAGCCGGCTGCGGTCGGCGGTGGGCAGGTCCAGTGCCACCACCCGGGCGCCGGCCGCGACCAGCGTCTCCACCGTCGCCAGGCCGAGCCCGGAGGCACCTCCGGTCACCAACGCCTGCTTGCCCCGGACATCCATGCCCTGACCTCCCACACCTAGCGGCACTTAGTGAGCGATCGCTAAAGTAGCCCCTGGACGGTGTGGAAGCCAAGCCCCTCCCGCCGGCCGGACCCGCCGGACAGCCGCACTGGGCGGGTACTGAGCGAACGTTTGCTAAGCGCCTCCGGGACGCTCTAGGCTTCCCCCGGCGACCCGGCCCCGAGGCGGACGGAGACGAGGACGACGTGACCGACGACGCATTCGACTGGCGGAGCTACCCCCCGCTCGAGCTGTCGCCGCTCCTGTCGGTCGCGCTGGCCGAGATCGTCGAACACGGCTACGACGGGACGTCGGTCCGCAAGATCGCCGTCCGCGCCGGCGTCACCGTGCCGGCGCTCTACTACCACTTCGAGAACAAGCAGGCCATGCTGCGGGAGCTGCTCGACCACGCGATGCGGATCGTGCTGGCGCACGCCCGGGCGGCCCTCGAGGAGGCCGGCGAGGACTGCGTGGCCCGCCTGAGCGCCCTGGTGGAGGCGATCGTCCTCTACATGGCCCAGCACCGCGACCTGGCGTTCCTCGACTCCGAGCGCCGGAGTCTCACCCCCGAGAACCGGGCGCACTACGTGGCCCGGCGCGACGAGCTCGAGGGCGAGCTGCGCGACGCGATCCTCGGCGGGGTGACCCAGGGCGTCTTCCGCACCCCGTATCCCGAGGAGTGCAGCCGGGCGATCCTGTCCATGTGCCAGGGCGTCGCCGGCTGGTACCGGCCGGGCGGCCCGGTCGACGCGCCGACCATGGCCCGCAGGTACGCCGACCTCGCGCTGGCAACCGTGCAACACCAGGCACAGGAAGGGGCCACCCGATGACCGGTCCGCTCGACGCGTTCCGACTCGACGGCCGGGTCGTGGTGATCACCGGCGCGAGCTCCGGGCTGGGGGTGGGCTTCGCCCGGGCCGTCGCGGACGTCGGCGGCACCCTGGTCCTCGCCGCCCGACGCGAGGACCGGCTGCACGAGGTGGCGGGCGAACTCCGCGCACGGGGCGCGACGGTGCTCGCCCGGGCGACCGACGTGACGGTGCCCGAGGAGTGCCAGGCACTGGTGGACGCGGCGGTGGCCGAACACGGCCGCGTCGACGTGCTCGTCAACAACGCCGGCCTGGGCGGTTCCGTACCGGCCTCGCGGGAGACCCCCGACGCGTTCCGCCAGGTGATCGACGTGAACCTCAACGGCTCGTTCTGGATGGCCCAGGCCTGCGCCCGGGTGATGCCGGCCGGTTCCGCCATCGTCAACGTGGCGAGCGTGCACGGTGTGGTGGCCTCGCGGTTCCCGCAGGCGTCGTACGCCGCGAGCAAGGCGGGCGTCATCGGCCTGACCCGGGACCTCGCGCAGCAGTGGTCCCGCCGCAAGGGCATCCGGGTCAACGCCCTGTGCCCCGGCTACTTCGCCAGCGAGATGACGGCGAACGGTGAGGACAAGCTGCGCGACATGGTCGCCCAGCACAGCCTGCTGGGCCGCTTCGGCGAGCAGCACGAGGTCGACAGCGCGCTGCTGTTCCTGGCCAGCCCGGCGTCGTCGTACGTCACCGGCACGACCCTCCTCGTCGACGGCGGTCTCGCCGCGATCTGAGCGCCGGCCGTCAGTCGGTGAAGGTCGGGGCGCGGCGCTGGGCGAAGGCGGCGATGCCCTCGCGGAAGTCGGCCGTACCCATCAGCGTGGTCTGCCCCTCCGCCTCCCGGCGCAGCGCCGCGTCCAGGTCCGGGAGCGTCGCCGCGTTGACGGCCTGCTTGGTCAGCGCGGTGGCGGCCCTCGGCCCCTGGGCGATCCTGGTCGCCAACTCCCGCACCCGGGCCTCGAACGTCGAGGCGTCGCACGCCTCGGCGATCAGGCCGATCTCGGCCGCCTCACCCGCGCTGATCCGCTCGCCGAGCAGGGCCGCCCGCATGGCGCGGGCGCGACCCATCGACGCCGCGGCCGTCACCGACGCCCCGCCGTCGGGCATGAGACCGACGGACAGGAACGGCAGCACGAAGTAGGACCGGGACGAGGCGACGACCAGGTCGCACGCCAGGGCCAGCGACGCACCCACCCCGAGCGCGCCGCCGTCCACGGCGGCCAGGACCGGGGCCGGCAGCGTGGTCAGCCGCCGCACCACGTGGTTGGCCGCAGCCATCATCTCCTCCCGGAGGCCCACCGGGGTCGCCGGATCGGCGGCGGCGAGATCCGCCCCGGCACAGAAGGCCCGCCCCCGCCCGGCGAGCACCACACAGCGGACCGTCTGGTCGACGGCGAGCCGGTCGAGGACCGCGCCCAGGCCGCGCATCGCGGGAAGGTCCAGCGCGTTGAGCCGCTCCGGCCGGTCCAGGCCGACCCGGACGACGCCACCTTGCCGCTCGACGACGATACCCACGCCGCCGGCCCTACTCGGCGGCGTCGGCGAGGTGGCGCAGGGCGCGCTTGACGAGCTTGCCCGTCGGCGTCCTCGGCAACCGCTCGACGAACTCGACGCTGCGCGGCAGCTTGTAGCGGGCGATCCGCTCGCCGAGAAACGCGACCAGTTCGTCGGCGAGCGCCGCGTCCGCCCGCGCGCCGGGGGCCGGCTGCACGTACGCCCGCACCGACTCCCCCAGGTCCGCGTCGGGGATGCCGATCACCGCGACGTCGAGCACCCGGGGGTGCAGGATCAGCGCGTTCTCGATCTCCTGGGGGTAGATGTTGACCCCGCCGGAGATGATCGTGAACCCCTTGCGGTCGGTGAGGTACAGGAAACCGTCCTCGTCCACCCTGCCGATGTCGCCGGTCGTGGTCCACGTCGGATGCCGCGGATGCACGGCCTCCCTGGTCCTGCCCGGGTCCTTGTGGTAGCGGAAGGGCAGCTCGTTCCGCTCGAAGTAGACGGTGCCGACCTCGCCCACCGGCAGCTCCGCACCGTCGTCGCCGCAGACGTGCAGAACGCCGACGACCGCCCGGCCGACCGAGCCCGGCCTGCGACACCACTCCTCGCTGGTGATGTACGTGACGCCGTTCAGCTCGGTCGCCGAGTAGTACTCGACGAGGATCGGCCCCCACCAGTCGAGCATCGCCCGCTTGACCTCGACCGGGCACGGGGCCGCGGCGTGCACCGCGCACCGCAGGCTGGACACGTCGTACCTGTGACTGACCGGCTCGGGGAGCTTCAGCATCCGGACGAACATCGTCGGTACCCACTGGCTGTGGGTCACCCGGTAACGCTCGATCATCGACAGCGCGGCCTCGGCGTCGAACCGCCGCATCATCACCACCGTGCCACCGAGGGCCTGGACCACCGCGGCGAACCGCAGCGGCGCCGCGTGGTAGATCGGCGCCGGGGACAGGTAGACGGTGTCGGTGCCGAAGCCGTACATCGGTCCGTACAGCGCGGCGTCGGCGTTGGCCTCGTCGACCTGGTGGTCGGGCAGCGGCGGCTTGATCCCCTTCGGGAAACCGGTCGTGCCCGAGGAGTAGAGCATGTCGGTGCCGCGTGGCTGGCTGGGCAGCGCCTCGGCCGACGCCTGCTCCAGCGCCTCCTCGTACGACGAGTAACCCTCCGCCGGGCCGCCGTAGACCAGCCGGAGGGTGACCTGCGGCGTCTCGGCGACCAGGCGTTCGGCCGCCTCCCGCAGGCCGGCGGAGACGACGATCGCCGCAGCGTCGCAGTCGTCGACGATGTAGGCGATCTCGGCAGGGGTGAGGTGGCTGTTCACCGCCGTGATGTAGAGCCCTGTGCGCAGGGCCGCCCAGTAGACCTCGAACGCGCGCGGCGTGTTGTCGGTCAACAGCGCCAGGTGGTCACCGCGGCGCAGTCCGGCGTCGTGCAGCACGCGCGCGAGGCGGCGTGACCGCTCCTCCAACTGTCGGTAGGTGAGCGTCTCGCCGGTCTCGCCCACGATCACGGCGGGCTTCTCGGGGAACTGGTCGACATGGGTACCGGGATACATCCGCCGCTCCTCAGCGATCCTGTCGCAGCTTCGGTGCCGTGCGGCCCACGGCACGATGACAACGTGACGAGCCCCCGCTAGGTGGCCGCGCGGCCCCCGTCGCCGCCGGTCGGGCCGGCGACGACCACGCCCGAGGAGAGCAGCGCGGACACCTCCTCGGCGCTCAGGCCGGCGCCCCGCAGCACGTTCGTCGAGTTCGCGCCGGCGGGGACGGCGGGACCGGGAGTGGCCGGCGGGGTGCGGCT
The DNA here is from genome assembly GCF_040643125.1 of Micromonospora sp. NPDC047465. Classification (NCBI taxonomy): domain Bacteria; kingdom Bacillati; phylum Actinomycetota; class Actinomycetes; order Micromonosporales; family Micromonosporaceae; genus Micromonospora; species Micromonospora sp. NPDC047465. Next base: position 49,772 of record NZ_JBEYTP010000027.1, read on the forward strand.
GAACCGGGGCGTGGGGGCGGGCTGCACGGAGCCGCCGACGTCGACGTACACCCCGCGTGCCCGGTTGTGCTCGTGCGCCATCGCCTCCTCCACGGTCAGCACGGGCGAGACGCACGCATCGGCGTCGGCGAAGACCTCGCACCACTCGTCCCGGGCCCGGGCCAGGAACACTTCGGTCAGCACCTGCCGCATCCCCGGCCACCGCGCGCGGTCGAACCGGTCGCCGACCAAGGCCGGATGCCCGGTCAGTCCGAGCCTGCCCAGCAGCCGCGAATAGAAGGTCTCCTCGATGGCGGCGACCGCGACGAAGCGACCGTCCGCGCACCGGTAGGTGTCGCCGAACGGGGCGTTGGCCCCCGTGTCCCGCTCCACCCGGTCGGCGGCCCTGGCCGCCGCAGCGCCGATCGCGAGGGCCATCCGGGCCGCGACCGAGTCCACGACGGAGGCCTCCACGACCTGGCCCTCGCCGGAGCTGCGGGCTTCGAGCAGCGCGCTCACCACGCCGAGGGCGAGGAAAGTCGCCGCCGCCCCGATGTCCCCGTGCTGCCCGGCGGGCGGCGCCGCCGGCTCCCCGGCCCTCGACACGGGGGCGAGCCCGCCGGCCAGCCCGACGTAGTTCGCCTCGTGCCCGGCCCGGTCCGACCACGGCCCGCCGTGCCCCCACCCGGTGATCCGGCCGTAGACGAGCCGCGGGTTGCGCTCGCGACAGGCGTCCGGTCCGACGCCGATCCGTTCGGCGACGCCCGGGCGGAAGCCCTCGATCGCGGCGTCCGCACCGTCCACGAGGCGCAGCGCGGCGGCCACCCCCTCGGGTCGGGACAGGTCGATCGCGACCGACTCCCGGCCGCGGTTGACGACGCCGAACCGCAGGTGCGCGTCGGAGAACACGGCGGCCGAACCGGGCCTTGCTATCTGGACCACCCGCGCACCGAGGTCGGCCAGCAGCATGCCGCAGAACGCGGCCGGCCCCACGCCGCCGAGCTCGACCACGGTGAGCCCCCGCAGGGGACCGGACCGGTGGGTCACGCCGTGGCTCTCGCGGCGACCAGGGCGGTGAACGGCGCGGGGTCGAGGTACTCCTCGATGCGGACGATCTTCCCGGCCCGGCAGAACACCCGCAGCGCGGCCGGGACGCGCGTCGTCACCCCGTCACCGGCGATCTCGGCGACGTGCTGCTGCCAGAAGCCGTCGGGCAGCAGGGTGCGCCGCACGTCGACGTACCGCAGCGGGCCGATCTTGGCGTGGATCCAGCCGAGGGTGCGCAGGCTCTGCTCCCTGGTCTGGTCCACCTCGTCGTAGTTGTGCCACACCTCGACGTCCTCGGCGTACAGGTCGGTCACCGCGGCCAGGTCGCCCCTGCCGACGGCGTCGAAGAAGCGCTCGGCGATGTCGTCGTACCCACCGGCGGTGGACGCGGTCGGGACAGCAGTCAAGGGTCTCTCCAATGGTCGGGGGCAGCGGCGACGGATCCCGCCGGCGCGGGCGGCGGGCGTCATCCGGCCGGCTGGACGACGACGCCGTCGGCCGCCAGCCGGGCCCACTCCGCACCATCGACGCCGGCCAGGCCGGTCAGGACGTCGCGGGTGTGGCCGCCCAGCACCGGGCCGGCCACCGGCGTCGCCGGACGGGTGCGGGAGAACTTGGGCACGACGCCGGCGGCGGGGATCCGCACGCCGAATCGGTTGGCCAGCCGGACCACCATGTCGCGGGCGGCGTACTGCGGGTCGTTCAGCATGTCGCCGGCGGTGTAGATGCGGCCGGCCGGAACCCCGTTGTCCTCCATGACCTTCAGCAGCACCTCGGCGGTCATGGTGCGCGTCCAGTCGCTGATGATGGCGTCGATCTCGGCCATGTTCCCACCGCGGGCGCCGTGTTCGGCGAACCGCGGGTCCGCGCTCAGCGTCTCGTCGCCCATCGCGACGCAGAGCCGGCGGAACACGGTGTCGGCGTTGGCCGCGATCAGCACCTCGGCGCCGTCGGAGGTCGGGTAGACGTTGGACGGCGCGACGCCGGGCAGCACCGAGCCGGTCCGGCCACGGGTGACGCCCGCGACCTCGTGGTCGGCCATCGTCGACTCCATCAGCGCGGCGACGGCCTCGTAGATCGCGACGTCCACCTCCTGTCCCCTGCCGCTGGCCGCCCGCTCGTGTACGGCGGCGAGGGTGCCGATGACGGCGAAGAGGGCGGCGAGGGAGTCGCCGAGGCTGATGCCGGTACGCGTGGGCGGGAGCCCCGGGTTCCCGGTCGTGTGCCGGATGCCGCCCATCGCCTCGCCGATGCTGCCGAAGCCGGCGTCGCCGGCGCGCGGACCCGTCTGCCCGAAGCCGCTGACGTGCACCATGATGAGCCGGGGGTTGATCGCGGACAGCGCGGCGTAGTCCAGCCCCCAGTCGACGAGCGTGCCGGGCCGGAAATTCTCCAGCACGATGTCGACCTCGGCGACCAGCCTGCGGATCAGGTCCCGCCCGTCGGGCCGGCGCAGGTCGATCGCGACGGACTTCTTGTTCCGGGCGATCGCGGGCCACCAGAGGCTCTCGCCATTCTCGGTGATCCCCCAGCGGCGCATCGGGTCGCCGGTGCCGGGCGCCTCGATCTTGAGCACCTCGGCCCCGTAGTCGCCGAGGAGCTGGCCGGCGAACGGGCCGGCGATGAAACTGCCCAACTCAAGGACGCGGAGGCCGTGCAACGGCCCTGTGGAACCACCCATGGCCGAGAATTGTACACAATCCTTGGCTCCGGCGCGCCGCTTTGCGCCACACGGATCGGAGATCGCATACAACTGGCGTGTGCGCCGCTACACTTCACCCGATCAGTCCACCGAGCGCGAAAAGGCGACGTGACGAGTGACGACGCACAAGGGGAACAGCCAGGCGGCCTACGCCCACATCCGGCAGGCCATCGTCGAGGGGCGCTACCGGCCCGGCCAGCGCCTCGTCGAGCAGCGGATCGCCGAGGAGTTCGCGCTCTCCCGCACACCGGTGCGCGAGGCCCTGCGCCGCCTCGAGGCCGAGGGACTCGTACACAGCGAGCCGAACCGGGGAGCCGTGGTGCGCGGGCTGTCGATCGAGGACGTGGCCGACCTGTACGGCCTGCGCGCCCGCCTCGAGGCGTACGCCGCCGAACTGGCGGCCGAGCGGATCACGGACGAGGAGGTCGGCCTCCTCGACGCCGGGATCGCCGCCTTCGAGGCCGCCCTGCACACCGAGCACGCGGACGCGATCGAGCTGACCCGGGCCGTCAACGCGGCGAACCACCAGATCCACGGCACCATCCTGGCCGCGGCCAGGCACGAGCGGCTGAGCCGGCTGCTGGAGCGCACCGTCGACGTGCCGCTGGTCTTCCAGGCCTTCCGCCAGTTCGACCGCGCCCAGATCGAGCGGTCGCACCTGTTCCACCGGTTGATGCGGGACGCGATCGTCGCCGGCGACGGGCAACGGGCGTCGGCGCTCATGTACGAGCACGTGCTCCAGGGCCGCGACGTGCTGGTCGCCCACATCCAGGCCAACGACACCGAGGTGGGCGAGCTGTTCGCGATGGCGACGGCCGTCGAGGACGCCGCCGACTGACCCCGTACCACCGGCGGGCGGCCCGTCCTGAGCGCTCCGCCCGTCTCCACCCGCGACAACCGCCCGCGAATTGCATACAATCCTCGTGCGGGTTCCCCGCAGCTCAGGTCCGGGAGGAAGCACGTGCCCAGCTTGACCGCACCGACGACCGACGAGGCGAGCCGGCTCGGGGAGCGGCTGCGTGCCGTGCTCGCCGAGCGCACCGGCGACCCGAGCGTGCGGGTCGACAACCTCCGCCGCCTGCCGGCCGGCGCGTCCCGGCACACCTGGTCCTTCGACCTGCGCGGTGACCGCACGCCCCCGCAGGGCCTCATCCTGCGGATGGACGCTCCCGGCGGGTTCGAGGCCGACGCGATGGGCCGCGAGACCGCGCTGATGGCCGCGGCGGGCGAGGCCGGTGTCCCGTCACCCGCCATCCTGGCGTCCAGCACCGATGCCGACGACCTTGGCGCGGCGTACGCCGTGATGGCCCGGATCGAGGGCGAGTCCATCCCCCGCAAGATCCTGCGCGACGAGGAGTACGCGGCCGCCCGCCCGCTGCTGGCCGCGCAGTGTGGCCGGATCCTGGCCCGGATCCAACGCATCCCCCCCGCTGCCGCGCCCGGGCTGGAGGCCCGCGACGAACTCGACACCTGGCGCAGGGCGCTCGCGGACTACGGTCACCCGCACCCGGCGTTCGAGCTCGCGATCCGCTGGCTCGACGCGCACCGGCCGGCGGCCGTACCGCCGCGGGTCGTGCACGGCGACTTCCGCAACGGCAACTTCATCGTCGGGCCGGAGGGGATCCGCGCCGTCCTGGACTGGGAGCTGGCCCATCTCGGCGATCCGCTGGAGGACCTCGGCTGGCTGTGCGTCAAGGCGTGGCGGTTCGGCCGGGTACCGGTGGTCGGCGGCTTCGGCGCGGTCGACGACCTGGTGGCGGCTTACGAGGCGGAGAGCGGGACGACGGTCGACCGCGAGGCCCTGCACTGGTGGCAGGTGATGGGCACCCTGAAGTGGGGCGTCATCTGCATCCACCAGACCGAGCGGCACCGCTCCGGGGCGACCCGCTCGGTGGAGCTGGCCACGATCGGCCGCCGGGTGAGCGAGAACGAGTGGGAGCTGTTGCGGCTGCTCCCCTGACCGGCCGACGAGGCGCCAGGCCGGTCGGCGGAACGGAACGGCGCAGCCGCCCGGCGACGCGAGGACCGGCCGGGCGCCACGCGTCCCGGCCGGTCCTCGCGCGGGCGGTCAGCGCAGCCCGAACTCCCAGTTCCCACCCCTGCGGTACTCGCCGAGGATGCGCCGGCCGACGCTCTGGATGTGCACCTCGTCGGCGCCGTCGTAGAGGCGGGCGAACCGCGCGGCGCGGTACATGTGGCTGAGCGGGGTGTCGTCGGTGACGCCGGCCGCGCCGAAGACCTGCACCGCCCGGTCGACGACGTTGTGCAGCATGCGGGCCCCGAAGACCTTGATCGCCCCGATCTCGACCCGGGCCTGGTCGCCCCGGTCGATCTGCTCGGCCGCCTGCAGGGTGAGCAGCCGGCTGGCCTGGATCTCGGTGTACGAGTCGAAGACGTGCTGCTGCATCAGTTGCTTGTCGGCCAGCGGCCCCCCGAAGGCGGTCCGCTCGTTGAGCCGTCGGCACATGAGGTCGAAGGCCCGCTGGGCCTGGCCGAGCCAGCGCATCGCGTGGAAGATCCGGCCGGGGCCGAGCCGCTCCTGGGCGATGAGGAAGCCCTTGCCGCGCTCGCCCAGCAGGTTCTGCTCCGGCACCCGCACGTTGTCGTAGTCGACCTCGTAGTGGCCGCTGTCGATGCCGAGCACGGGGGTGTCCCGGACTATCCGGTAGCCGGGGGTGTCGGTCGGGACGATGATCATGCTGAACGACGCGTGCGGCGCGGCGTCCGTCTCGGTCCGGCACATCACGGTGGTGTATGCCGCCTTCGCCGCGCCGGTGGTGAACCACTTGCGTCCGTTGATCACCCACTCCCCGTTTTCCAGGGTGGCCGTGGTCCGCAGCCGGGTGGGGTCGGACCCGGCCACGTCCGGCTCGGTCATCGCGAAGCTCGGCGAGATCTCCCCCGCGACCAGCGGCTCGAGGTACGCCTCCCGCCAGTGCGGGCTCGCGTGCCGGTTCAGCATGATCGAGTCCTGGAGGGTCCACGTGCCCAACGCGAGCTGCCCGAACTCGCTGCGCCCCTGCACCTCGTTGACGTAGACGTAGTCGAGGAACGGCAGCCCTCCCCCGCCCAGCTCCGCCGGGTGGCCCAACGCCCACAGCCCCTCGGCCTTGGCCTGCGCCTGGAGCTGCGCGACGAGCCGCGCGGCCTCGGGCCCGCCGGCGTGCAGGACGCTCTCGTGGGGCTCGACCCGCTCCACCATGAACCGGTGGACCCTGTCGCGCAGTGGGCGGATGTGCTCCGGGACCTGGAACGTCATGGCGTCTCCTTCAGGTACGCGGGATTGGCCACACGCAGCTTGGCGGCCACGCTCTCGGCGATCGCGGCCTTCACCTCGGCGTACCGGCCGTCCTCGGCGCCGGACCGGATGGCCTCCGCCAGCCCCGCGTCGTCGGCGTACCCGAGCCGGGCCAGCCGCTGCCGGTGGGCGAGCACGTCGGCGCCACCCTGCGCGAGTTCGCGTTCGACGATGCCCAGGGCGTTCATCGCCACCCGGGTATGGAACCGGGTGGCGCCCGCGACGGCGCCGAGGACCTCGTCGGCGAGGAACTCGCGCACGGCCGCGACCAGTTCGGCGGCGGTGGGTACGTCGTGCAGCGCGGCCCGGGGCGGCACGGTCGTGGTCAACGGCGGTCCTCGGCGAGGCTGGTGGCCGCGCCGACGTCGAAGGCCTCGTATCCCTCGGGCGCGGCGACCTCCACGACCGGTTCCTCGCGGTCGTCGAACTCCAGGCGCAGGGCCCGGCTCATTACGGCGTGCATGTCGTAGAGGCACGTGATGTAGGTCAGTTCGAGGATCTGCTCGTCGGTCAGGTTCGCCTTGAGCACCGCGAAGGTGCCGTCGTCGACCCGGCCGCCGCCGGTGACGAGGCTGTCGGTGTAGGACAGGACCGCCCGCTCCAGCGGCGTGAACAGGTCCGACACGCCCCAGGACGGGATGGCGGCGATCCGCTCCTCGCTCACCGTCAGCGCGCGCAGCGACTTGCAGTGCTGGGAGAAGACGAACTGGCTGCCGCGCAGCCAGCCGGCGCGGGTCTGCCCCAGCTCACGGAGCACCGGGTCGAGCAGCCGCCTGGGGCTGCGGTAGAGCGCGAAGCCGCGCACGGCGTGCTTGAGCACGTCCGGCACCAGCGCGAAGACCGTCCACCAGTCGCCCGGGGTGCCGGCGGCAGTGCCGGGCTCGGCGACCGGGTCCCGGTCGCGGCCGAAGAGCTGGTCGTACATGGTGACGACGATGTCGGCCTCGGCCTCGTCGCGAGATACCTGCCGGAGACGTGGCACGGGTGTCCTTCCTTTCCTCGGTGCGGATCGCGGTCAGGCGGTGGCGGGAACGACGGCCCGGGCCGGCGCGTGACGGACGTCGGAGGGGGTGAACTCCCGGAGGTACGCGGCGAACTCGAGGAGGATCCCGTCGGGGTCCTGGAAGTAGAGCGAGCGGACGAAGACCCCGTCGTGCATCTCACGCGCGACCCCGGACGGGCTGTCGTCGTGGTTGACGATGTAGCCGACCCGCACACCCTTCTCCTTGAGCTTCGCGCGGTACTCGTCGAACTTGTCCGCGGGAATGGTGAAGGCCACGTGGTTCATCGAGCCGACGGCGGTGGTGAACTCGCCCTTGCCGGGGATGGTGGCCGCGGCGGCGATGCCGGGAGCGGCCGGTGGGGCGTCGGGGAACCAGAAGAACGCGAGGTGGTTGCCGCCGCCCAGGTCGAAGAAGAAGTGCTGGCCACCGCCGTCGGGCAGCGCGATGGTCTTGATCAGCGGCAGGCCCAGCACGTTGCGGTAGAAGTCCACGGTGCGCTCCATGTCGGAGCAGACCAGGGCGAGGTGGTTGATGCCCCTGATCTCGAACCCGGTGTTCGTCATCGTCCCGGTTCCTCTCTGGCGGCGCGTCCGGTGCTGGCCGTCCGGCCGGCCCAGACTTGACATGATAGTCAGGTCAAGTTGAGGGGTCAACGGTCTGCGGGACTGCTACGCTTCCGCCCGTGCCGACGCCGTCCCTGCCCCTGAGCAGCCGCGGTCGCGCCACGCGCGAGCGCCTGCTCACCGCCGCCCGGAAGGTGTTCGAGGAGCGGGGCTTCGTCGACACCCGGATCGCGCACATCGCGTCGACGGCCGGCGTCGCCTACGGCAGCTTCTACACGCACTTCCCGTCCAAGGAGGCGATCTTCTACGAGGTCGCCTCGCGGCTGTTCGACGAGATGTTCGCGACCGACCCGTCCACGTCCCGGCCCGCGAGCCCACGGGAACGCCTGGAGCAGGCCAACCGCAACTACTGCGCCCGTTACCGGGAGAACGCCGCCCTGATGGCGATCGTGGAGCAGGTGGCGACCATCGACGAGGGTTTCCGCTCGCTGCGCCAGTCCCACCGCAGGACCACGACCGAGCGCACCGCCCGGTCCATCCGCCGCTGGCAGGCCGAGGGCCTCGTGAGCGTCGACCTCGACGCGTACGTCGCGGCGCAGGCGCTCGGGGCCATGGTCGACCGGACGCTCTACCTGCGGTACGTCCTCGGCGAATCGGACGCGAACGACAACGTGGTGGACACCCTCAACCTGCTGACCGTGCAGGCCCTCGGCCTGCCCCGGGACTGAGGGGCGGCCGGCGGCACCCGGCGGTCGCCTCGGGGCCGGTCGGGTTGCGGCGGGGCTCAGGAGGGCACCAGCGGGTGGGAGTCGCGGATCTCGCGGACCAGCCTGCCCACCAGCTTGCCAAGCAGCAGCCGGGCCTGCTCGTCGGCCAACGCCAGGTCGTCGTCGAAGCGCCGGTGCGCGTGCGCGACCAGGACCTCGGGGGCGGCTACCACCCGGGCACCGCACAGGGTGAGGACCGCACGCAGCTGGGTCTGGGCGCGGGCCGTGCCGAGCATCCCCGGGGAGGCGCCCACCAGGGCGACGTGCTTGCGCCGCAGCGCGGACGCGGTCGGCGGGACCGACAGCCAGTCCAGGGCGTTCTTGAGCACACCGGTGACGCCGCCGTTGTACTCAGGGGCGGCGAGCAGCAGGCCGTCGGCAGCCACCACCTGCGCGCGCAGCCGCGCCACCGCGCCCGGCGGGTCGGGCAGCAGGTCGTCGTTGAACAGCGGCACCTCGCCGATGTCGGCGATCTCCAGTGCCACCCCCTCGGGCGCGACCGCGCGCGCGGCATGCAGCAGCGCGGTGTTGTAGGAGCGGGCGCGCAGGCTGCCGGAGATGCCGAGCAGGCGTACGCGCCCACTCACAGCGCACCACCGAGGTAGGCCGTCAGCACGGCCTCGTCGCGGGCGACGTCGGCCGGCGCGCCGAGGGCGATCCGCTCGCCGAAGTCCAGTACGCAGATCTCCTGGGATATCTCCATGACCACGCCCATGTCGTGCTCGACGAGGACGACGGCGACGCCGAGTTCCTGCCTGGCCCGGACGATGGCACGCACCATCTCCTGCGTCTCGTCGTGGTTCATGCCGGCGACCGGCTCGTCGAGCAGCAGCAGCTTCGGCTCCATCGCCAGGGTGCGGCCCAGCTCGACCCGCTTCTGCAGGCCGTGCGGGAGCGACCCGACCCGGCGGTGCCGGAGGTCGCCGAGCCCGAGGAAGTCGATGGTCCGGTCCACCGCCCGGCGGGCGGCGACCTCCTCGCGCCGGGCCCGGCCGAACCAGAGCACCCCGGCGGGCACGCCACCGCGCATGTGGTGGTGGCGGGCGAGCAGGAGATTCTCCAGCACCGTCATGGTCGGGAAGACCTCGACGTTCTGGAAGGTACGCGCAATGCCCAGCTTGGCGATCCGGTGCGGCGCCCGGCCGACCAACTCGGTGCCGTCGAACCTGATCGATCCCGAGGTGGGGCGGTAGACGCCGGAGATGCAGTTGAACAGGGAGGACTTGCCGGCGCCGTTGGGCCCGATGACGGAGAACAACTGGCCGTGCCGGACGTCGAAGGAGACGTCGGTCAGCGCGCGCACTCCGGCGAACCGCAGGCTCAGGCCCTCGACGGAGAGCAGCACGTCGCTCATCTCACGCCTCCGTCACGGGGTCGGCGGCAACCGTCACGACGCGGCGACCGCTGTGGAGTCCGAGGTAGACGTCACGGACCTCGTCGTCGACGCGCAGGCTCTCCGCGGAGCCCTCCTTGGCGACCCGGCCCGTCTCCAGGACGTAGCCGTGGTGGGCGACGGAGAGGGCCATCATGGCGTTCTGCTCCACCAGCAGGATCGACGTGCCCTGCCGGTTGATGTCGACGATGACGTCGCGGATGTCCTCGACGACCTTCGGGGCCAGGCCCAGGCTGGGCTCGTCGAGCAGCAGCACCTTCGGCGCGGACATCAGCGCCCGGCCCATGGCGAGCATCTGCTGCTCGCCCCCGGACAGGTAGCCGGCCTTCTGGTCCAGCCGGTCCCGCAGCCGCGGGAACCGGTCGAGGATCGACTCGAACACCTCGTCGCCCGGTCTGCGGGAACCCCGGCGCCGGTAGCCGCCGATGCGCAGGTTCTCCTCGACGGTGAGGTCGACGAACACCTGGCGGCCCTCCAGCGCCTGGGCCAGGCCGGCGCTGACCCGCTGGGCGGCGGATGCCCGGGTTACGTCCCTGCCGAACAGCGACACCGAGCCACGGGTGACAGCGCCACGATGGATACCGAGCAGCCCGGAGACGGCCCGCATCAGCGTCGACTTGCCGGCGCCGTTGGGGCCGAGCAGGCTGACGATCTGCCCGGCGGGAACCCGCAGGCTGACGTCGTGCAACACCGTGGTGACCCCGCCGTAGCCGACGGTGACGCCGCGTACCTCCAGGGCGGGGGTGGCAGGTTCAGGCGACATGGCCGGCTCCGCTCAGTTCCGGAAGGGCTGGCTCGGGGGTCGGCGGCGGGGCTGCCGGTGGGCGTACGACGAACCGCTTGGCGCGCACCCACAGGGCGTGCAGGCCGTCGGGTTCGAAGAGCAGCACCAGGACGATCGCGAAGCCGTAGAGGAACTCCGACAGCAGCGGCACCGAGATCCCGCCGTCGGTGCTGGAGGTCTCGGCGATGAACGGCAGGAAGCCGGCCAGCGCGTGCACCACCTGGGGCATCGAGGTCACGAAGAACGCCCCGGCGACGGCGCCGAACGTCGTGCCCAGTCCTCCGATGACCACCATCGCGATGTACTCGATGGAGAGCATCAGGCCCCACTGGGTCGGCACGATGTAGGACTGGAAGGAGGCCAGCAGGGCGCCCGCGATGCCGGTGAACGTCGCCGAGACGACGAAGGCGGTGACCTTGGTGCGCCGCACCGGCACACCGGCGACCCCGGCGGCCAGGTCACGGTCGCGCACCGCCATGAACGCCCGGCCCATTCGACTGCGCTGGATGTTCAGGCTGGCCAGCAGCGCGACCCCCAGGGCCGCGAGGGCGAAGTACCACCAGGCCTGCTCACCGGTGAGGTGCAGCCCGCCGATCTCGACGCCGCGCAGCAGGTCCTCGCCGTCGAACAGGACGGCGGGCGCGGGTCGGCCGTTCACGCCCCCGGTCAGGTCACCCCAGACCTGCCAGACGTACTGGAGGATGAAGACCAGGGCCAGCGTGGCGACGGCGAGGTAGAGACCCCGGATGCGGGCCGCGACCGGGCCGAGGACGGCTCCGGCGAGGCCGGCGACCAGCCCACTGGCCGGCAGCCAGACCCAGATCGGCAGCTCCTGGTCGACGCCCAGCCAGCAGGCGGTGTAGGCGCCGATCGCCAGGAACGCGGCATGGCCGAGCGAGATCTGCCCGGCCAGGCCGGACAGCACGTGCATGCCGAGCGCCGCGATGGCGGCGATGAAGGCGTACACGCCGATCGTCTGCCAGCGGGGGCCGACCAGCAGCGGCAGCACCAGCAGCAGGGCGGTGACGGCGAGGGTGCCGACCTTCGCGGAGGTGCCGGGGCGCAGCGAGAGCTCGCGGCGGTAGCGGGCCTCCGAGGTGGGGGACGACATCTAGACTCTCTCCACTTCGCGGCTGCCGAACAGCCCGTAGGGGCGGACGACCAGGACGGCGAACATCACGATGTACGGCAGCACCTCGTGCAGCTTCCCGCCGCCGAAGTCGGCCAGGTAGCCGGCGCCGAGCACCTGGATGAGCCCCACCACCAGGCCACCGACGATGGCGCCGAGGAGCGAGTCGAACCCGCCGATCACGATCGCCGGCAGCGCGGCGAGCGCGACCATGCCCATGGCCGGGGAGACCTGCCGTGGGAACGCGCCCAGGAAGATGCCGGCCACGACGGCGAGGACCGCGGCGATCCCCCACGACAGCGCGAACATTCGGCGGACGTCGATGCCCTGGGCCAGGGCCGCCTCCTGGTGGCTGGCGGTGGCGCGCAGCGCGAGGCCGTACCGGGTGCGCTGATAGAAGTACGCCAACCCGACGAGTACGACGCCCGAGACGACGATCGTCGCGATGGCGCTGGTGGGGAGCACCACGTCGCCCCACCGGACGGTGCCGCGCCCGACCGGGTCGGCCGAACCCTGCTCGTTGACGCCCCACACCATGACGACGACCGATCGCATCATGATCGACAGACCCAGCGTGGCCAGCACGACCGTGGTCAGTGACCTGCCGACCATGCGCCGCAGCAACAGGCTCTCCACCAGCAGCGCCACCAGCACCATCCCGCCCACGGCGATCACCACGGCCAGCGCGTAGGGCACCACGCCGGCCGCGGCGATCACCAGGTAGGCGCCGCCCATGACGAACTCGCCGTGCGCGAAGTTGAACGACCGGGAGCCCTTGAACACGATCACGAAACCCAGGGCGATGAGTCCGTACACCAGTCCCAGGGCCACGCCCTGGAACAGCAGTTGCAGCAACAGGCTCATGGGGCCTCTCTCATCCGATGTGTCCGTCGGCGCGGGCTGCCCGCCCGGGAACGGGACCTACTTGCCGAGCGACCAGGTCGTGGCCGGCTGGCTGGCGGCCCAGTCGGTGATCGGCGTCAGGCCACCCGTCTTCGGGTCGATCCGGTTCACCCGGGACTCGCGGGAGACCGGGGACTGGCCGTCGCCCATGTTGAGCTTCGGCCCGACGCCCTCGAGGTCGACCTCGAGGTTCTCCATCGCGGCGACGACACCCTCGGGGGTGAGATCCTTGTTCGCGCAGGCCTTCTCCAGGGCCGCGCCGGTGACCGCGCCGGTGACCCAGCCGGTGACCATCATGTTGTCGGGGGTTTCGTCGGCGGCGTACTTCGCCAGCGCCTCCTCGAGCTTCTTCACGCCCGGGGTGTCCTCGCCGAGGGCGGCGACGCTGTTGACCACGCGGTAGCGCTCGGTGAGGCCGCCGAGCGGCTTGGCGAGCGAGGCGGCCCAGGTGCCGCCCTGCCCGATCCACGTCGGCTCGTACCCGAACTGGGCGGCCTGACCGACCAGGCCGGCGGTCTGCTTGGGCGTGGTGTTGAGGAAGACGGCCTCGGCGCCGGCGTTCCTGAGCTTGTTCACCTGTGCGGTGAAGTCCTCGTCGGTGTTGGTGTACGTGACGGAGGCGACCAGTTCGACGTTGGGCAGGCTGGCCACCGCGTACCTGGCCGCGGCGTGGAACTCCTCGCCGTAGGCGTCGGCCGGGTTGACCACGCCGAGCTTGAGCTTCGCGCCGGAGGCCGGCACGTTCTGCGCGGCCCAGACGATGCCGTTGATGTTCTCGATCTGGTACGGCGGGAGGAACAGGAAGATGTCCTCCAGCGTCATCATCGAGCCGGTCTGGGTCGCGGGCAGGGTCATGACGTTGTCCCGGGCGATGTCGGCCTTGATCGCGTTGATCGAGGCGGCGCCGAGCAACTGGGTGATGGCGACGACGTCGTCGGACACCGCGCGGTAGGCCTGAACCGTCACCTTCGGGTCGTACTTGGTGTCCTCCCGCACGGCGACGACCTTGCGTCCGCAGATGCCGCCCGCGGCGTTCACCGTGTCGAAGTAGACCTCGGCGCCGACCGCGGCGGCGTTGCCGAGCGCGGCGATCGGCCCGGAGAAGTCGTTGAGCAGCGCCACCCTGATCTCGCTGTCGGTGACCCCGTTGCCCTGCTTGACCCCGTCGGCGGCGGTCTCGCCCTTCGCCGCGCCGCTACCACAACCGGCCAGCAGCGCAACCGCTGTCAGGCCGACTAGCGCCTTCTTCACCATCGCGACAGCTCCTAGCTCCACACGCCGAGCCCCGACGGGACTCCACAGGTACGCGGGCCTCCATGAAATGCGAGCTTGACCACACTGTCAAGTGAATCGTATGCAATGTTTAACGACATCCCTCGCATATAGCCCTCTTTTCGGCGACCAGGACCCGGATTTGTATGCGGGACGGTGTGACCGGTGTGCCCGCGCGACGTCCGGCCCAGCCGGGAACCCCACCGTCAAGAGCGCGCAACGCGCCGGACATCTCGGTCCGTGACGCTGTGGGGCTGGGGGGCGCACGGCCGAGACGGGCGCGACGGCCTACCGGGCGGTGGGGTTCAGACCTCGCCCGCCACGCGGGGGCAATCGCGCCCGCTGACGCGCCGGGACAGGTCCGCCCCGGCCGCTGACACGCCCGGGCAGGTCCGCCCCCCCAACCGGACCGTAGCCGCACAGCACCGGCCCGACCTCTGGGACGGCGGCACCGGTCAGCGCGCCGCGCGTGAACGTGGCGGGGCCGTGACGGTGGCCCCTTCCGGTCAGCCCGTCAGCTTGGCCGTCAGCTCGCGGACCACGTCGACCAGCAGGTCGATGTCGCCCTCGGTGGTGCGCCAGTTGACGATCGCCGGCCGCAGCGCCACCCGCCCGTCGTAGACGGTGGTACCGGCGTAGACCCGGCCGTCCGCCAGCAGCGCGGCGCCCAGCCGCCGGTTGAGGTCGTCGAGAGCCTCCCCGGGCATACCGGGCGGGTTGGCGCGGAAGCAGACGATGTTCAGCGGCACGTCGGCGAGCCGCTCAAGCTCCGGCGCCTCGTCGACCAGCCCGGCCAGCCGCTGCGCCAGGTCGAGGTGCCGCTCGACCATCGCCCGGTGCCCGTCCCGGCCGTACGCGGCCAGGGTCGCCCAGATCGGCAGCGACCGGGCCCGGCGCGACGACTCCGGCCCGAGCAGCGCGTAGTCCGGCCCACCGGACGCTGACGGCAACGCGCTGCCCTCCCCCGGCAGGTACGCCGCGCCGGGCATGCCGAACGCCGCCGGCAACCGCGCCGGGTCCTTCAGGAACGCGAATCCGCTCTCGTAGGGCACGTTGAGCCACTTGTGGCCGTCGCCGGCGATCGAGTCCGCCCGCTCGATCCCCTCCACCAGGTGACGGGTGCGCGGGGACAGGGCGGCGAAGATGCCGAACGCGCCGTCGACGTGCAGCCACGCGCCGTGCCGCTCGGCGACGTCGGCCAACTCCGCCACCGGGTCGAAGTCACCGGCGTTCACCTCACCCGCGCTGGCGATCAGCACCGCCGGGGCGCCGATCTCGGCGAGCCGGCGCTCCAGCGCGGCGAGGTCGACCCGGCCCACACCGTCGCGGGCGAGGATCTCGACCGAGTCCCGCCCGTGCCCGAGCAGTTGCAGCGCCTTGCGGTCGCTGGCGTGCACGTACCCGCCGGAGAGCACCGGCATCCGTGGCAGCCCGGCCAGCCCCCGCACGGCCACGTCCACCCCGTGCCGTTCGGCCCACCAGTGGGTGGCGGCGGCGAGCCCGGTGACGTTGGCGAAGGTGGCGCTGGCGACCAGCGCACCGCCGAACCGTTCCGGCAGGCCGAACAGCTCCCGCAGCCAGGTCAGCGCGATCGTCTCCGTCTCGGCGGCGAACGGGGACGAGGCGCGGAACGCGGCGTTCTGGTCCAGCAGCGCGGCGGTCCAGTCGCCGGCCAGCGCCGCCGGGGTCACCCCGCCGATGATGAAGTGGAAGAACCTCGGCCCGGCCGAGTGCGTGGCGGCATCCGTACCGACCCGCAGCAGCCGGCGCACCGCTGCGGCAGCGCCCTCGCCCCGCTCCGGCAGCCCCCCGTCGCCGGCCGGCCGCCACAGCTCGCGCAGCAGCGGCTCGGCGCCCGCGTCGTGCACCAACCGGTCCGTCAGGGACGACAGGTAGGGGGCGGCGGCTTCGTACACCTGGCGCAGCACGGCGTCGGCGTCGGCGTCGCGCAGGGGGTCGGTCACGATGGTGGCCTCCTCACCGGTCGTCGCCCCGGGCTGGTCGGCCGCCGGCGCGACCACGCACCCCGGGTGGGCCCCACCCTGCCATCCGGGGGCCGGGGGCCGGGGGCCGCGCCGGCCAATTCCGGTGCGGTGGCCCCGGCCCAGCCCCAACGCTGACTCCCGGCTCAGCCGGATCCTGCTGAGGGGCGAGCGGCCATCCTCGGCCTCGCGGCGGGTCTCGTCGCGCTCGTCGCCGGCGAGGTGCCCGCGCGACGCTCAGACGGCGACCGCCGCCGAGACCTTCCACTCGTCGTCGACCTCGACCAGGGTCAGCACCACCCGGTTCTGGTCCACCTTCTCCCCGGCGGTGTTGACGTTGCGCCGGTATTGGTTCAGGTAGACCAGCAGCTCTACCCGGTGCGCGCTGGCGGTCACCACCCCCGTCGAGGAGACCTCCGCCAGCACCACCGCCTGCTGCTGCACGGCTGTCTGCTTCAGCGCGGCCGTGGTCTGCGCGTACTCGTCGGCGAAGGGACCGGTGACGAAGGTCCGCCCGTTCGCCACGCTGTCGTCGAAGGTGCGGTGGTCGTAGGAGAAGATGGCCTTGGCCGCCGCCGGAGCGGTGGCCAGCGCCTGCCGGACCGCGGCGTCGGTCCGCGCGGCGCCGCGTTCGCCGTGCCAGGCGAGGCCGGCGAGGCCCGCCGCCAGCAGGATCGCCACGACCAGCGCCGGAACGGGCCGGGGACGGCGCGGGCGCGCGAGACGGGGCCGCCACCGAAGACGGTCGAGGGTACGCATGGGTCCTCCTTCTGTCGGCTCGGGCCGGGGTCAACCGACGAACTGCAGTCGGGACACGAGCCACGCGCCCGAGTCCTCGTCCCGCACCATGTCCATCTGGATCCGGTAGTGCGAGGGCCGCCCCTCGGGTGCCTTCACGTTCTTCACCGTGGCGTCCACCGCCACCAGGACGACGGCCCGGCGCCGGTCCCCGGAGACGAGCCCGGCCCGCAGCGCGGACCCGTGCGATTCGACCTTGTTCTCCACGACGGCGGCGCGCACCTGTGACTGGCCACGGGTGAACTCCTCCTTGAAGTCGCCGGTCGCCCCGGCGGAGATCCGTTGCAGGTCCCGGTCGACGCTGGCGGCGCTGACCGACACGAAGTCGACGCTGGCCTGCTTGGCCGCGGCTACCGCCCCCTGCCGGGCTTTCTCCAGCTCCTGGTGGCCGTACCAGCGATGGGCGTGGACGCCGGCCAGGGCGAGCGTGCCGGCGAGCAGCGCCACGAGCAGACCGGTCAGGGCTCGGCGGGCCGGCGGCGCGGCCGAGCCGCCCTGGTCCCCGTGCCGGTCGGCCGTTCGTTTCCGTCCGGTGGCGGGGCGTTCGCCCGCCGGGTCCTCTCCGGCGGTGGGGGCGTCGTCGGCGGTGGGGTCGTCGCCGCTCGCCCCGGCAGCGTCGTCGGGATCCGGCAGGTCCTCCACCTGCGCCGGATCGCCGACCACCGTCAGGTCACCGGTCGCCATCGGGTCCTCGACCGGCTCCTGGTCGAGCCGCCCCAGCACCTCCTCGATCGGCGTCGGTACGGCCCGGACGACGAGCCGGCGCTGGGCGGGCCGGTCGGGGGCGCCCGACCTGGCACCCTTGATCACTCTCAGGGTGCGGTCCCTACGTGTCTGCACGGTCACCTTCCTCCGTCCGCCGGTCACCGGGTCACCCCGGCGAGCAGCAACTGCTTCCACGACTGGTCTCCCGCCGTCCGGTACTGGCCGCCGGTGCCGCCGAACTGCAGCGGCCGGCCGTCGACGCCGAGCACCAGCCCGGTCGCCGGGTCGTAGCCGGCGGAGTGGGGGGCGGGCGCCGGGGTGGGATCGGCGCCGGAGGGCCGCGGCGCGTTGGCGGACCCACGGACTCCCGCGCCGGCTGCCCGGTCCTGCGGGCTGCACTGCCGTCCGCCGCCGCGGTACACGCAGGACGGCGGGTCGTTGACGTTGACGGCCAGGCCGAGGTGGGCGGTGCCGTCGCCGGGTGTGACCGTGAAGCCGCCCGCGACGGCGATCGGATAGACCACCAGCAGCTGCTCGATACCGGCGAGCCGCCGGACGGCGATGCCGTTGACGGTGACGAGATTGCCGAGCAGGGTGCCCACGGCGGGTTCCAGCCCGCGCAGCAGCGCCTCCAGTTCCTCGCCGGCGGGCGGCCCGTCGGCGAGGAGGCGGCGCAGGTCGGGGTCGGCGGAGCGGACGGCGGCGGCGAGCTGGGCGAGCCCGGCCGCCCACCGCCGCAGCGCCTCGGCCGACTGGGCCTGCGTGGCGAGGACCGTGCGGCCGTCCTCGATCAGCCGCAGTGTCTGGGGCAGGGCGGCCGTGGCGTCGTCGAGCAGCGCGTCGCCGGCGTCGAGGATGCGCGCCAGCGCGCGCTCGTTGCCCTCGAAGGCGGCGCCCAGTTCGGTGATCAGGACGGTCAGGTCCTCAGGTCCGACCGACCGGACGAGGGCGTCCAGGTTGGTCAGCAGCACCTCGGGTGCCAGCGGGACTCCGGTGCGGTGGGCGGGGATCACCGAGCCGTCGCGCAGGTACGGTCCGGCGTCGCGGTCCGGGCGCAGGTCGACGTACTGCTCACCGACGGCGGAGCGTTGGGCGACGACGGCCCGCAGGTCCTCGGGCACCCGCACGCCCCGCTCGATGCGGAGGTCCGCCCGGACGCCGGCGCCGTGCAGGGCGACCGCGGTGACCCGGCCGACGGGCACCCCACGGTAGGTGACCGGGGCGTTGGGGAAGATGCCACCGGCGCGGGCGAGGTCAAGGTGGACGACGTATCCGCTGCCGAGCAGTCGGTCGCCGAGACCGACGTAGCGCACGCCGACGTAGGCGACGCCGAGCAGGCTGACCACCACGAACGCGAGGACCTTGAGTGTCGTGCCACGTCCGATCACGGCAGCAGTCCCCCTCCGAGCACGTCCGGCAGGTCACCGATCTGGCCGGTGATCGCTCCGGTCACCGGCAGCACGCACTGCGCGGTCAGGACCGTGCCGGCGGGCAGTTCGGTCCCGGCGGGGAAGGCGGTGCCGGGCGGCACCAGTCCCTTCGGCAGGATCAGCCCGCCGACAGGCACCCGCGAGCCGGGCCTGAGCAGGACGCAGCCCTCCGGCAGCAGGCAGTCCTTCGGCGGCGTCCAGGTCGCCGGGAAGTTCTCCGGGTCGGGCAGGCACCCGGTCAGCGGGAGTTCGGGCAGCGGACTCGCGCCCGGCCGCGCCCCGGGCTTCGCCGGTCCCCCGTTGGCGGGTGGCCGCGGCACGGCCGGGCCGGTCGGCGGGACCGCCGGTCGGTTCGCCGCGGGTGCGGCGGCGACCAGGTTGGCCAGGATGCTGGCCGCGTCCAGGTCGGCGGTGACGGAGAGGTTGACGAAGTCCCCGACGATCGCGCCGGTGACGTTGGGCGGGAACGGGTAGGACAGCATGAAGTCCAGGGACTTCGGCAGGTCGTCGCCGGCGCGGACCAACTGCTCCAGGATCGGTTGCAGCGCCCGTACGCTGGCGAGCGTGTCGTCGCGGCTGCGGTCGACGACGCGGGTGCCGACCCGCCCGAGTTCACCGAGGGCGGTCAGCGCCTTGGTCAGCTGGGCGCGTTGCCGGTTGAGGACGGTCAGGCCGGGGGCGAGCGAGTCGACGGCGTCGCCGACCACCTGCCGCTGCCGGGCCAGCCGTCCGGCCAGCCGGTCGAGCGCCTCGACCGCCCGGACGATGTCGGTCTTCTGCCGCTCCAGCCCGCCGATGAAGGTGTCGAGCTGGCGCAGCGAGTCGCGGACGGCCGGTTCGCGGCCGTCGAGGGCCTTCACCAGTTCCTGGTTGATGGTGCGCAGCTGGGCCAGTCCGCCGCCGTTGAGCAGCAGCCCTAGGGCGGCCAGCACCTCTTCCACCTCGGCGCCGCGCGCGGTGCGGACCAGCGGGATGACGTCGCCGTCGGCGAGCCGGCCGCGGGCCGGTTCGGTGGAGGGCGTCGCGACGGTCACGTACTTCTCGCCCAGCAGGCTGCTCTGCCGAACGGCGGCGGTGGCGTTGGCGGGCAGCCTGACCTCGCGGTCGATGCGGAGGGTGACCTGGGCGGTCCACCCGGCCAGCGAGATCCTCTCGACGCTGCCGACGGTCACGTCGTCGACCTTGACGGCGGCCTGCGGCACCAGGTCCAGCACGTCGGTGAACTCGGCCGTCACCCGGTAGCCGGTCCCGTCGGGGGCCCCGCCGGGCAGCGGCAGGTCGGTGACCTCGGGAAGGCCGCATCCGGCGGGCAGCAGCACCGCGACGACAGCGGCGGCCAGGGCGCGGCGCAGCCGGGCGCTCACGCTGGCCCCCGCAGGATCCCGCCGAGGGTCAGGTCGGGGGCGAGGTCGGGGCCGCCCGGCGCCGGGTGGATGACCGGCGCGCCGGGTGCCGGGGAGGGCGGGCTACCCGGTGGGACCTGGCCGGTCACCGGGGCGCCGGGCGGCAGCTTGAGCAGTTTGCGCAGCTGGTCGGTCATCGGCAGCTTGCGCGCGTGCAGGGCCTGGGCGAGGGCGTGGCACTTCGCGGGCACCTTCGCCGCCGGCAACTGGTCCACCAGGAGCGAGCAGACGAAGCCGGCGGGGTCGTACGGGCCGGTCGCGTTGTTGCGGGTGTCGAGCGTGCCCGAGCGGGGGTTGTACGCGAGCGCGAGGTTGTTCAGCGCGAGCGGTGCGACGTCGAGGATCTGGATGACCGCCTGCTGCTGCCGCACGAGCACGCGGGTGATGTCGGCCAGCGCGGCGACGTCTGCGGTGAGCACGGTGCGGTTCTGCCGGACGAACGTGGTGACGTCGGCCAGGGCGACGGCGAGGTTGCGCAGGGCGGCGGTGAGTTCGTCGCGGTCCCCGGCGAGCTGTTGCGCCACGTCGGCCAGTTGCTGGTTGAAGGCGCGCACCTGCTGGTCGCTGCGGGCCAGGGTGGTGGTGAACCGTTGCAGGTTGACCACCGAGCCGAACAGGTCCTGCCGCCCGCCGGCGAGTGTCGACAGGGCGCGCGACAGCCCGGTGAGGGTCTCGTTCAGGCGGGCGCCGTTGCCTTCGAGGTTGGCGCGGCCGGTGGCGACCAGGCCGGACAGTGCGCCGTCGGCGTTCGCCCCCTGCGGTCCGAGGGCCCGGTTGAACTCGTCCAGCGCCTGGTAGATGTCGTCGATCTCCATGGGCGCGGCGGTGCGTGCCAGCGGGATCTCCGCGCCGTCGGCGATGGCGGGCCCGCCGGTGTAGGCGGGGGTGAGCTGCACGTAGCGGTCGCTGACGACGCTGGGCGGGACGATCACCGCCTGCGCGTCGGCGGGGACGTCCACCTCCGGGTCGTACGCCATCGTCACGCGTACCGTGCGGCCCTGCGGGGTCACCGAGACCACCTCGCCCACCCGTACGCCGAGCACCCGCACGTCGGAGCCCGGGTACACACCGACGGCGCGGGTGAAGTGGGCGACCAGCCGGCGCTGCGGCGGGTCGGACCGCACGGTCACCACGGCGGCGGCGACGGCGGTCAGCAGGACGGTCGCGGCGGCGATCGGACGTCGCCACCGCCGTACGGGTCCCGGCATCATCGGTCTCCCGTCGCGGGTTGGTAGGGCTGCACCAGCCCGTGCACGTAGGAGTCGAACCACCGGCCGTTGCCGACCACGTTGGCGAACGCGGTGACGAACGGGCCCATCCGTTCGATGGTCAGCTCCAGGTCGTCGCGGTTGCGCTGCAGGATGGCGACCGCCTTGCGCAGCTGGTTCAGCGCGGGGTTGAGCTTCGCGCGGTTGTCTGCGACGAGACCGGACAGCTGGGTGGCGAGCTGGTCGGTGCCGACGAGCAGCTTGTGGATGGCGTCGCGGCGGCGCTTCACCTCGGCCAGCAACGCCCCGCCGTCGGTGACCAGCTTGCGGAACTCCTCGTCGCGGGCGGCGAGCACGCCGGTGACCTGCCGCGCCCGGGTCAGCAGCGACCGGAGTTCGGCGTCGCGCTCGGCGACGGTCCGGGAGAGCCGGGACAGTCCGACCAGGGAGGAGCTGACGCTGGCGGGGGTGTCGGCGAACGTCTCGGACAGGGTGGCGAAGGCGGCGGCGAGCTGGTCGGTGTCGACCTTGTCGAGGGTGTCGGCGAGCCCGGTGACCGCCTGCACGACGTCGAACGGCGCGGCGGTGCGGTCCAGGGGAATCTGCCCGCCCTCGGGCAGCCGGCCCGCCCCGGCGGGTGACAGCGCCAGATACTTCTGTCCGAGGACCGTGTTGATCCGGATCGTCGCGCCAGTGCGGTCACCGATGCGTACGCCGTCGTCGTCGACCCGGAACCGGACCCGCACGTACGGCCGGCTGTCGCGGGCGAGTTCCACGGCGGTCACCTTGCCCACCCGTACGCCGGCTACCCGCACCTCGTTGCTGACGGAGAGGCCGCTGGCGTCGGAGAAGGCCGCCTGGTAGGCGCGGCCGGTCAGCGCGGCCAGCCGGTCGAGTTGGAAGGCGCCGAGCAACGTCGCGGCGATCAGGGTCAGCCCGACGGTGCCGGCGATCATCGGGTTGCGTTCGTGGAAGGGTTTCATCGGGTGCCTCCGGTGGCGCACCGGGCGGCCGGCGCGCTGAACGTGACGGGGTCCAGCGTCTGGCCCGCGGCCACCACCCGGCCGTCGAAGTCGCAGAGGTAGAAGTTGAACCAGGACCCGTACGACGCGACGCGGGTCAGGGACTCGTAGCGCTCGGGGAGCCGGCCGAGGGTGCTGTCGATGACGGCCGAGTTGCGGTTGAGGGTGCCGGCGAGCTGGTCGAGGGCGCGGACGTCCGCGGCGAGCGGCGGCCGCACCTCCCGCAGCAGTGAGGACGTCGCGCCGGTGAGGTCGCCGAGGTTGACCAGCGCCTCGCCGATGGCGGTACGGTCGGTTGCCAGCCCGGAGACGAATTGCTGCAGCTGCCGGATCGCGCGGTCGAGGTCGCGGTCCCGGGTGGCGAGGGTCGCCAGGACGGTGTTGAGGTTGGTGATGACCCGGCCGATGACGGCGTCGCGGTCGGCGAGGGTGTTGGTGAGCGAGGCGGTGCGCCGCAGCAGGCTGGCCACGGTGCCGCCCTCGCCCTGGAGCACCTGGATGATCTCGTACGCGAGCTTGTTGACGTCCTCGGGGTTGAGCGCGGTGAACAGCGGCCGGAAGCCGTTGAACAGCACCGTCAGGTCCAGCGCCGGGGTGGTCTGGTCGACGGGGATGAGGCCGTCCGGCCGCAGCGGGCGGCGGTCCCCCGGCCCCTCGGTGAGCGCCAGGTAGCGCTGGCCGACCAGGTTGCGGTACCGGATCTTGGCCCGGACGCTGGTGGCCAGCGGCACCTCGTCGCGGACGGTGAAGGACACCTCGGCGACCGTGTCGTCGACGACCCGGATGTCGCCGACCCGGCCGACGCGGACCCCGGCGATGCGCACGTCGTCGCCGGGCAGCAGGCCGGTGGCGTCGGTGAAGCGGGCGCGGTAGGTGACGCCGCCGGCCGGGAACGCGCCGAGGGTCTGCGCGAGCAGGCCGGTCAGCAGCAGCGTCACGGCGGCGAAGACGGCCAGCTTGACCAGCGGCAGGGTCGTCTTCCCGGTCATCGTGCGTTCACCACCGCTCCGCGCAGCAGCGGCCCCCACAGCAGGACCGCGATGTCGGGGACCTCGGCGGGCGGGGTGCCGGTGACGGCGCCGACGAGGGGCTTGACGAGGGCGCGTTCCTCGCCGGTGGCGGCCCGCCCCATGGCGGCGGAAGCCTCGGGGGCCGAGGCCGGCGGTTGGGCCGGCACGCCGACGGGCAGCGGTAGGGGGTTCCGGGCGCCGGAGTAGTCGTACCCGTCGTCGACCGGCACCTCCGGCGCCGGCGTGGAGGGCCGGGGCAGCCCGTGGCAGTGCGGGCCGTCGTCGGCGCCGTAGACCGGCTCGTCGCGGCCGCGCTCGTACTTGCCGCCGTCGCGGGTGACCTCGAGGGTGATGTGCATCCGCCCGCCGGCGAAGACCTCCTCGACGCGGGGTTGCAGGGCGACCAGGCCGCTCATCAGGCACGGGTACCCGGGGGCGTAGGTGGCGAGCAGTTCGAGCACCGGCCGGCTGACCGCGCCGAGCCGGATGAGCTGGTCGCCGTGCCGGTCGAGGAAGCCTCGGGTGACGTCGGCGGTGTCCGTGGTCTGGGCCAGGAACGCGGCCAGCTGGGTGCGCTGGTCGGTGACGGTGCGGGCGGTGACCGTCACGTCCCGCAGCAGCGCCAGCAGGTCCGGCAGTGCCGCGTCGTAGCTGTCCACCACGACGGCGAGGGCGCGGACGTCCTCCGCGATGGCTGGCATCGCCGGGTTGAGCTGCCGCAAGTAGGCGTCCAGTCGGGTCAGGTTCGCCCCGAGTTGCTCGCCCCGCCCCTCCAGCGCGGTGGCCAGGGCCCCGAGGGTGGCCGCCAACTGGTCGGGGCGGATCGACTGGAGCAGAGGCAGCGCCTCGTCGAAGACCCGTTCCAGCTCCAACGCCGTGTGGCTACGGTCCTGGCCGATGACCGCGCCGTCGCGGATCGGCCCGGCGCTGCTCGCCGCTGGCGGGACGAGTTCGACGTAGCGTTCGCCGAAGAGCGTCTTGGGCAGCAGGCGCGCGCTGACGTCGGCGGGGATCCGGGCGGTCCGGGCTGGGTCCAGCGCGAGCCGGATGGTCGCGCCGTCCCCGTCGCTGCGCACCGAGCGCACGTCGCCGACGAGCACCCCGCGTACCTTCACGTCGGCGCCGTCGCCGAGCTGCAACCCGGCGCGGTCGGCGTGCAGGGTGACCCAGGCGGTCGGGGTGAAGGCCCGGTGGTAGTGGAGGACGGAGGCGGTCAGCGCCGCGGCCAGCACGGCGACGAAGACGATGCCGAGGATGCGATGTCTCATGCTCACCCCGCGATCCGGACGGTGGTCGTGGCGCCCCAGATGGCCAGCGACAGGAAGAAGTCGACGATGTTGACGGCGACGATGGCCAGCCGGACGGCCCGGCCGACCGCGATGCCGACGCCGGCCGGTCCGCCGCTGGCGGTGTAGCCGTAGTAGCAGTGCACCAGCACCACGATCACGCTGAAGACCAGCACCTTCCCGAAGGACCAGAGGACGTCCTCGGGCGGCAGGAACAGGTGGAAGTAGTAGTCGTAGGTGCCGGCCGACTGTCCGAAGTAGTAGACGGCGATGGTGCGGGTGGCCAGGTAGCTGGAGAGCAGACCCACCACGTACAGCGGAACGACCGCGATGAACCCGGCGATCATCCGGGTGGTGACCAGGAACGGCAGCGACGGCACGGCCATCACCTCCAGGGCGTCCACCTCCTCGGAGATGCGCATCGCACCGAGCTGGGCGGTGAACCCGCATCCCACGGTGGCGGACAGCGCCAGCGCCGCCACCAGCGGCGAGATCTCGCGGGTGTTGAAGTACGCGGAGATGAAGCCGGTGAACGCGCTGCTGCCGATCTGGTTGAGCGCCTGGTAGCCCTGCAGGCCGACCTCGGTGCCGGTGAAGAAGGTCAGGAAGCAGATGACGCCGACGGTGCCACCGAGCACGGCGAGAGCGCCGGTGCCGAAGCTGACCTCGGCCAGCAGCCGCACCACCTCGCGCTTGTAGCGCCGGACGGCGCGCGGCGCCCAGGCCACGGCCCGCGCGTAGAAGGCGAGCTGTCCGCCCAGGTCGTCGAGATGTCGCAGCACCGGCACGTCACGTCCCCTTCTGCGGTACGACCTGGAAGTAGACGGCCGTGACGACGAAGTTCAGCGCGAACAGCAGCATGAACGTGATGACGACGCTCTGGTTGACGGCGTCGCCGACCCCCTTCGGGCCGCCCTTGGCGGTCATCCCCTTGTACGCGGCGACCAGCGCGGCGGCGGCGCCGAACAGCAGCGCCTTCACCTCGCCCACCAGCAGGTCGGGTAGTTGGCCCAGGGCCTGGAAGCTGGCCAGGTAGGCGCCGGGGGTGCCGCCCTGCATGACCACGTTGAACAGGTAGCCGCCGCTCACGCCGACGACGCTGACCAGCCCGTTGAGCAGGACGGCGACCAGCATCGAGGCGAGCACCCGGGGCACCACCAGCCGCTGGATCGGATCGATGCCGAGCACCTGCATCGCGTCCAGCTCCTCGCGGATCTTGCGGGAGCCCAGGTCGGCGCAGATCGCCGAGCCGCCGGCGCCGGCGATGATCAGCGCGGTCACGATCGGCCCGGCCTCGCGGACGACGGCGAGCACCGACGCGGCCCCGGTGAACGACTGCGCGCCGAGCTGGCGGACGAGCGAGCCGAGCTGCAGGGCGATGACGGCGCCGAACGGGATCGAGACGAGCGCCGCCGGCAGGATCGACACGGAACTGATGAACCACGCCTGCTGGACGAACTCCCGGACCTGCACCGGCCGCCGACCGAGGCTGCGCAGGGTGTCCAGGCAGAACGCGAAGAAGTGGCCGGACTCGCGTACGACGGTCCTCATCGCGGCACCTGCTGGTCATCCCCGTGCCCGCCCGTCCGCACCGGAGGCCCGGCCGGGGTGGCCTCGCCGACGCGCGGGTCCTCGAAGGACCCGGGCGGCGGGGTGACGCCGTGTTCCCGGCACCACTGGCCGGGTGGCCGTTCCGCGCGGCGCGGCCGGCCGTCGGAGGGCTGCAGCTGGGCGGGAATCGGTGGCAGCGGCGGTAGTTCGGCGCCGGACAGGGCCTCCGCCTGGAGTTCCTCGGCGTCCTTCTCCTCGGCCATCCCGATCGGGCCGATCCGTTGGGCGTTGAGGAACTGCCGCACCACCGGTTCGGTGCTGGACAGCAGCATCTCCCGGGGCCCGAACATGGCCAGGTGCCCGTGGTAGATCAGGCCGATGTTGTCCGGCACGGTGCGGGCGGTGTTGATGTCGTGCGTGACGATCAGGAACGTCGCCTCGGTGCGCTGGTTGAGGTCGATGATGAGCTGGTTGAGGTAGGCGGTGCGGACCGGGTCGAGCCCGGAGTCCGGCTCATCGAACAGGACGATCTGCGGGTCGAGGACGAGCGCCCGGGCCAGCCCGGCCCGCTTGCGCATCCCGCCCGATATCTCACCGGGCAGTTTCTTCTCCGCGCCGACGAGACCGACCATGTCGAGCTTCTCGTCGACCACCGCCCGGATCTCGGACTCGGACTTGCGGGTGTGCTCGCGCAACGGAAACGCCACGTTGTCGTAGATGTTCATCGAGCCGAACAGCGCGCCGTCCTGGAACAGCACCCCGAACAGCTTGCGCACCTCGTACAGGTCCCGCTCGGAGAGCCGAGGAAGGTTCCGGCCCTCGATCCAGACGTCCCCGCGGTCCGGCCGCAGCAGCCCCACGAGAGTCTTGAGGAACACCGACTTGCCGGTGCCGGACGGGCCGAGCAGCACCGAGATCTCCCCGGCCGGCAGGGTCAGGCTGAGGTCGGACCAGACCGGCTGGCCGCCGAAGGACTTCGTCAGCCCCTGCACGGTCACCTCGACGCCCACGCTTGCCTCCCCTGACTCCCTACTGGACATCGACGCGACCGACCCGACCGCAACAACTACTTTCCGGAGGTTCGTGGACACGGAACGTGCGCTAGGCAAACCGGGCCGGGCTCGATAGCGTGCCCGTAATCCGCTGGTAACGAAGGTGTTCCGCGACGCGATGACCACAACGATCGAGCCCGAGCTCGTCCGCCGGGCCGCCCAGGGCGACCAGGCAGCCGTCGCGACCCTGCTCAGCGACATCCGTCCCGGGCTGCTGCGGTACTGCCGCGCGCGGCTGGGCCGGATCGGCGGCGCGTACGTCACCGCCGACGACGTCGCCCAGGAGATCTGCCTCGCGGTGCTGCGGGCGCTGCCCCGCTACCGGGAGCAGGGCACGCCCTTCGCGGCGTTCGTCTACGCCATCGCCGGACACAAGGTGGCCGACGCGCAGCGCGCCGCCGTACGGGCCGCCTCCGTCACCCTCGCCGACACCCCCCTCGACCGGCCGGCCGCGGAACCCGGGCCGGAGCAGCAGGCCGTCGCCACCGACCTCGCCCGCCGGCTGTCTGTGCTGCTCAACCGCCTGCCCGACGTGCAGCGGGAGATCGTCGTCCTCCGAGTGGCGGTGGGTCTCTCCGCCGAGGAGGTCGGCACCGTCGTCGGCATGTCCGCCGCCGCCGTCCGAGTGACCCAGTCCCGGGCCTTGGCCCGCCTCCGTACCCTGGCAGGCGACACACTCGACGAGGTGGCGGCATGAGCGAGCAGACCCGCTACGGCGGCGAGGAGCTGGACCTGGCGACGATCGCCCGGGACGACGAGCTGCTCGACGCCCTCGGCCGCGGCGAGCCGGGGCCGGCGGGTGACGACCTCGCCGCGATGCTGGCCGCCTGGCGAGACGAGGTCGCCGACGGCGACGCCCTCCGGCCTGACGCCGATGACGACCACGGCCTCCGGCCCATCGCCGGCGGAGGCCACACGTTCCGGCCCGCCGTCGAGGCCGCGTCGGCGAGGAGGGCCCGGTCGGCGGTGCTCGGCCGGGGCGTGCTGCGCCTAGCGGCCGCCGTCATCGCGGTCGTCGTCGTCCTCTCCACCGGACTGGGGGTGGGGAGCAGGCACGCCGGGCCGAGCAGCCCCCTGTGGTCCCTGACCAGGGTGCTCTATCCGGAACAGGCGGACGTGCGGCTCGTCGAACACACCATCCAGCGCGCCCGTACCGCCGCCACCGCGGGGCGGGTGGACGAGGCCCGGGCCCTGGTCGAGGAGGCGCGGACGGAGCTCACGGCGATCGACGACCCGGCCGCCGTCCGCCGGCTCAGCGCGGAACTCGACTCCCTGCAACACGCGCTGCTCGACCCGGTGGCGACACCCGGTGCGCCGTCGACGGACCCCGTGCCCCCGGCGCCCACAGGCGACGGTGGGCCGACGCCCGCCAGCCCCGCCCCGCCGCAGCCCGGGAGATCCGGGCCTGACCCATCCCCCGCCCCCGGCCTTGCCGTCCCGCTGCCCGAGTTGCCGGGGCTGCCCTCGCTCCGCCCGGAACCGGTCCCGCCGACGCGCGTGCCAGTCCTGCCCGAGTTGCCCCTCCGCAAGGGCCGGCTCCTGAGCTAGGCCGTCCCGCACCGCCTCGTGCCCCTCGCCGAGGTCTCGATCGACGGCGGCAGTCGTGCAGGAGACGGTCCGGACGACGGACGCGCTGGTGACCCGTCGTCGCCGCCGGCACGGGCTGGACCTCCGGAGCGGGCATGATGAAGGGGATCCGCCGAGCGCAAGGGCCAGCCGCGCCTTTCTTTGTGGGATTCGTCATATCGAAAGGATGTTTCGAATCGCGGTGCCGTGACGACAACAAGACGGGGATGCGCCCTGGTTCCGTGGCGTCCCTCGACCACTGCGCTATCCGAGGATGGGGTGATCCCGTTGTTGCCTGACCCGCCCCCTGACTCCGCCGCCCGACTTCCCGGCCTGTTCCGAGCAGTGGTCGGCGCGATCGACGAGGCCGACTGGGACTGCACCGTGTCGTCCGAGGGGCCGTTCCTGGTGGGGGACGTGCAGCGGGAGGTGGTCCAGGTGTCGGCGTGGAACCGCACCGGGGGTCGACTGCGCGCGGTCTTCGTCGCCGACGCTCCGCCCGGCCGGCCGCGTCCGCCGTTCGCGCCGCTGCACGCGCTGGTGGGGCAGGGGGTGGAGGCTGTCACCACGTCGGTGGCCGACGCGCTGGCGTTCGTACGCGGATATCGCGACTCCTGGCACCCCGCACCTGCGCCCGGTCGGCCGTGCGGGGCGCAGGCCCCCGACGGGCGGTCCTGCTCGGCGGCCGGCCGGACGCGGCGGACGCGGCGGCCCGGTCCGCGAACCGGGGGCACCACCTGCACGCGGTGATCGACGTGGGCGTCCGGCCGCCTCGGTGAGACGGGGGTGCGGGACGCCGGATCTCCGTCCACAGCGGGCCGGGGTGGCCCCGCCGGGCAACGCACTCCCGATGCCGATCCGCTCGTCACGGCATCCTGCGGCCTCCGGCCGCGTCACGGGACGCCGCCGGCGCGACGCCGCACAGCGGCCGTTGTAACGAGAAGGACCACCGACCGCGCTCATCCATTGACGAGCTGATCAGATCATGATCGAGTCCGGTCGGGGAGGAAACGATTCGAGGCGGCACGGAGACATCACGGACAGGCCGCACGGCCGTGCGCGGCAGCGGTGGCGCAGGTCGGGCGACCGGAGGGTCACATGCAAGGTGAGCTGCAGCGCATCGTCGACGCCCTCGCCGCCCACGTCGGGCGTCCGGCGTTGATCGAGGACCGGCGTCAGCGCCTGGTCGTCTACAGCGAACACACCGGGTTGATGGACGACGTCCGCAAGGCGTCGATCCTGCGCCGGCAGACCACGCCCGAGGTGATGGCCTGGTTCCGCGACGTCGGCATCCTGGAGGCCCGGGAGCCGGTGCGTACGCCGCCGTCGAAGGAACTCGACCTCCTGCCCCGGGTCTGCGTGCCCATCCGGCACCACGACCTGCTCCTGGGCTTCGTGTGGTTCATCGACCCGGACGGCACCATGACCGGCGCGGACATCGAGGCCACCGGGCTGGTGAGCGAGCTGTCGCTGGCGCTCTACCGGGAGAACCTGCTCGGGGAGCTGGCCTCCCGACGCGAGACGGAGGCGGCGCGCACGCTGCTGTCCGACAGCGAGACGACCCGTGACCGGTCGGTACGGGCGCTGCGGGAGGCCGGGCTCATCGTCGGGGACGGGCCGGCGACCGCCCTCGTCGCGCAGCTCGTCACGCCCGGCGGCCAGGCGCCCGACGAGACGGCCCGCTTCGCGCTGGAACAGGCGCTGGTCAGCACCCGGCGCTGGATCGGCACCCGGGAGGCCCTGCACGTGGTGCGCGACGACCACGGCGCGCTGCTGCTCTGCGGCGACCGGGGGGCCGGCCGCCCCTCCCCCGAGGTCGCCGCCAAACTCCTGGACGACAACCTCCAGCAGGCGATCCGTGGGCTCGCCTCGGTCGAGCGCACCGTCGTCGGCGTCGGGCAGGCGCGCTCGGGCCTGGCCGACGCCGTCGGGTCGTACGCGGAGGCGCTGCAGTCCGCCCGGGTGGGCGTCCGGTTGCCCGCCCTGGGCCGCGTGGTCTCCTGGTCCGGCCTGGGCATCTACCGGGTGCTGTCGCGCCTGGACGACCGGCACCTCGACATCGCCGACGTGCACCCGGGGCTGGAGCGGCTGCTCCGCGAGCAGGCGAACCCGGTGTTGTTGGACACCCTGGAACGCTATCTGGACCTGGCCGGCAACGCCCACGCCACCGCCGAGCAGCTGCGGCTGCACCGCACCACCCTCTACTACCGCCTGCAGCGGATCGAGGAACTCGCCGAGACCGACCTGAAGGACGGCAACGAGCGACTCTGCCTGCACCTGGCGTTGAAGCTGGGCCGACTCACCGGCCACTACCGGCCGGAGGGCTGAGGCCGGGCTGAGACCGGCCGGAAGGCCGAGGCCGCGCCAAGGCCGGGCGGAGGGCTGCGGCCGGGTGGCGAGCGGCCCGTTGGGACGCGGACCGGTGGCGACGGGCGGGACGGGACGCCCGGCGCACCGCGCGTCCCGTCCCCGGGCCTCCTACAGGCCGGCCCGCACCGCCGCCGGCCGGCCGCCGACGACCGGCAACTCGATCCGGCTGCGGTCGAAGTGCACGGTGATGTCGGCCCGGTTCTGCTTCGCCCGGCTGCTGTAGCCCGAGTACGAGCCGAGCAGGACCACGCCGATCTGGTGACCGGCGTCGAAGACGTAGTCCTCGGGGAGCAGCCGCACGTCGACCGCCGTCTTGACGCCGGGCACCAACGGTGTCGACGCGGTCAGCGAGGTCAGGTTGAGGCCGTCGAGGATGCCCTTGGTGACCAGTTCCTGCGGGTTGCTGGCCACGGTCTTCTCCGTCTGCCGGTAACAGGCATCCTCGGCGTGCCCGCCCCAGGTGGCCTCGCCACCCCAGCAGTCCTGCCCGGCCAGCGTACGGATGCCGTCGCCGGAGGTGCTGAACCTCGGCCGCGTCCCGTAGTCGACGAGCAGGCCGGCGAAGCTG
This sequence comes from Micromonospora sp. NPDC047465, assembly GCF_040643125.1. Lineage (NCBI taxonomy): Bacteria > Bacillati > Actinomycetota > Actinomycetes > Micromonosporales > Micromonosporaceae > Micromonospora > Micromonospora sp. NPDC047465. Next base: position 81,564 of record NZ_JBEYTP010000027.1, read on the forward strand.
GTGTCCGTGCCGTCGACCGACGCGTTGATCTTCACCACGGGCGAGCCGGAGACGTGCAGCGGCGCCCGCAGCGGCGCGGACAGGAACACCAGCCGGTTCTCCGTGTTCGCCAGCGGATCCGACGGGTGCCGGATGGCGTTGGTCTGGCTCATCGAGGGGGTGTCCTGGAACGTCGCCGAGGCGTTGCCGGGGTGCGGATTCACCGACAGGCCCCCGGCCGCCCCGTCGACGCCGGGCCGCAGGAACACCTGGGTCGGCTGGGCGCCCGGCAGCGGCCAGGTGGGGTGGGACTCCCAGACGTCCGGTGCGCGTTCGACGTCGACCGCGGGCTCGGCCATGATGCCGTTGTCGATGCCGTACAGCCAGTAGTCGAACCACCGGTGCAGCGTGTCCACCCACCTGGCGCGGCGGAAGTCGAACGGGTCGACGTGGCCGGTGCCGGTCAGCCAGAGCTTGCGGGGGACGTCGTGCGCCGCCAGGGCGTTCCACCAGGTGCTGAAGTGGTCCGGCCGGACGTTGTTGTCGTTGAGGCCGTGCACGACGAAGACGCTGGCGCGCAGCTGGCCGGCGTGCGGCACGTAGTCCCGCTCGGCCCAGAAGTCGTTGTAGTCGCCCGTGACGTCGTCGACACCGTCGCCGAGCCGGTCCCGCACCGGCGCGCAGTGCGCCCTGCGGTCGGGGTCGGTGACGGTGTTGGCGAGGCTGCCCGAGTAGTTGTTGGCCCGGGTGACCAGGCCGTTGCTGCGCGAGTAGTCGTACCAGCTGGAGATGGCCGAGATCGGCACGATGGTGGCCAGTCCGTCCACCCCGCTGGCCGCGGCCGCGTTGGCCAGCGTGCCGTCGTACGACTTGCCGATCATGCCGGTCCGGCCGTTGTGCCAGTCGGCGACGACGGCGCGGCCGGCGGCGTCCCGGCCGGGGCGGCGGCCGTTGAGCCAGTCGATCGCCGTCGGCGCGCTGACGTTGTCGGCGCGGCCGCCGGTGACCGGGCAGCCGGTCGAGTTGTTGGTGCCGATCATGTCCAGCAGCACCACCGCGTACCCGCGCGGGACGAAGTAGTTGTCGTAGTACAGCGGCCAGCGGTCGTTGAGGCCGTCGCCGTCGAGGTCGGCCTTGCACTCCCCCTCGTTGCCCCGGCACACCGTCGAGTAGTAGGGGCTGGCGTCCATCACCACCGGCACGCGCAGCCCGTCGCCGGCCCGGGGCCGGATGATGTCCATCGCGACGACGTCGCGCGCGCCGTCGGCGTCGGTGTCGACGTCGGAGGTGACGAAGACCCGCTCGCGGATCGCGTCGCCGTAGCCGAACACCGGCTGGGTGACCCCGCCCTCGACGACCGGCCCGAGGCTCTCCGCGGCGGGCCGCGCCGTCGCGGTGGCCGCCGGCAGGCCGACGGCCACGGTCGCCACGACCACCACCGCCGCCCGCCACCAGGTTCTCGTGGTTCGCATCGCGCTCCTCCCGTTCCGGCATCCGCCGTCGGTCCGCCGCGCTCCGGCGGGAGGACCAGGAGGTCGGCGGGCCATCAGCTTGATCGAAGCGTACGAATGGACACGCGGCGGGTCATCGGACACGTGTGGCAGGCGCGCGCCCCCGGCTCCTACGTCTGTCGCAGGCACCCCGTCCCCGCCGCCCGCCATCGGCGTACGACAGGCGTAGGAGGCGGCGGCACGCGATTCCAACAGGTGCCCGATGACCGGACGGCGCGCCGGCCATAGGTTCGGCGACGTGCGGTTGTCGGGTCGCGCCACGATCCCGCGGATCATCGGGCGTTTCGTGGTACCGGCCCTGTTCGCGGCGCTGTTCGCCGCCCCGCTGTGGTTCATGGTGGTCGGCTCGCTGCGCCCCGCCGGCCTGCCCCCGCCGCGTACCCTCGAACTCCTCCCGCCCGAGCCGACGGTGGCCGCCTACGCCCGGCTGCCCGAGCTGATCCCGCTGTTCCGCTACCTGGCGAACTCGGCGCTGGTCGTCGCGCTCGCCGTGCCGTTGACCGTCGCCGTGGCGTCGCTGACCGGTTTCGGGCTGCGGCTGCTCGCGCCGACGGCCCGTCGGCGGGTGGTCCTCGGCCTGCTGGCGGTGCTGCTCGTCCCGGCGACGGCCGTGTGGGCGACCCGCTTCGAGCTGTTCCGCCTGGCCGGCGTGGTCGACACGTACGTCCCGCTGCTGGCCCCGGCGGTGCTGGCCGGCAGCCCGTTCCTGGTGCTGCTCTACGCCTGGAGCTTCGGCGGGGTGCCGGAGACCCAACTCCAGGCGGCCCGCCTGGAGGGCGCCGGGTGGCTGACGGTCTGGCGCCGCGTCGCGATGCCCCAGGTACGCCCGGCGACCCTCGCGGTGGCCGTGCTGGCCTTCACGTTCCACTGGGCCAACTTCATCGACCCGCTGTTGTACCTGCACAGCGGCGACCGGTACACCTATCCGCTCGGCCTGCAGTTCCTGCGGCTGTTGAACCCCACGGACTGGCCGCTGCTGATGGCCGGCTGCGTGGTCGCGACCGTCCCGTGCGTGCTGGTGTTCCTGCTGGCCCAGCGGATCCTGCTGCACGACGACCCCCTGGCCGCACTGAGATCTGGAGGACGCCGGTGACGAACACCCGGGCACGACGGTGGATCGGCCTGGTCATGGCCGCCCTGCTGGCTGGCTACGCCGCGGGCTGCGGCGGCGGGGACCGCGCCGACGACGCGTCGGGCATCACCGTCGTGCTGTTCGGCGACGCCGAGGAGGTCGCCGGCTACCGCACGATGGTGGCCGCGTTCGAGGAGGCCAACCGAGACGTCGACGTCAACCTCTCCCCCGTCGCCAGCCAGGACGAGCTGATGGCCCGGCTGACCACCTCGTTCGCCGGGGGCAAGCCGCCGGACGTGTTCCTGCTCAACTACCGCCGCTACGGACAGTTCGCCGCGCAGGGAGCGATCGAGCCGGCGCAGTCCTACCTGGAGCGCAGCACCGTGCTCAAGGAGAGCGACTTCAGCCCCCAGGCGCTGGACGCCTTCCGCTTCGACGGCAAGGCCCTGACCTGCCTGCCGCAGAACCTCTCCTCGCTGGTCGTCTACTACAACGCCGACCTGTTCGCCGCCGCCGGCGTGCCGCTGCCGAAGGCCGGCTGGACCTGGGACGACTTCCTGGCCGCCGCCCGCGCGCTGACCCGCGACGGCCGCTACGGGGTGGGCGTGGAGCCGTCCGTGCCCCGGCTCGCGCCGTTCGTCTGGTCCAACCGCGGTGAACTCGTCGACGACCCGGCCCGCCCCACCACCCTGACCCTCACCCGGGACCCGGCCACCCGCAGGGCCGTCGACTGGTTCCTCGACCTGCAACTCACGCACCACGTCGTGCCGCCGGACGCCGAGGAGCAGAGCGAGTCGAGCGAGGCCCGGTTCCTGCGCGGCACCCTGGGCATGTACCTCAACAGCCGGGTGGCCGTGCCCACGCTGCGCACCATCGACGGCTTCACCTGGGACGTGGCGCCGCTGCCGGTCGCGCCGGGCGGCGTGCCCGCGTCGATCCTGCACAGCGACGCCTACTGCATGGGCGCCGGCCTGCCCGACCACGGCGACGCCTGGCGGTTCATCGAGTTCGCGATGGGCCCGGGTGGCCAGCGGATCCTCGCCGAGTCCGGCCGCACCGTGCCGTCCCGGCTCGACGTCGCCAACTCCCCGGCGTTCCTCGACCCGGCCGCGCCGCCGAAGTCGTCGCGGGTCTACCTCGACGCCGCGCCCCACCTGCGCGCCACCCCACGCACCGCAACCTGGTCCCGGGTGGAACGCGAGGCGGGCACGCTGCTGGCGGAGGTGTTCTACGGCCGGGTCGGGCGCGAGGAGGGGCTGCGCCGGCTGGAGGAGCAGAGCCGGCCGTTGTTCGCCCTGCCGACGGGAGCGGGCGGGTGACCGGACGCGGGGCGATCCGGCTGGAGTCGCTGACCAAGGCGTACGGGCGGACGACCGCCGTCGACGGGATCGACCTGGACGTGCGGGCCGGCGAGATGATCACCCTGGTCGGGCCGTCGGGCTCCGGGAAGTCCACCGTCCTGCGGCTGATCGCCGGACTGGACGCCCCCGACCGCGGCCGGGTCCTCGTGGACGGCCAGGACGTGGCCCGGGTGCCGCCGCACCGGCGGGCCGTGGCGATGGTCTTCCAGGACTACGCCCTCTACCCACACCTCACCACGCTGGGCAACCTGACGTTCGGCCTGCGGGTGCGCCGGGTCCCCCGCGCCGAGGCCGACCGGCGGGCCCACGCCGCCGCCGAGCGGCTGGGGATCGCCGACCTGCTCGACCGGCACCCCGACGAGATGTCCGGCGGGCAGCGCCAGCGCGTCGCCCTGGCCCGCGCCCTGCTGCGCGAGCCCAGCGTCTACCTGCTCGACGAGCCGCTGGCCAGCCTGGACGCGCCGCTGCGCTTCGCCACCCGCGCCGACCTGCTCGCCCTGCACCGTGAACTCGGCACCACGACCGTCCACGTCACGCACGACCAGGCCGAGGCGATGACCCTCGGCGACCGGGTGGTCGTCCTCGACGGCGGCCGGATCCGGCAGGTCGGGCCGCCGCAGCAGGTCTACGACGAGCCCGCCGACACCTTCGTGGCCGGCTTCCTCGGCAGCCCGCCGATGAACCTGGTGCCCGGCGGCGGCACGCTGGGCGGCCAGCCCGGCGTGACCCTCGGCGTACGGCCGGAGGACCTGGCACTCGACGCCGAGGGCCCGGTCGAGGCGACCGTCGAGGCGGTGGAGGCGCTCGGCAGCGAGGCCGTCCTGCTGACCCGGTGCCCCGACGGCACCCGCCTCGTCGTGCGGACCGGCCCGCGGCCGGGCGTACGGTCGGGCGACCCGGTGCGGCTGCGCCCCGACCCGGAGCGTGTCCACCGCTTCGACACCGCCACCGGGCGGCGCCGGTGAAGGCGGTCCGGGCCGGCCGGCAGCTCACCGCCTGGGCGTTCCTCGCCCCGTACGCCGTGGCGGTCGCGCTGCTGGTCGCCCTGCCCGCGCTGCTCAACGTCGGGTACGCGTTCACCGACCACACCGGGCTGACCCGGGACCCGCAGTTCGTGGGCCTGGCCAACGTACGCCGGATGCTGGCCGACGGTTTCCTGCTCGACAGCGTGCGGGCCTCCCTGACGCACGTGGCGCTGGCCGTGCCGGTCCGAATGCTCGCCGCGGTGGGGCTCGGGCTGCTGCTCGCCGCGCCCCGGCCGGGCGGGCGGTGGTTCCGGGTCGCGGTCTACCTGCCGACGGTCGTCCCCGACGTCGCGCTGGCCGTCCTGTTCCTGTGGGTGCTCAACCCGCTCTACGGCCCGCTCAACCAGCTGCTCGGGCTGTTCGGCCATCCCGGCTTCACCTGGCTGTCGGACCCGACCACCGCCCGGGTGGCGGTCGTGCTGATGCTGGCGTTCCCGATCGGCGAGGGCTTCGTCGTCGTCCTCGCCGCCCGCCGGATGCTCGACGGCCGGCTCTACGAGGCGGCGGCGCTGGAGGGCTGCGGCCCGTTCGGCCAGCTACGCCGGCTCACGCTGCCGCTGCTGGCTCCCGTGCTGGTGCTGCTGGCGGTCCGGGACACGATCCTGACCCTCCAGGTGAACTTCGTCCCGGCGTACGTGCTCACCGACGGCCGGCCCGCCAACGCCACGCTCTACCTGCCCGTCTACATCTTCGACCAGGCCTTCGAGTTCTCCGGCTTCGCCTACGGCGCGCTCATCTCGACGGCGCTGATGGCGCTCACGGCGGTCATCATCACCGCCCTGCTGCTGATGGTGCGCCGCTGGCGGGTGCTGCGATGAGGTGGCATCCTGCTGCGGTGAGACTCCGGGTGTTCGCGGTCGCCGCCACGGTCCCGCTGCTCGTCGCCTGCGGCGGGACGGACGCCCCGCAGGCGACGGGGCGGGGCCCCGGGATGCTGGCGAACCTGCCCAGTTGCGACCGGGTGCCGCTGGACACCGAGCCGGAGGTCGACGCCCGGGTCACCGGCCTGGTGCTGCCCGACGGCGCGCGCGTCACCTCGGTGGTGGAGCAGGGGGCCCTGACGACGGTCGAGGCCACCGTCCGGATGACCCCGCTGGACGTACGCGCCCACTACGAGGGCCGCACCGACGTCGAGCTGCTGCGCGTCGAGGACGAGGTCTTCGAGGCCGAGGTGCTGACCCGGGCGCAGCAGCGGCGGATGTACCTGCGGGCCGGCGCGCTCTGCGCCGACGGCACCACGCTGACCGCGGTGGTGGGACCGGACTCGGAGGACGCGGGACTGCCGGAGTTCCAGCGCGGCTAGTGACGGCGCTCGACAGGTGTCCTAACCCGACGACCGGAATCCCAACAGTTGCCGGGTGACGCCGGTCACCGTGCTGTCTACCGTGCGACGCACGACCGGATCTCGGTCGCACCCGCACACGGACGGGAGATCCGCATGAGTCCCACCCTCGTCCGAGGTAGACGCGTCCTGCCGGTGGCAGCAGCCCTGGCGCTGCTGACGGCGGCCGCGTTGACGACCTCGATACCGTCGGCCCGCGGCGAGGAGTCGCTGGCCACCAGCAGCCCCACCGGGCCGATGGAGCTGCCCGCCGAGTGGATGACCGCCCAGCGGCTCAGCGACGGCAGCACAGACCTGTCCGCCGCCAAGTACGCGAAGGCCCGCGGCGAGGCGAACCAGCTCGCCGCCCGCACCCGCAGCGCCTACCGCGACCTCGCCGGGGAGCAGTGGCGCTTCTTCGGCCCGAGCAACATCGGCGGCCGGGTGGTCGACATCGCCGTCGATCCGCAGGTCGCCGACCAGATCTTCATCGCCGCCGCCTCCGGCGGCATCTGGCGCTCCGCCGACGCGGGCGCCACCTTCGAGCCGGCCTGGCCCGACGGCGGGACGCAGAGCATGGGCGCGGTCGCGATGACCACCGACGGTGTGCTCTTCGCCGGCACGGGCGAGGCGCAGCCGGGCGGCGGCTCGATCACCTTCGGCGGCGACGGCATCTACCGGTCGCGGGACCGGGGCCGGACGTGGCAGCGCGTCGGCCTGGAGAACAGCCACGCCATCGCCCGGTTCGCCATCGACCCCGAAAACCAGGACCGGATCTTCGCCGCGGCCGCCGGCAACCTGTTCGTGCCGGGCGGCGAGCGGGGCGTCTACCTCTCCGAGGACGGCGGCGACACCTGGCGGCAGGCCCTCGCCCCACCGAATGCCACCACCGGCGCCACCGAGGTCGTCGTCGACCCCGAGAACCCGAACCGGGTGTACGCGGCGATGTGGGACCACCTGCGCGAGCCGCACCAGCGCACCTACGGTGGGCCCGGCTCCAGCCTGTGGCGCTCGGACGACGGCGGACGGACGTGGGAGCGGATGACCACCGGGCTGCCGACCGACGCCGACCAGGGCCGCTGGGGTCTCGCCCTCGCCCCGAGCGACCCGGACCGGCTGTACGCGTACGTCGGCACCGCCCTCGGCCCGTTCCGCGCCTTCTACCGCTCCGACGACGGCGGCGACACCTGGACGCAGACCCCGGTCAACGCCAACCAGGCGTCCCAGTCCACCTTCAGCTGGTGGTTCGGCAAGCTGTTCGTCGACCCGGCCGACTCCGACCACGTGTTCCTCACCGGGGTCAACCTGCGCCGCTCCACCGACGGCGGGCAGAGCTTCGGCAACGTCGGCGGCATGCACGCCGACCAGCACGTGCTGCGCTGGGATCCCAAGGTGCCGGGCCGGGCCTACCTCGGCAACGACGGCGGCTTCTACCGCTCCGACAACAACGGGGTGAGCGGCTGGGTCAAGTCCACGTACGAGCCGTACACCCAGTTCTACACCGTGGACGTCGCGCAGACCGACCCGGCGCTGAAGGTCGGCGGCGCCCAGGACAACGGCTGCAACCGTGGCTACAACGGCGTGGGCGGCCCGTGGAACGCTATCGGCTGCGGCGACGGCCTCCAGGTGATCATCCACCCGGAGAACCCGAACATCGTCTTCGGCTGCAGCCAGTACGGCTCCTGCTACCGCTCGGAGAACGCCGGCGCCGCGCCGCGCCAGTCCATCGGCCCCGGCCAGACGACCTCGGACCGCCGCAACTGGCTCACCCCGCTGCAGTTCGACCCGAGCGACCCGGACGTCATGTACTACGCGGGCAACGTCGTCAACCGGTCGACGGACAACGGCCGCACCTGGACGGCGATCAGCCCGGACCTCACCGGCGGCGGGCCGAACGACCCGTCGGGCTACCCGTGGGGCACGATCACCACGATCGCGGCGGCCCCCACCGACGGCAACAAGCTCTACGTCGGCACGGACGACGGCAGGCTGTGGTGGACCGACGACCTCGGGGGCACCTGGACCCAGGTCGACCCCGCGCAACTGCCCGGCACGTGGGTGACCCGGGTGGCGGCGCACCCCACGGACGCCAACATCGCCTACGCCACGTTCTCCGCGTTCCGCTCCGGCAGCGACCGCGCGCACGTCATGATGACGCGCGACGGCGGCCGCACCTGGACGGACATCGGCAGGGGGCTGCCCGACGCGCCGGTCAACTCCGTGGTGCCGACCGCCGACGGCCTGCTGCTGGTCGGTACCGACGTCGGGGTGTTCGTGTCGGCGTGGAACGGCGGCGAGTGGGCCTCCCTCGGCGGGGAACTGCCGGCGGCGGCCGTGATGTACCTGCGCTACCACGAGCCGACCCGGCAGCTCACCGCGGCGACGTTCGGGCGGGGTGTCCACGACCTCACCGTGCCGCGGTGCCCGGCGGCGTCGACCCGGCTGCCGCTGCGCGAACCGGGCGTCGGCGTGGTCGGCGTGCTCGCCTCGTGCCGCGCGGCGTGACCCGCTGAACAGGGCGGGGGTGGCGGGCGGCAGCCCGTCCACCCCCGCCCTGTTCGTCACGGGCCGGGTGGCGCGGACCGGGCGACCGAGGTCGTGGCGCTGCCGGCTGCCGCTACCGGGCCTGGTCCGCCTCGGGCACGGCAAGGTGCAGCAGAGCCGGCGACCGACCGGTCGACAGGTAGCCCCGCCCGGGTGGATCGGTGAAGTACTGGTCCGGTTCGAGAGCCACGTTGTGCGCGAGCGCCGTCGCACGGTTCTCGGGGGTGAGCAGCAGGCGGGTGCCCATGTTCATGACCGTGTTGATCAGCCGGGCGAGGGGGCTGGGAAAGCCGGTGAGCACGGGTGCGGCGTCGCCGGTCAGGACGAGTGCGCGACCGCCGCGGGCAGCCGGCTGGGCGATCTCCTCCAGCAGGGTGGGCGCGCTGGCGAACCCCTGCTCGGTCGGGAGCACCGAGACCTGGTCGGCGTCGTCGACGATCACGGCGAAGGGGGTGTCGGCGAAGGCCGCGGCGGCGGCCCGCAGGTCGGTGTCCGCGATGGCCGTTCCGGTGAGCACTCGTACCCGCGGATCGTCCGGAACCAGTCGCGATAGCGGCGACCGGGACGACGCGACCGCGAGCACGCCCACACCCCGTCGGCGAAGGCCGTGGGCCACGGTGGCGGCGGCGGTGGTGCGACCGGCCCCCGGCGGCCCCGAGACCATGAGCAGGTGGGGCCCGGCCTCGAAGAGGTCGACGCCGACGGTGATGTTGTCGGCCCCGCCGACGCCGAGGGGAATCCAGGTGGCGCTCGGGGGTGCGTCGGGCGGGGCCAACTCGTCGACGGTGATCCGGGTGGGCAGCGCGGGGAACCGTCGGGGCAGCCGGGCCGGGTCGACGTCCCGGGCGGCAGCGCCGGCTTCGGCCACGAGTTGCGCGGCGGACGGCGTGGGCTGACAGACCTGGACGTGTCGGCCGCTGCCGGCGTCGACGGCGCGCCCGGGCAGCGGGGGTGGACTGGCCATCGCGGAGCTCAGCTGCGCGCGCCGGGTGTCCTCCTTCGGGAACGGCAGGAGCAGCCGCCGGTTGTACAGGCTCGGCAGCTTGTGGTTGAGCATGTCCTGGCCGCCGAGGGGGATGACGTGCACACCGAGGGGGGCGCCCGCGGTGACGACGCCGCGGAGCGTGGCGAGCAGCGGGGTCTCCACGAAGTCGGGGTCGCCGTGGTCCTCGAAGTGCTCCCAGCCGTCGACGACGACCACGACGTGGGGGCGTGGGCTGTCGCCCGGGCCCGGCCGGTGGGCCGCGCGCCGCCTGGTCTCCTGGTCAAGCCAGGTGATCAGGCGGCGGATCCGGTCGGCATCCGCCGGGGTGAACACCCCGCCGCAGTGCGGCAGGTCGGCGTAGTCGGCGAGCCCGCCAGGTCGGCGCTCGATGAGGTAGAGGTGCGCCCGGTCGGGTGCGAATCGGGTGACGAGGCTCGTTACCAGGGTCCGGGCGAACGTCGTGCGGCCCGACTGCGGACCACCGGCGACCATCAGCCGGTCGGCGGCGGCGAGGTCGAGGAACTCCGCCGGCTGCGCCTGCAGCCCGGGTTCGTCCGCCAGGCCGAGCGGTACGGCGGTGGCCGGCGGGGCGGCGGTCTGCCGGCGGGGCAGGTCGTCGAGGGTCATGGTCGCGGGCAGCGGGGGCAGCAGCGGCCGGAACGGAGCGGACAGCCCCGCTGTGCGGGTGGCCTCCTCGACGGCGGCGATCGCCAGGTCCTGGTCGGTCGCGGCGTCCCCGGGGCGGGTGCTCTCGACGGCGCGCGGCATGCCCAGGTCGGCCCGTTCGAGGGCACGGACGGAGGCCGCGACGACGCCGGAGCGCGGTGGGTCGCCGAGGTAGCCGGACTGGAACTCCTGCGGCACCCGGGTCTCGGCCGTGGTGCAGAAGATCATCGCGCGTCCACGGAGTGCACCGGGGATCGCGGCGGCGTCCGGCACGCCGAGCACCTCCGTGCTGTCGGCGGCCTCGTTCTGGCGCAGGCTGATCCGCAGCGAGACGTTGTTCTTCAGTTCCGGCGACAGTTTGCCCTGCAACGATTGGGTGGCCAGCACGAGATGCATGCCCAGGGACCGTCCCTTGGCGGCGACGTTCACCAGTTCCCGGACGAAGTCCGGAGCGGCGTCGAGCACCCGCGCGAACTCGTCGAAGATCATGACGAGCCGGGGCAACGGCGGCAGTTGCGCCTGCGCGCGACGTTTCTCCCAGTACCGGTCGATCTCCCCCTCGTAGCAGGCCAGCAGGGACTCGCGCCGGCTCACCTCCGCGCGTATCGACGCCAGCACCCGCGCCGCGGCCGCGTCGTCGAAGACGTCGGCGACGGTCTCCCCGGTGGAACGGATGAGCGCGACCACGTGGGGACAGCGCTCGAAGGGCAGGAAGGCGCTGCCGCCCTTGAAGTCCACCAGCACCATGTTGAGTTCGTCCGGCCGGTTGGCCAGCAGCAGGGCCGTGACCAGGGTCTGCAGCAGGACACTCTTGCCGGCGCCGGTAGCGCCACCGAGGATCGTGTGCGGGCCCTGCTCAGCCAGGTCGACGTGCACCGGCCCGCCGGCGTCCGCGCCGAGCACCACCCGGGTGCGTGGCCCTCGACCGTCACCCCAGAGCGCGAGCACGTCGTCGCCCGTCGGCACGCCCAGGCCCAGCAGGTCGAGCAGGCGGACCCGGCCCGGGACGGCGTGCTGCGCGGCGGCGAGGGTGGCGCGGTCACGCATCGGCGCCAACGAGCGGGCCAGCCGTTCGGCTGTCGCGTCGTCGAGGGCGTCCGGGCGGCCGGTGACGGGCGCGTCGTCCGGACTGCGGGTGAGTTTGACCGAGCGTTCGCCCACCTCGCACAGGCCCCGGCACTCGTTCATGCTGTGCCGGTCGGCGCAGATCACGTACACGCCGACCGCCGGCCCGTCGCGCAGGACCACGTCCATGCCGGGCAGCTCGCGCAGGGCGAGAGCGCCGTCCAGGACCACGACCACCTCCGTGCCGAGCTGACCGCGGGGCGCGGCGACCCGGTCACCGCGTCGGGCGGCGACGAGGCGGCCCAGCTCCCGCACCCGGGCGGCACGCGTCTGCGCGGTGTTGCCGATCCAGCACGGCACGGCCTCCCCCGCGCCGGCGTCGACGTGCGGCAACCACCGCGTCCAGCCCAGCCCGTCGGAGTCCCGTGCGGTGACCACGACCAGGCGCAGGTCGTCGGGACCGCGCAGGGTGGCCAGTTGGATCAGCAGCCACCGCAGCATGTCGGCCACGGGCTGGTCGGCTCCGACGACGCCGAGCACACCGGTGGCCCGCAGGTCGACGGTCACCGGCACGGCCCGCACCGTCGGGGGCTCGAAGCCGGGCCAGGGCTCCCCGCGTACCGTCACGGAGGCCGGCTGGTCGGCGGTGCCGACGCGCAGGGTCAGGCCGTGCGGCGAATCCGATCGCCGCGTCCACAGGTCGGAACGCTCCCCCGTGGCCGTCTCGACGATCCGGGTCGGCCCGGGGGCGAGCAGGTGACGGATCTTCTGCTCCTCCCGCACCTGGGACGTGATCTTGTCCTGGACGGCCTGCTTCGCGTCGGTGAAGGCCTTCTCCCGCTCCTGGCCCTGCTTCTCCTCCGACGAGCTCATCACCAGGTACCCGATGACGGCCGCGGCGGCGCCCAGCCACAGCATCGGTTGCTGCGTGACGAGCGCCGCCACCACGGCCACCCCCGCGCCGAGCAGGGCCATCGTGGCGGAACCCCGCACCGCGGGCTGGTGGACCGGCAGGGTCACCTCGACGCTCGGCACGACCGGGGCCGGGTCGAAGGCCCGGTCGAAGTCCAGTCGCCCGTCCGGGGCGCGCACCACCCGCAGGGCGCCAGCCCTGGCGGGGCTCCATCGCAGCTCGTCGGCTCCGACCCGCAGCACGGCGCGCGGGGTCAGCCTCGTCCGCCCGGTGATCCGCACGCCGTCGACGAAGGTGCCGTTGCTGGAACCGCTGTCGGCGACCTCGGCGCTGCCGTCGGCGTGGACGACCACCTCAGCGTGGCCGCGCCGGGACACGTCGGAATCGCGCAGCGACACGGAGGCCCGGGAACTCCGGGCGAGCGAGTGCCGGCCCGGGGGCAGCGCCACGGCGAGGCCGGCGTCCGGGCCGCCCACCACCTCCAGCACGCCGCCGGCACCGGAGCCGACGGGGCGACCGGCAGGACCGGGCCCGCCCACGCTGATGACCGCACCCGGCACCAGTGGACTGTCGGCCACCGTCGAGCGGGCGTCCAGCCGGACCGCCCCGACGAAGCACGGCCGGCCGTCGACGGGCACCGGCAGCGCCGACAGCAGGGAACCCACGTTCGTGCCCGGCTCCGCGATCACCTCGACGTCCCGGCAGAGCCCCGTTCCGGCATCCCGGACCGTCACCCGGAGGATCATCGTCACCGCTCCGCCCCGAACATCCACAGCCGGAGCCCGTCGTCGCTGCCGCACGCTAGGGTCTTGCCGTCCGGGCTCAGCGCCAGCGAATCGCAGTCGGGACCGCTGAACTGGAAGAGGTTGGTCCCCAGGACCCGTACCGGGCGGCCGGTCGTCGTCCGCCACACCCGGATGTCGTCCCAGGTGCCCGTGGCGAACAGGTCCCCGGGGCCGAAGGCGGTGGCGGTGACGCTGTAGGTGTTGCCGCGCAGGGTGGTCAGGATCCGGTCGGAGCCCGCATCCCGGATGAGGACGGAGTTGTCGGGCCGGACGGTCGCCATGAGACCGAAGGTGCCGGCAGGGCGGACGCTGGCCCCGTTGGTCGTCTGCCAGAAACGCCGGACGCCTCTCTCCTCGTCGACGCCGAGCAGGATCCGGCTGTCAGCGCTGAACCGGATGACGCCGACGTCGATGCCCTCGGCATCGACCGGAACGGGCCTGCCCAGGTTGGCCTGCCGCCACAGCGCGACGTTCCCGGCGTAGTCGGCGACGGCGAACGCGGTGCCGTCGGGGCTGAAACGCGCCGAGACGATCCGGAACTCGCTGTCGTCGACGGCGAGGGTGGCCGTGTTGCGCTGGGTGCTGACGTCCCACAGCTTGACGGCCCCACCGTCGTCGCCGCTGAGCAGCAACTTCCCGTTCGGGCTGAAGGTCAAGGAGGTGACCTCGTTGGTGTGGCCGGACAGGATGGCGACGGCATGCCCGGTGGCCACGTTCCACACGGTGATCGTGTCCTCGGCGGCGCTGCCGAGCAGAGTGCCGTCCGGCCCGTACGCCACCACCGACGTCGCGTCCTCGGTGAGAGTGACCAGGTCCGCGGTCTGGTCACGGTAGTAGTAGGTCCCGCCGATCAGGCCCAGGACGAGCAGGATCCACAGGACCAGGCCACCCCGGCGCGGGCCGACGTGACCGTTGGTCGCCGCGGCCCCGCCTGCGGCGCCGCCCGTCTCGTCCGCGACGGTGACGTGGTCCGGGACGGCGGCCTCGACCGTCTCCGCCATCTCCTCGGGGTCGGCGACGACGTCACCCACGACCCAGATCGGACCGTCGTTGACCCGCTGCCGCAGGTAGCCCTTGAACGGCGGCACGGAGAGCGGGGCGGCCGCGGCTTTGGTGGCGAAGCCGACGGTGATCCTCGTTCGATCCACGGACCCTGCCGTGGCGGGAGCCACGATCAGCTCGCTCACGTCACCCCAGCCCAAAACGACATCGGATCGCCCCTGCGCCGTCGGGGCCGCTGTGCCCTGGAGTACCAGCGCCTCCTCGGTGATCTTCAGCCGGCCCTGCCACGGGAAGTGCACACTGCTCGCTCCGACGGCCCACACGGCCGCCACCGCCACGATGACGGTGATCAGTGGCAGGCCCAGCGTTTCGTGCAGCAGGATCCAGCTTGCCCATCCGGAAAGCGCCAGCAGGACCACGAGAGCCAGCAGGTTGGCGCGGCGGATCGACTGCGGCGGCGACACCTGGAAGGCGGCGTCCGGGTCGGGCGGCGCGAGCCGGACCGGCCCGCGTGGCTCTGCCCCGGGGGCGGTCTTCCCGTGCAGGGTGGTGGGCTGCTGCTCCCAGTCGGCGGCCCCGGCCATGGGCCCGCTGGTTCCGCTGCCGGCCGGCGGGCCGGACGCGGCGTCAGCGCCGGCATCGGCGCCGGCGAGCAGCGCGCGGGCCTGCTCCAGCGTCATCCGTCGATCCGGGTCTCGGGCGAGCAGCCCGACGATCACGGTGGCCAGCGGCGGGTCACAGCGTACGGCCGGCAGGTCGTCGTGGAGGACCGCGCGGATCGTCGCCGCGGTGGAGGCGCGGTCGAACGGAGCCTCGCCGTTGACCGCCTGCACCACAGTCACGCCGACCGACCACAGGTCCGTCGCGGGGGTCGGCTCGGCACCGTGGAACAGCTCCGGCGCGAGGTAGCCGGTGGAGCCCATCACGCCGTTGCGGGTCAGCCGACTGTCCTCGTCGGCCTGGGCGATGCCGAAGTCGACGAGCTTCACGTCGTCGCCGTCCAGCACCATGATGTTGCCGGGCTTGATGTCCCGGTGGATCACACCGGACGAGTGCGCCGCCGCCAGCGCGTCGAGGATCCGCACGGCCATCGTGGTCACCCGGGCCGGCGGCAGCGCCCCGGCATGCTCCAGGACGTCGGCGAGACTCGGCGCCTCCACCAGCTCCGACACGATGTAGACCGCCTCGTCGTCGGTGTTGGCGGGCACCACGTCGTGGACGGCGGCCACGGCCGGGTGACTGATCCGCCCCGCCGTCCGCGCCTCGCGCAGTGCCCGCTGCCCGAACAGCGCGCGCTCCTCGGCCGGCAGGGCCGGGTCGGCACGTATCTCCTTGACCGCGACCGCCCGGCCGATCAGCTCGTCGGTCGCGCGCCAGACCACTCCCATCCCCCCGCGGCCGAGCACCTCGGCGAGCCGGTACCGCCCCGCCACCAGCCGCTGAGACGACCGGGAATCCTGCACACCCACTCCTTGCCGGCAGCCCGTAGAGTCACTGTGGACAGTACCGGGACGGCCCTGGCGGCAATGCCCCGAGCACGGCCGGAGCACCGGCGTCACCAGCCGATCCGGCGCCATCGGGCGGTGCCGGGTGACAGCCGGTCGGCGACGGATGTCAGGAGGCGGCAGGACCGATGGCGGAACGCTTCAGCCTGGATCCGGAGGGGATGCGTCAGCTGTCCAGGGGCCTGGACGCCGTCCGGTCCGAGGCGGCGGCCACCTGGCAACGACCCGACGCCCCGGGGTTCGCCGGATCCGACGCGCTGGCGGATTCGTTGCAGCGCTTCGCCGATGCCACGGCACGGTCCCACCGCGACCTGGACGAGTCGCTACGGCAACTGGCGCGGTGGCTCGACCGGGTCGCCGACGGGCAGTTCTCGCTCGACGAGGTGCTGAACCGCCACGCGACACCCGGCCACACCAGCAGAAGGAGCGACACATGACGGATGTGAATGTCGGCTACGACGGGCTGCAGCGGGCGGCGTCGCAGCTCAGGTCCGGGCAGGTGGAGATGACCCAACGGCTCCAGGCGCTCAAGTCCATGATCGACCAACTCGTGGGCAGCGAATTCCGGACGCAGCTCGCCTCCGGGCGGTTCCAGGACTCGTACCAGCAGTGGTCCACCGGCGCGCAGAACATGATCGACGGCCTGGAGGGCATGTCGACGTTCCTCAACGAGGTGGTCCGGGAATACCAGGACCTGGACAACCGCCTCGCCGGCGGGCTCGGCTGATCGCCGCGGATGGAGAACTGGCTGGTCGTCGACCAGCGGACCGATCCGACGCCCGGGTCACCGGAACAGGTCCGTGCGCTGGCCGACCGACTGCGGCAGCAGGCCGACCAGTCCCGCAAGGCCGGCCAGCGGCTGCGTGGGGTGGCCGCCGACCGGGCCCGCCTCCGGCTGTGGGGTGACTACGCCGACGTCCTCGACGTCATGCTCGCCGACCTTCCCGACGACGCCGCCACACTGACCACGGCCTACGACGCCTGCGCGGCCGCCCTGTCCGGCTACGCCCAGGAGTTGGATCAGGTCCAGACGGCGTCCCGGCTCGCCCTGCGGCAGGGCACCCAGGCGCACGAGCGCTACCAAGCGCTGTTGCAGCGGTTCTGTCAGGTGGTGCCCGTGTCCTTCCAGGGTGACGACATCTGGCGCGGGCTCGACGGGGCATCGGCGGCGCACCTGAGCCAGGGCCTCCGGGAGCCCGAACGGCAGTGGGCCGTGGCGCTCGGCCGCGAGGCGGGCATGTGTGAGTTCGAACGGCAGATGGCCTGCCGGGCGGTGGCACAGGCGGCCTACCGCCACCGGGACGCCGCGAACCGCTGCGCCCAGGCCGTCCTCGCCGCCGCGCCCCGCCTTTCCGCCCACCGGTCGCGGCGGACCACGCCGACCCGGCAGACGCAGCCGAAGGGCGCCAAGATCGTCTCGGCGTACCTGGAGAACGCCGACGTGTTCCGCACCGCCAAGGCGG